>JAFTSK010000145.1 GCA_017467385.1 Bacteroidaceae bacterium
AAAAATGGAAAAGAACGAATTGATTGCAAAAATCAACGAAACATTGGCTGAAGAATTTGAAATCGAAGTATCTGACATCACTCCAGAAGCAAACATCAAGGAAACACTCCAACTCGATAGCTTGAGTTTGGTAGACATGGTTGCTTTGATTGAATCAGAATTCGGTGTAAAGATTAAGGGAGCTGAAATGACACAAGTTCAGACTTTCCAGGCTCTTTACGACTTTATTGCTGAAAGAACAGCTTAAAAGTTATGAGTTTTGAATTATGAGTTTTGAGTTGTAATTCAAACTCATAATTCACAACTCAAAAAACGAAGTTTTTATGACAGAACCATTGCTTGTAGGGGAAGGGCTGTATAAGCTGATTCCTCAACGAAACCCAATTGTCATGGTAGACACTTTTTTCTGTGCCGATGAACAAAGTGCAGAGACCGGTCTTCATGTACAGTCGGGTAATCTTTTTTGTGAGGGAGGCTTTCTTCGTGAACCGGGTATGATTGAACATGTGGCTCAGTCGGCGGCGGCCTTTGCCGGCTATGCACCTTATACTCAGGGCGAATCGCCTAAGTTGGGCTTTATCGGCGAGGTGAAGAAATTCAAAATTGTCCGTATGCCGAAAGTCGGGGAGTTCCTTCATACTAACCTTCGGGTGCTTGGCGAAGCTGCCGGCGTAACGCTGATTGCGGCTGAAACCAAATCAGGAGAAGAAGTGTTGGCTACTTGCCAAATGAAGATATTTATAAAGGGGGATTGAAATGGCATTGAGTGAAACAATACGGGTGCAAGTGCGTTTTTCGGAAGTCGATTCCATCAAGATGGTGTGGCATGGCCATTACATCACTTATATGGAAGATGCTCGCGAGGCTTTCGGACGTAAATATGGATTGGAATATATGTATATTTACGACAGCGGCTATCTGGCTCCGATGTTCGACATCAAGATGCGTTATCATCAAACGGCTACGGTAGACGATGTGCTGTTAGTAACCATTACTTGCCGACCAACCAAAGGGGCAAAATTGGTGTTCGATTATGAAATCCGAAAAGAATCCGACAATGCGTTGGTCTTTACGGCAGAATCTACCCAGCTGTTCACTACTCATGAAGGAGAATTTGAACCTTCGTGTCCGCCTTTTTTGGCCGAATGGAAGAAGAAACATTTTAATGAATAAAAAAGTTTCCCCTCTTGAGAGGGGATTAAGTGGTGTGTGAGACACATTCACTGATGAATACCCTATTGGTGTATTTCACACCCCCCCCTTCCCCCTCTCAAGAGGGGGTAAATAAGAATAAGTATGCTGATAAAAGACTATTATACCATCAATGAAGTCATAACGAGGGAAGATGGAGTCATACTCTTTCAAATCTCCCTTCGTCCGGACTGTCAGGTTTATCAAGGACATTTCCCTGGAGAGCCGGTCTCGCCGGGTGTATGCAATATTCAGATGGTCAAGGAATGTGCAGAGCAAGTGGCAGGAAAACCTTTGTTCTTGGCCAATTTACAACAATGCCGACTGACCACCCTCGTAACTCCCGTGCAGCATCCGCAAGTTGAAGTGATGATACATTTAGAGGAAAAGGGGGAGGCCTATAAGTTGAAAGCAACCATCGGCAAAGGGGAAGAGGTTTATCTCGATCTGAAAGCGGAGCTGACGGTTATTGGGTAAAAGAATTATAAGAATCGGTTTGAAATGCAAGCCCCCTTTTTGAGAGGGGAGATGGATAAATCAAGCAACTTTTTAAAGAAATGGACAAAATATTCATAGCAATCTATCGCTTCTTTAACAAAAGAAAAGCATTGATGTACGGACTGTTGATTCTCAGTTCGGTGATTTTTGTGTACTTTGGCTCCAAAGTGCAATACGAAGAAAATATTGCCAAGCTGTTGCCTCAAACAGATGCGGCTACAGAAAGCGGCTTGGCTTTTGGCAATTTGCGAGTCAAGGATAAAATATTCATTCAGTTGACTTCGGCTTCGGAAGAGGCTGTGGCTCCAGAAACATTGGCGGAATATTGCGATGAATTGGTGGAAGGTTTGTTGGAAAAGGATACGGCCAATCATTACATTGCGAATGTGCTTCATCGGATTGATGATGATTTAGTTATCAATGGCCTGGATTATGCGTTGACACATGTACCTACGTTTGTGGACGAGTCATGCTATGAAAGCTTTGATTCTCTGTTGACACAAGAGGCGATTGATTACCAAATGGCCTTGAACTATGACTTGGTGATGGAAGACGAAGAGGGCAATAAGACCACGATGGTTGGGCAGGATCCGGCCGCTTTGCGAATGGCATTGATGGGCAAAGGACAGGCCATGACCGACGGAGCTGGCGGATTTACCTTGATAGATGGTCATTTGTTTGTGCCTGATTCAACCGTAGCATTGGCTTTCCTTGCTCCGAATTTTGGTTCGTTTGATTCCAAGTCGGGAACTTTGCTCATTGATTTCTTGGAAGAAGAAATCGAAAACTTTAAGGCGGCTCATCCGGATATAGAGGTGTATTTTCATGGTTCTCCGGTCAATAGCGTCTTCAATTCCCGTCAAATCAAAAGCGACTTGTTGCTGACAGTTGGTTTGTCATTGGTGGTTATCTGTGTGGTGCTTGGCTATTGTTTCCGCAACAAGTCTACCTTATTTATGCTTTTGTCTCCAGTGGTTTATGGAGTGTTCTTTGGTTTGTCTTGTATCTATTGGATCAAGGGAGGTATGTCCTTGATGGCGATGGGAATCGGAGCCATTGTGATGGGGGTGGCTTTGAGCTATTGTCTTCATGTGCTGACACACTCCAAGTACGTGAGTGATCCGATTCAAATCTTGAAAGACCAGTCTACTCCAGTTATCTTGGGCTGCTTGACCACTATCGGTGCGTTCTTGGGATTGCTGTTCACAGAAAGCGAACTGTTGAAGGATTTCGGCTTATTTGCTTCGTTTGCAATGGTAGGAACGACCTTGTTTGCTCTTATCTTCTTGCCGCATTTCTTCCGCCCGAAAAGCAATCGTCGTTCTGACAAGGCTTTCAAAGTGTTGGATAAGATTAACTCCTATCCGTTGGATGAAAAACGAGGGGTGCGAATAGCATTGGAACTTATTTGCGTGGTTTGTTTCTTTACGGCCGGCTGGGTAACGTTCGACAGCGATTTAAGAAACATTGGTTATAACGAACCGAAAGTGATTCAGTCCAGACAACTGTACGAAGAAAAGAACAGTACAGGCTTTGCTACTCAATATTATGCGGCTACATCAGAAGATTTGGATGAAGCATTGGTTTATAACAAGGCTATCATTGCCACCCTTGACTCATTGAAGCAAGAAGGTGTTCTGCAACAATATTCCAAAGCTTCGGAATTGTTCATTCCGTTGGAAATGCAGGAAGAACGCATTGCTCGTTGGAAAGCATATTGGACAGAAGAACGTATCGCCGATGTTCGTAAGAAAATCACAAAGGCAGCCAATGAAAACGACCTTGATCCGGTCATGTTCGAACCTTTCTTTATGATGGTGGAATCGGATTATGAAGCCGAATCACTCTACGATGCGGAAGTTTTGCCCGAAAGCTTGATTTCCAACTTCATCGAAAAAACAGACGAGGGCAAGTATGTAGTGTTCACTTCCGTTCAGCTCCCCGAAAACAATAAGAAGATTGTAAACGATGCGGTGGCGGTGTTGCCTCATGCCGTATGTATTGATCCATTCTATTATACGAACGACATG
>JAFTSK010000146.1 GCA_017467385.1 Bacteroidaceae bacterium
ACCTTTTCCAAACGCTTCAAGATCACGAAGATGAAGAGAGCAGCTACCAAGCAGATACCTGTCAATACACCCCATACAACGGTCAATGAAGCACCCCACATCAACGAAGGAATAGCTACAAGGAAGTTACCGATAGCAGTAGCAACGAACCAGCCACCCATCATCATACCTGCATACTTCGGAGGAGCTACCTTTGTTACGAATGAAATACCAATCGGAGAAAGTAACAATTCAGCGAATGTCAATACAAGGTAAGTAGAAATCAACCAGTTTGGAGAAATGTCTGCCATGTGCATTGGCTGACCAGCAGCATCCAATTCAGGAGCCGGCAAACCGAGTGATCCCATAGTCAACAATACATAAGCAGCAGCAGCTACCAACATCCCCAAACCAATCTTCATAGGAGCTGAAGGTTCTTTGCCTTTCTTAGCCAAAGCACCGAAGATAGCAATAGAAACCGGAGTCAAAGCTACCACAAAGCAAGCATTGAACTGTTGGAAGATAGGTGCGCTAACTTCTGTTACTTCCGGCAAACCATTGTATTTGTAAATCAAACCACCTACTGCAGCAGCAATCACAGCAGCAGAGATACCCTTACCTTTACCTGTCTTGCTCTGGAACAAACCAAACAAACCGTAAACAATGAAGATACCGAATACCAAGTTAACTACATCGAATGCCATGCTTTCAATGCCGGTAGAAGTAGTAGCCGTATAGTCACGAGCAAAGTATGTCAACGTTGCACCGTTCTGGTGGAATGCCATCCAGAAGAAGATAACTACTGCGAATACCAAGCAGAGACATACGATACGTTCCTTTGTTTCAGCCGGAGTAAGTTCCTTCACGTTTGAATTACCTGCTGCAGCTGATTTCTTGCTACGGTCGGTGTGAGCAAATGTGCTACGGAAAGCATAGTAAATCAAGATAGAAGCAATCAAAGAAAGGCAAGCTACACCGAAAGCAAAGTGATAAGAGTCGGCTTCAGTTACCCCTAATGAAGTTTGAGCCCACTTCATGATTTCGATAGCGGCAGTCGGAGCAAACATCGCACCGATGTTGATAGCCATGTAGAACACACTGAAACCAGCATCACGCTTATTAGAGTATTTGGCTTCATCGTAAAGGTTACCTACCATTACCTGCAAATTACCCTTAAACAAGCCTGTACCCACAGAGATAAGCAACAAAGCACCACCCATAGCAATAATAGCCAATGTGTTAGCTCCCAACGGTAATGCCAACAGCAAATAACCGAGGAACATGATGGTGATACCAATTGTTACCATTTTACCATAGCCCAACTTATCGGCAGCCATACCACCGAACAACGGCATAAAGTAAACAAGACCTAAGAATGTAGAATAAATAGTACCTGCAGTAGCGGCTGAGAAGCCGAAGTTAGCCTGCAGGAACAACACGAATACGGCCAACATGGTATAGTAACCAAATCGTTCGCCCGTGTTAGCCAACGCTAATGCGTATAACCCTTTGGGTTGTCCTTCAAACATAAATTAAGATTTTAGTTAGTGATTAATATTCATTTTATGTTGCAAAGATAAGACAATTACCGAAATGAGAAAAAAAAGAACCACGAAAGTGGCTCTTTTTGCTGATTTATTCGTTGAAAAGGCCGCAAACGGTCGCTTTTGACTGCTGAATGAAGTCTTGGGGTGTCAGTTTTATTTGCAATCCACGTACTCCGGCACTGACAAAGATATAGGGAAAATTCAGACAAGTTTCGTGAATATAAGTCGGAAAATGTTTCTTCATGCCAATGGGTGAACAGCCTCCCCGAATGTATCCGGTCAGTGGAAGCAATTCCTTCATCGGGATAAGGTCGCATTTCTTATTTCCCGAAACTTTGGCTGCCAACTTCAAATCGACTTCATGCTCACCGGGAATGACACATACGAAATAACCTGATTTCTCTCCATGCAATACCAATGTCTTGAACACTTGTTCGATGTTCTCTCCCAAGCTCTCGGCTACATGAGGGGCACTCAAATCGTTCTCGTCCACTTCGTATGGAATGAGTTCGTATTTTACCTTTGCCTTATCCATCAGACGGGCTACATTGGTTTTGTTTATTTTTTCTTTCATTGCTTTTCTTTTTTATTATCCCCCTCTCGAGAGGGGAAGACATTACTTCAATTCCTCTTTAATAAACTTCGGAGTGTATCCCTTCGTACTTTCAGCCACTTCTTCCGGAGTACCGGTAGAAAGTACCTGACCTCCCCCTCTTCCTCCTTCCGGTCCCATATCAATAATATAGTCGGCTTGTTTAATGACATCCAAGTTATGTTCGATGACGATTACTGTATTCCCTTTGTCTACCAAGCGGTTCAAGACATTCATCAATACCCGAATGTCTTCAAAATGAAGGCCGGTAGTCGGTTCGTCCAAGATATAGACAGTCTTTCCGGTGTCTCGTTTGGATAGTTCGGTAGCCAATTTCACTCGTTGGCTTTCTCCACCCGACAACGTTGTAGAGGGCTGACCTAATTTGATGTATCCTAACCCCACATCTTGCAATACCTTAATTTTATTCAGGATATTCGGAACATTCTCAAAGAACTCTACTGCCCGGTTAATGGTCATGTCCAGCACGTCGGCAATGGATTTTCCTTTGAAGCGTACCTCCAATGTTTCGCGGTTGTATCGCTTGCCATGACAAGCTTCACAAGGAACAAGCACATCGGGAAGGAAATTCATCTCAATGGTCTTGTAACCGTTTCCTCCACAGGTTTCACATCGACCTCCGGTTACATTGAACGAGAAACGTCCGGGTTTATAGCCTCGAATCTTGGCTTCCGGCAAATTAACGAACAAGTTACGAATGTCCGAAAAAACACCTGTATAGGTAGCCGGATTGGAACGTGGAGTACGTCCTAACGGCGATTGGTCTACATTGACTACCTTATCTATATATTCCAACCCTTCCACCGCATCGTAAGGCAACGGATCCTGCAACGAACGGTAGAAATGTTGAGAAAGAATCGGTTGTAAGGTATCATTTATCAGCGTCGACTTCCCACTACCCGATACTCCGGTTACACAAATCAACTTGCCAAGCGGAAACGCTACGTCTACATTCTTGAGGTTGTTTCCTTTCGCCCCCTTAATCCAAAGCAACTTACCGTTCCCTTTTCTTCGTTCGGTCGGGATTTCGATCTTCATCTTTCCCGTAAGGTATTGTGAAGTCAGTGTATCTTTCTGAAGCATGGCTTGAGGAGTTCCCTCAAATACCACTTCCCCACCCAATCGACCGGCTTTCGGCCCCATGTCGATGATGTAGTCGGACGATAGCATCATGTCCTTGTCATGCTCTACTACAATGACCGAGTTTCCGGTATCGCGTAACTTCTTCAAGGAATTGATCAGTCGAAGATTATCCCGCTGATGCAAACCGATACTCGGTTCGTCGAGGATATAAAGCACATTCACCAACTGCGAACCTATTTGAGTGGCCAAACGGATACGTTGGCTTTCCCCACCCGATAAAGATACGGAAGTTCGATTCAACGACAAGTAATCCAACCCCACATCCAAAAGGAATCGTAATCGGCTTCTCAACTCTTTCAGAATCTCGGCCGCTATCTTTTGTTGCTTGCTTTCCAAATGAGGTTCTACGTTTTCCAACCAATCGTATAGCTCATTGATGTCCATGCTCGCCAACTCGTAGATGTTCTTATCATGAATACGAAAATGCAAGGCTTCCTTATTCAAGCGGGCTCCCTTACACTCCGGACATACATCGGTCTTGGCAAATTGTTCTGCCCATTTCTGAGCAGTAGCCGAAGCATCTTTTTCCTGCATCATCTGAATGTATTTCACGATACCTTCGTAAGTGGTGAAATAGTCGGAAGTTGTATGAATGAGACTGCTTTTTATCTTAATTCTTTCGTTTGAACCGTAAAGGAGTTCTCCAAAGAGCTCTTCGGGAAACTCTTTGACGGGTGTCTTGATGGTCATTTCCCACTTTTCCAAAAGAGCTTCCAGTTGCCAGAAAATCATCACGTACTTGTATTTTCCCAACGGTGCAATGGCTCCCTCATAAATGGATAAGTTTCTATCCGGAATCACTTTATCAATATCAATCAAGTTGACGAATCCCAAGCCTTTACACCTCGGACAAGCTCCTTGTGGAGAATTGAAAGAGAAATTATGTGGAGCCGGTTCCTTGTACGACAAACCTGTAACCGGACACATCAACCGCTTGCTGTAATGACGAATTTCGTTGGTCGAAGCATCCAATATCATAATCAGCCCATCTCCCTGGTGCATGGCCGTTGCCACACTCTGTTTCAAGCGTTTGTCTTCTTTATCCGCCGCCACAACCATCTTGTCAATGACTACCTCAATATCGTGGTTCTTGTAACGGTCTACCTTCATTCCATGCGTAATTTCACGCACTTCCCCGTCTACCCGAACATACAGATAGCCTTTCTTTCGTACCTGCTCAAACAGCTCTTTGTAATGTCCTTTACGGGTACGCACCAACGGAGCCAAGAGATATACCCGTTTGCCCTGATATTCTTTATAAATGAGGTCTAAGACCTGTTCTTCAGTATATTTAATCATCATTTCGCCCGACAAATAGGAATAGGCTGTTCCGGCTCGGGCATAAAGCAAACGTAGATAATCGTAAATTTCGGTCGTGGTTCCTACGGTAGAACGAGGGTTCTTGTTGGTTGTTTTCTGTTCGATGGAAATAACCGGACTTAATCCGGTAATCTTATCCACATCCGGACGTTCCATCCCTCCCAAGAAATTACGGGCGTAGGCAGAGAACGTTTCGATGTATCTTCGTTGTCCTTCAGCAAAGATGGTATCGAAAGCCAATGAAGATTTACCGCTTCCGCTCAGTCCTGTAATGACTGTCAGACTGTTTCGGGGAATTTCAACGTCTATATTCTTCAGGTTATGTACACGAGCCCCATATACATTGATTATTTCTTTTTCTTCCGTCATATCCATTTTATTGCTTTCATACACTTTTCGGTACGCAAATTTAATGTTTCTGCATGAAATATTTTATTAAAAAGCCTAATATTCTTTGGTATTCCCTCTATATAATGTGAAGAAAACGGATTTTTTTGTACTTTTGTGGCTCTATTTAAAGAACGATTATCAATGAAATTCATCAAAGTATTATATTTAGCGACAGTATTGTCTTTAATACCGGCCGGAACGTTGGTAGCTCAATCTACGACCAACCACTTTATGCACACTGTTACCAAAGGACAGAGTTTGTATTCCATCTCCAGCATGTACAATGTTCCGATTGCAGAGATCGTCAAGCTGAATCCCGGAAGTGATGAACGTATCAAGGTAGGCCAAGCCTTAAAGATTCCTCAAACCGGAAACAGCGGCAAGGTAATCTTCCATACCATCCAACCGGGAGAAACGTTGTACAAGTTGACGGTTCGTTATGGGGTTACTTCCCAACGTATTTGTCAGGCCAATCCGGGGCTGAGTGCCAAGAACTTCCGGGTAGGTCAGGTCATTGCCATTCCTCCCGTTGTTGCGGAAAAAGTGTCAGAACCGGTGATAGAGACTCCTACCCAACCACAGAAACAGGAAGCTTTGAAGCCTAAGTGCAGAGACATGCACAAGGTAAAAAGAAAAGAAACCATCTATAGTATCTGTAAGGAATACGGCATTACCGAACAGGAACTGATTGAAGCCAATCCGGAACTAAAAACCGAAAAACTTAAAAAAGGCAAGTTCTTGTGTATTCCTTATCCGAAGGAAACCACTTCGCAAAAGCCGGTGGTACAAACTCCGGAAACTACCCAAGCCCCTACCGATGCTGAACTGTTCGACAAGAACCGCAAAGAAAACCGAAAGTTGGGTACCATTAAAGCAGCCGTTGTATTGCCTTTCAATACGGACGGTACCGGAACTCAGGACGAACAAATACGCATGGTAGAGTATTATGAAGGTTTCCTGATGGCCGTAGACAGTTTGAAGAAAAGAGGAGTATCTATCGACTTGTACACCTACGACAGCGGTAAGTCGACTGCTTCTGTCAATCGTATCTTGAATAAGCCGGAGATGAAGAATATGGATGTGATTTTCGGACCGGCTCATACCGAACAGGTTACTCCGATGGCCGATTTTGCCCGGAGGAACAACATTCGTTTGGTAGTACCTTTTACCTCAAAGAACGATGACGTATTCAACAATGCTTCGATTTATCAGATTAATACCCCCCAATCGTACTTGTATTCCGAAGTCTACGAACATTATCTGCGGAAGTTCCCGAATGCCAATGTAATCTTCTTGGATGCGGAGACAGGACACAAGGACAAAGACGATTTTATCAAAGGCTTGAAAGAAGAATTGAAGAACAAGCAGATTACTTACAAGGAATTGAAAGGAGAATCCATCAATCCGGACGGTATGAAGCTGGTCGTAGACTCTTTGCGCGAGAATGTATTGATCCCCACTTCCGGAAAGAACGTGGCTTTGATTAAGATTCTGCCGCAAATGATTGTAACAGCCCGCCAACATCCGAACTACGACATGAAGTTGTTCGGCTATCCGGAATGGCAGACTTACACGCACGACCATCTGTCCAGTTTCTTCGAGTTGGATACTTATTTCTACTCTTCTTTCTATACCAACAACCTCTTCCCGGCTGCCATCCAGTTCACTCAAAGTTATCGT
Organism: Bacteroidaceae bacterium; assembly: GCA_017467385.1. Lineage (GTDB taxonomy): Bacteria > Bacteroidota > Bacteroidia > Bacteroidales > Bacteroidaceae > Phocaeicola. The sequence goes on from JAFTSK010000146.1 coordinate 6,673, forward strand.
AGATGGTTCAGCAAGGATATGGCCAATACTTACCCTAAATACGGTATGTTAGGCTTTGATACGGCTTTCTTCTTTTTACAGGGCTTGCACAAGTATGGAAGCAACTTTGAGGAAAACATGAACAACATGATGCTTACTCCGATTCAGACCGGTTTCAAATTTGAACGGGTAAACAACTGGGGTGGCTTTATCAATCGTAAAGTGTTCTTTGTTCACTTTACCAAGAACTATGAACTGATTAAAATGGATTTTGAATGAAAAAGTGTCCTATCCGAATCATTACATTGCTGGTTATCGCTTGTTTCTCGGCTTTACCGGCAATGGCACAGTTGGGTGAAGTGCGCAACAATTTAGCTGTCGGTATCAACGGTGGTTTGAACATGAGCAAAGTAGACTTCAGCCCAAGCATCAAGCAGAACTCTTTAAACGGTATGTCGTTCGGGGTAACTGCCCGTTACATCTCCGAAAAGTATTTCAAGATGTTATGCGGTATTCAAGTGGAATTGAACTACTCCCAACGAGGTTGGGATGAAAAGATAGAAGACGGTTCCAACAACACATATAGCCGTACCATGAACTATTTGGAGATTCCTTTATTGGCTCATTTGGCTTTTGGTAAAGACGCAACGGACAGAGGGGTTCGTTTCTTCCTCAACTTAGGTCCTCAATTTGGTCTTTTCCTCAGTGAAAAGGAAGAGATGAGTGATAACTGGGATGTATCTGCCCGTCCGAATGGTGTTACCCAACAATACGGTAAGATGGTAGAAAACAAGTTCGACTATGGTATCGTAGGTGGTGGAGGGTTGGAAGTAAGCACCGGAATCGGACACTTCCTATTGGAAGGACGGTATTATTACGGTTTGTCCGACTTCTACAAGAGTACCAAGAAAGATGAATTTGGCCGTTCCGGTCATTCTTACATCGGAGTAAGACTTACTTATTTGTTTGATATTATCAAATAGTGTTTTCCCCCTCTCGAGAGGGGGAAGGGGGTGTGTGAAATGCAAATGATATATATACATCAGTAGATGTGTCTCACACACCCCTTAATCCCCTCTCAAGAGGGGAATAATAAGCTTTTATTATCTCAAACGGTCATACGCCTTAACTAATGCTTCGTCTGCACCGATACCACGAATCGCCAACCAATTCAGAATGACAGCCACCAACGGCAAACAAATCGGCCAAGATGGAGCAAATGAGGTATTCTCTGCCAACATCAGCACGAATGCCAATACAGTAGCATAGTAACCAATCAACAAGACTGTACTAAAGATGGTCAGACGGATTTGAAGCATACGTTTCTTGAACAGGAAAATAGTTACCAAAGAAAGGATGGCAACCGCCAAAAGAAGGCAGAACAACGCCCAGGGAGCATAATCTTTCACACCATCAGCATGAGTGATACACAGATTGCCAAAGGCAGAAATCGCATTGTTATCGTCGATGATTGAACCGATGGGATTGCACAAACACACAATCATCAGAATCATGACAACCAATAAATAAACGGATTGTATTCGTTGAATCATACTATATCAATAAAAGGTTATACAACTAAAAATGTCATCCCGAGCAACGCAAGGAACCTACCGACAACAACATTGAGTCTCCGATTCCTCCCTTCGTTCAGGATGACACAACACCAAAATACTTATTATTGAAGTTTTTCTTTTTCCTTAGCCGGATTACGATAATATACCTTACCTTCCATGTATTCTTGAGTGGCAATCAAGGTTGGCTTAGGAAGCTTTTCGTAATAACGTGAGATTTCAATTTGTTCTCTGTTTTCAAAGACTTCTTCCAAGTTATCGTTGTATGAAGCAAATTCCTTCAACTTCTTTGAAAGGTCATTCTTCATCTCCACAGCAATCTGATTGGAACGTTTACCAATAATAGCTACTGTTTCATATACGTTTCCCGTATCTTCGCACAACTCCATCATGTTGCGAGTAACGGTATTGGTAGGAGCATTTGTCTTTTTATAGTCCATAGTTCTTTAATATAATTGTTATTCGTTTAATTCCTTTACATACTTACTTGCATCCTTATAGATACGTTCCACTTCCTTCATGTATTTGCTTTCAGGGAACTCGTTCTTGAACGCATAATATTCGTCAATGGCTTCACGCATACGTTCTTCCTTCTTTTCCAATACACTTTCCACTCCAAGTTCATACTTGGCTCTCAACAAAAGGATGGAAATTTCTTCACGCATGGTGGTATAAGGATAATCCTTCAACGCATTTTCTGCCGTAGTAATACAAGCCAAATAGTTGTTTCCGTTGATACGACGGTCGGTAGTCATGGAAGCATTACCGGTGTAAGTTCCCAAGTCGTAGTACAACTTGGCCGACAAATAATCTTTCATCACCAACTTGTCCTGCAAATTGAAGATCATCAACTGAGCTTCTGTCTTGCGCTTGCTGTCAGGGAAGTATTCCATGAACATCTGCAATTCCTGGATGGCTTTATAGGTGCTTGACTGGTCCAAACGTGGTTCGGGTGTATCCAGGAACAACGCCTTACCGGAGTGGAAACGAGCCAATTCCGCAAATGTTCCACGCGGATAAGTGGTGTAATAATTAGCAAAGTAATGGGAAGCGGTAATGTAATCGCCCTGGTTATAGTAGGCCATAGCCAACATGTAAAGGGATTCCTCTGCATTGGCTGTACCTTTTAATATAGTAACCAGTTCTTCCAAAAGAGTAGCGGCTTTGGTGTATTGTCCTTTGCCGAAATAACTCTTGGCCGCTTCGTACTTATATTCATAATCAGCGTATTTGATTACCTTGTTGTATTCCCCACAAGAGGTAAGAAATGCGCCGGACAATAATGCTATAACAATAAACTTTTTCATCTTATTCAATAAATAATCGCGCAAATTTACGCCTTTCTGCCGAATAATACAACATCAAATATGTTTTTTAACACTAAAAAGTCTACAAAAATGAGATTAATGACGACTAATGATTCGCTTTTAAAGGAAAATATATACTTTTACGCCTGCAAATTTACCTGGTCTCTTATGGATTTTGAACTGACATCTGATTATAAGCCTACCGGCGACCAACCGGAAGCGATTGCCCAACTGACGGAAGGGGTACTGCAAGGCGTTCCTGCCCAAACCTTATTGGGGGTTACCGGTTCCGGTAAGACGTTTACCATTGCCAACGTCATCAAGAACATCAATAAGCCTACGCTGATTCTGAGTCATAACAAGACATTGGCCGCCCAGCTGTATGGAGAGTTCAAGAGCTTCTTCCCCAACAATGCGGTGGAGTATTATGTATCCTACTACGACTATTACCAACCGGAAGCTTATCTGCCTTCTACGGATACCTATATCGAGAAGGATTTAGCCATCAACGATGAAATCGACAAACTGCGTTTGGCAGCAACCTCGGCTTTGCTGTCCGGCCGAAAGGATGTGATCGTGATTTCTTCGGTTTCGTGCATTTACGGTATGGGGAACCCGTCGGACTTCTATGATAATGTCATCGAAATCAAACGGGGCAAGCTGTTAGACCGTAACATGTTCCTGCGCCGATTGGTAGACAGCCTCTATGTCCGTAACGACATCGAGCTGAATCGAGGAAATTTCCGCGTCAAGGGGGATACTGTGGATATTTATTTGGCGTATAGCGATAACCTGCTTCGGGTGATGTTCTGGGACGATGAGATTGATGCCATCGAAGAGGTCGATCCCATCTCGGGTGTTCGTTTGGGACAATTCGAGGAATATAAGATTTATCCGGCCAACCTGTTCATGACCACCAAAGAAAGCCAGCTACGGGCGATTTACCAGATAGAAGACGACTTGACAAAGGAAGTAGCCCGTTTCGAAGAAGAAGGCAAGCCCTACGAAGCCAAACGGCTCTACGAACGGGTAACTTACGACATGGAAATGATTCGGGAATTAGGCCATTGTTCGGGTATCGAGAACTACTCCCGATACTTCGACGGTCGTTCGGCCGGCACACGTCCTTACTGCCTGCTCGACTTCTTTCCGGAGGACTTCCTGATTGTCATCGACGAAAGCCATGTCAGCGTTCCTCAGATTCATGCCATGTATGGTGGCGACCGAGCCAGAAAGACCAACTTGGTACAATACGGGTTCCGCATGGAATCGGCTTTCGACAATCGCCCGTTGAGGTTTGAGGAGTTCCAGGAATTGGCCAAACAAGTGATTTATGTTAGTGCCACTCCAGCCGATTACGAGCTGGTACAAAGCGAAGGGATTGTCGTGGAACAAGTCATCCGCCCCACCGGTTTGCTGGATCCCATCATCGAAGTACGCCCCAGTCTGAACCAGATAGACGACTTGATGGAAGAGATACAGCAACGTATCGAACGCGAAGAACGCACCTTAGTTACCACGCTGACCAAACGTATAGCCGAAGAGCTGACGGATTACCTTTCGCGCCACGACGTGCGATGCAACTATATCCATAGCGATGTGGATACATTGGAACGTGTACAGATTATGGACGATTTGCGTCAAGGCATTTACGATGTATTGATTGGGGTAAACCTGCTTCGCGAAGGATTGGACTTGCCGGAAGTATCGCTGGTAGCCATCTTAGATGCCGACAAAGAAGGCTTCCTCCGTTCGCACCGTTCTCTGACACAAACTGCAGGACGAGCCGCCCGAAACATCAACGGGAAGGTCATCATGTACGCCGACCGAATCACAGAGAGTATGCAGAAGACCATCGACGAGACCAATCGCCGCCGCGAGAAGCAGTTGGCCTACAATGAAGCCAACGGAATCACGCCGAAGCAGATTCAGAAGGCGCGTAATGCCGCCTTGTTGGGTGCCGGAGCAGACAAGGAAGAGACCAAAAACAAAACGTCAAAGATCTACGTCGAACCGGAACAGACCAGCATTGCCGCCGATCCGGTGGTTCAGTACATGTCCAAGCCACAGATGGAAAAGGCCATCGACCGGACAAGGAAACTGATGCAGGAAGCCGCCAAGAAATTGGCCTTTATCGAAGCGGCACAGTACCGGGACGAATTGCTACGCTTGGAGGACATGATGAAAGAACGTTGGGGGTAAGATTACCCCCAACCTCCTAACGGCACCATTCATCGGTAGCCACATCAAAACAAGGACATTGCTTCAGCCATTCGGCAGGCTCCACTACCCCATTGCCATTCTTGTCCGGACTCAGTTCCCGATGTCCACATACCCGTTGGATGGGAAACATTGTTTTCAGCGTCCGAATCAACGCCCGCAAGGAATGTTTCTGCTGGGGAGTACGGGTATCGGCAGGAAGCCCCTGTCCATCCAACCCACCTTCGTAGGCCACCCCGATACTCTCGGCATTGTACCCCAAGCAATGCGCTCCCACCATCTCCAATGGTCGGGTAGTCCAGATAAAGCCATCCTTCCGGATATAGAAATGATACCCCACCATACGCATCCCTCTCGCCTTGTGGCAACGCAACAAATCCTTCTGTGTAAAGTCGGCATCCACCCTTGTAGCGGTGCAATGCACCACTATCAAGGTAATAGCACGAGTTACCCCACGCACGCCGTTATGCCCAGCGCTCCCGCCAACGCCGAAGCTACGGCTATCACTACTTTCAAGATTACTCCCCATACATTGTTCTTTTTAGGTTCATTCGATTCATTCATAATCATTTCGTTTTAAATTGGATTTTTCGTTTC
>JAFTSK010000017.1 GCA_017467385.1 Bacteroidaceae bacterium
CAATGCATCCAATGCCGGGCTGTCAGGATATACCAATGCAACAAGTTTCTTGTTACGTTCAATGATTAAGCTTTCTGCAACAAACGGCATATTGTTAAGCTTGGCTTCAATTTCTTCCGGGAAAATGTTTTGTCCGCTTGAGCTTAGAATCATCGTCTTGCTACGTCCTCGGATGTAAACATAACCATTGGCATCGATGGTACCCAAATCGCCTGTTTTCAACCAACCATCTTCTGTGAATACGTCTCGAGTGGCTTCTTCATTTTTGTAATAGCCCTTCATAACGTTCTCGCCTCTTACTTGGATTTCTCCGGTTTTGTTGTAAGGATCGTCCGAGTCAATGCGTACTTCCATTGTAGGCAAGATTTTACCCGACGAACCAGGAATGAACTCATCCCAATCTGCATAACTGATTAACGGAGCACATTCGGTCATACCGTACCCAATAGTGAACGGGAACTTGAGTTTGTAGAAGAACTCGGTTACTTCCGGGTTCATGGCTGCACCACCAATAATGATTTCCCGGAAACGTCCACCCATTGCATCTGTGATTTTCTTTCGGATTTGAGCATATATTTGATTATCCAACAATGGTATATTGAGTGCCCATCTCATCGAACGTTTAGTAATGATAGGTTGGATGACGTTCTTATATATTTTCTCAATAACCAATGGTACGGTAATAATCAAGTTAGGTTTCACTTCATCAAACGCTTTCATCAAAATCTTGGGTGATGGCGTTTTTCCCAACAAAGTTACATGCGTACCAACGGCTGTTGCAGTCAAAAAGTCGAATGCGCATCCGTAAGCATGAGCCAAAGGAAGGAAAGAAACAATGCGTTCTCCTTTTTTCAGAAGACCGGAATTAATCCCAAACACGACATTTCCTGCTAAGTTGTTACCCGTAAGCATAACCCCTTTGCTAAAACCGGTTGTTCCGGAAGTATAGTTCAATAACATCACTTTGTCATTGGACAATTCCGTATATACAATGTTTTCCTTTTGGAATCCATTAGGATAAGCTTTATCCATTGCAGAGCCAATATTACGGATAAATTTCTGGATTGTTTCTCCATCGCGCTGATGTAGACACCGGAAATCCGTCAATGAAAAGACAGCACGCAAGTTACCGATAGCTTCTTCTTCCAATGTTTCCCAAATGTTATCACTGGTAAAAAGGAAAGTTGATTCGGAGTGATTGATGATGTGATGTACATCGTTAGGCTTAAAGTCCTGCAAAATAGGTACAACAATCGCACCATAAGTAACAGTAGCCATGTAAGCAATACACCATCTGGAAGTGTTTTTCCCAATCAACGAGATTTTATCTCCTCTGCGGAGGCTACAATGCTGGAAGATTAAGTGTAGCTTGGCTATTTCTTCCGCTACTTGTCCATAGGTAAATGTCGAATCTTCACCATAGTCTGTGTAAAGGGGTAAATCCCAGTTTTCTTTGAAGCTATTTTCGTATAGCTTGATAAAGTTTTCTTTTATCATTGCACATTGTTTGAAATTCTGTGCAAAAGTAAGGATAATTATTGGTATTCTAAAAGAATTAAGAAGAATTATGTATAACTTTGCACCGTAAAGTAAGGAATATATGATAGATACTACGGTTTTTCAAAATAAAACGGCTGTTTTTTACACGTTAGGGTGTAAATTGAACTTCTCAGAAACTTCAACCATCGGGAGAATGTTGAAGGAAGCGGGAGTACGCACCATACGCAAAGGAGAAAAGGCCGACATTTGCGTAATTAATACTTGTTCTGTAACGGAAGTGGCCGATAAAAAGTGTCGGCAAGCCATTCATCGGTTGGTGAAACAACATCCGGGAGCTTTTGTGGTGGTAACGGGATGTTATGCCCAGCTAAAGCCGGAACAAGTGGCTTCCATCGAAGGCGTAGATGTGGTATTAGGTGCAGAACAGAAAGGGGAATTGGTGAAATATTTGGGCGATTTAAGTAAGCATGAAAAAGGGGAAGCTGTAACAAGTGCATTTAAGGACATACGAAGCTTTGCTCCTTCTTGCTCGCGAGGAGACCGAACCCGCTATTTCTTGAAGGTGCAAGATGGATGTGATTACTTTTGCTCGTATTGTACCATCCCATTTGCTCGAGGAAGAAGTCGCAATGGACGAATCGAAGAGATTGTAGAACAAGCTCGTCAGGCAGCGGCTGAAGGCGGAAAAGAGATTGTGATAACCGGAGTGAATATCGGAGACTTTGGAAAAAGTACGGGAGAAACATTTTTAGACCTTGTAAAAGCACTTGACAAAGTGGAAGGTATTGAACGTTATCGCATTTCTTCCATTGAGCCCAACTTACTGACGGATGAAATCATCGAATATGTAGCCCACTCCCGTTCGTTCATGCCACATTTCCATATTCCTTTGCAGAGTGGATGCGATGAGGTGCTTGCATTGATGCGCAGACGGTATGATACGGCTTTGTTTGCTCACAAGATAAAGAAAATCAAGGAAGTAATGCCTCATGCGTTTATTGGGGTAGATGTCATTGTAGGAACTCGTGGAGAGACTGAGGAATATTTCAATCGGACTTATGAGTTCTTGAAGGGATTAGACGTTACTCAGCTTCATGTATTCAGCTATTCTGAACGGCCGGGTACTCAAGCGTTGAAGATTGAGCATGTAGTGTCTCCCGAGGAGAAGCATCGCAGAAGCCAACTACTCTTGACACTTTCGGAAGAGAAAACCAACGCTTTTTATAAAGCTCATATCGGCCATGAAGCAGTCGTCTTGATGGAAAAATCAAAGGCCGGCACTCCGATGCATGGCTTTACCGAAAACTATGTTCGGGTAGAGTTGGAACGGAATGAAGCATTAGATAATTGTTTGCTTCGTGTACGCATGGAAACATTCAATGAGGATGGTACTGCTTTGAAAGGAGTGATTTTGAACAAGTAAACATGAAGAAGATAGCGGTCGTCATTCTGAATTGGAACGGAGAAGCGATGCTCCGTAAGTTCTTACCAACAGTCATACGGTATTCTCAACAGGAGGATGTGGAAGTGTGTGTGGCAGACAATGCTTCCACCGACACATCCCGAGAATTAATTAGGACACATTTTAAAGAGGTTCGCTTAATCGCATTGGAAGAGAATTACGGTTTTGCCGAAGGCTATAATCGGGCACTCGACCAGGTGGATGCTGAATATGTGGTCTTATTAAATAGTGACGTAGAAGTTAGTCCTCATTGGTTGGAACCGTTACGGGCATACATGGATGCTCATCCGGAAGTTGCGGCTTGCCAACCCAAATTACGTAGCGAACGACAAAAGGAGCTGTTTGAATACGCTGG
>JAFTSK010000147.1 GCA_017467385.1 Bacteroidaceae bacterium
ACAAATCACTCAAAAAAACGAACGAAAACCTATTGGGTTTATTCAATACAACAAAACTGATTAACAATTTCATTCAAAACTTTCCTCAATAATTCCGAAGACTTTGTATATTTGCAAGTTGATATCAGAAAATATAATCATAACATCATATAACAATGGAGTACAATTTCAGAGAAATTGAGAAAAAATGGCAACAACGATGGGTAGACAACAAAACCTACAAAATTGTTGAAGATGAATCGAAGAAGAAATTCTATGTGCTGAACATGTTCCCTTATCCATCGGGAGCTGGCTTGCACGTAGGCCATCCACTCGGCTATATCGCCAGTGATATTTATGCTCGTTACAAGCGTTTGCAAGGTTTTAATGTATTGAACCCGATGGGGTACGACGCTTACGGTCTGCCGGCCGAACAGTACGCTATCCAGACTGGCCAGCACCCGGCAGTAACTACCGAAGCCAACATCAACCGCTACCGCGAACAGTTGGATAAGATTGGTTTCTGTTTTGACTGGGATCGTGAAGTACGCACTTGCGAACCGGGTTATTACCATTGGACTCAATGGGCTTTCCAACAAATGTTCAACAGCTTCTATTGTAATGCTTGTCAGAAGGCTATGCCTATCAGTAAATTGGAAGAACATTTTGCACAAAAAGGTACCGAAGGTCTTGACGTAGCTTGTAGCGAAGAACTAAAGTTTACTGCCGAAGAATGGAATGCCAAGAGTAAAAAGGAACAACAGGAAATCCTGATGAACTACCGTATCGCTTATTTGGGTGAAACTATGGTGAATTGGTGTCCGGCACTCGGTACTGTACTTGCCAACGACGAAGTAGTGGACGGTGTATCTGAACGTGGCGGCTATCCGGTGGTTCAGAAGAAGATGCGTCAATGGTGCTTGCGTGTATCAGCATACGCACAACGCTTGCTCGATGGTTTGGAAAACATCGACTGGACTGAATCGTTGAAAGAAACTCAGAAGAATTGGATTGGTCGTTCGGAAGGTGCCGAAATCCAATTCAAAGTAAAGGACAGTGATTTGGAATTTACTATCTTCACCACTCGTGCAGATACCATGTTTGGTGTAACTTTCATGGTATTGGCTCCGGAAAGCGAACTTGTAGCTCAATTGACTACTGCTGACCAAAAGGAAGAAGTGAAAGCTTACCTCGACCGTACCAAGAAACGTACCGAACGCGAACGTATCGCCGACCGTAAGGTAACCGGTGTGTTTAGCGGTTCGTATGCCATCAATCCGTTTACTGGCGAAGCTGTTCCTGTATGGATCAGCGACTATGTATTGGCAGGTTATGGTACAGGTGCTATCATGGCAGTACCGGCTCATGATAGTCGTGACTATGCTTTCGCCAAGCATTTCGGTTTGCCTATCATCCCGTTGGTGGAAGGTTGCGATGTAAGCGAAGAAAGCTTCGACGCTAAGGAAGGTATTGTAACCAATTCACCCAAAGCTGGTGTTACTCCGTATTGCGACTTGTCCTTGAACGGGCTTACCATTAAAGAAGCGATTGCCGCAACCAAGAAATATGTAAAAGAACACAATCTCGGTCGTGTAAAGGTAAACTTCCGTCTCCGCGACGCTATTTTCAGCCGTCAGCGTTATTGGGGTGAACCGTTCCCAGTATATTATAAGGATGGTATGCCTTACATGATTGATTCAGCCAAGTTGCCGCTCGAATTGCCGGAAGTAAGCAAGTTCCTCCCGACTGAAACAGGCGAACCACCATTGGGCAATGCTACCAAGTGGGCTTGGGATGTACAAAAAGGCGAAGTGGTAGATAATACCCTTATTGACAACGTAAATGTATTTCCTCTCGAACTTAATACCATGCCGGGCTTTGCCGGTTCATCGGCTTACTATATCCGCTACATGGATCCGCACAACACCGAAGCTTTGGTATCGGAAAAGGCAGACAACTATTGGCAGAACGTAGACCTTTACGTAGGTGGTACAGAACATGCTACCGGCCACTTGATTTACTCTCGTTTCTGGAACAAGTTCTTGCACGACCTCGGTGTAAGTGTGAAAGAAGAACCGTTCCAAAAACTCGTCAACCAGGGTATGATTCAAGGACGAAGCAACTTCGTTTACCGTATCAAAGATACCAATACCTTTGTTTCTCTCGGCTTGAAAGGCCAGTATGACGTTACTCCACTTCATGTGGATGTAAACATTGTATCAAACGATGTACTTGATGTAGAAGCATTCAAGGCTTGGCGTCCGGAATACAATAATGCTGAATTTATCCTTGAAGATGGCAAGTATATCTGTGGTTGGGCAGTAGAAAAGATGTCGAAGTCTATGTACAACGTGGTCAATCCGGATATGATTGTTGAAAGATATGGTGCCGATACACTCCGTATGTACGAAATGTTCCTCGGACCGGTAGAACAAAGTAAACCCTGGGATACCAACGGTATCGATGGTGTACATCGCTTCTTGAAGAAGCTTTGGGGATTGTTCTACGACCGCAACGACCAATACCTCCCAGTAGAAGGCGAACCAACTAAGGAAGAACTGAAGGCTATTCATAAACTTATTAAGAAAGTAACCGGAGACATTGAAACCTTCTCTTACAATACATCTATCAGTGCATTCATGATTTGTGTAAACGAACTCAGCACATTGAAGTGCCGCAACAAGGAAGTATTGAAGACATTGATAATCCTTATTGCTCCGTTTGCTCCGCACTTGGCAGAAGAATTGTGGGAAACTTTGGGTAATACTACTTCAGTTTGCGATGCCCAATGGCCGGAATGGAACGAAGACTACTTGAAGGAAGACACCATCAAGTACACCATTTCGTTCAACGGTAAAGCCCGCTTTACTTTGGATTTCCCTGCCGATGCCGACAATGACACTATCCAAGCTGCTGTGATGAGCCATGAACTCTCACAAAAGTGGGTAGAAGGCAAGACTCCGAAGAAAGTCATCATTGTTCCGAAGAAGATTGTGAACGTAGTGTTGTAATTTCCTTCCCCTCTTAGGAGGGGAAATAAATAACTCTTAATCTACGAAAGATGGACAAATTGTTTAAAACAAAGTTTGGCCGGGAAATCAAGGACTACTTGGCCATTACATTCGGCTTGGTCTGCTACGCTTTTGGTTGGGTAGCGTTCATGCTTCCTTACCAAATTTCTACGGGTGGTGTAACCGGTATTTCAGCCCTCATTTACTATGTAACGGGCATTGAAATCCAGGTATCTTATTTCGTTATCAATGTTATCCTCATGATTTTTGCCTTGAAGATATTAGGGCCTAAATTTTGTATCAAGACACTTTATGCCATTCCGGTACTCACGCTGTTGCTTTGGTTCTTCCAAATGGCTTTAAAAGACGATGCCGGAAACTTGCCTTTGTTACTCGGTCCTGGACAGGAATTCATGGCAACCGTTGTCGGTGCAGGCTTGTTGGGCTTTGGTATCGGTATCGTATTTATCAATAACGGTAGTACAGGTGGTACGGATATTATTGCTTGGATTGTCAATAAGTACAAGGATGTGTCATTAGGGCGTATGATTATGTACGGTGATATTGTGATTATTTCGTCTTGCTACTTTGTATTCCACGATTGGACTCGTGTCTTGTTCGGGTTCTGTGTGTTGTTCGTCATGAGCTTTGTCATCGATTATGTGGTAAATAGTAACCGCCAGTCTGTCCAATTCCTAATCTTCTCGAAGAAACACGAAGAGATAGCCGAAACCATCAGTCGGGAACTTCATCGAGGAGTAACTCTTTTAGATGGTACTGGTTGGTATAGTAAACAAAACATCAAAGTAGTAGTCGTGTTGGCTAAGAAAAGTCAATCACTGGAAATATTCCGTTTAGTCAGAGATATTGACGAGAATGCCTTTATCTCGCAAAGTAATGTAGTCGGCGTATATGGCGAAGGGTTCGATAAACTTAAAATAAAGAAAAAGAAAGCTTGATATTTCATCAAATATCTTTTTATTTCCCTTTTGAGAAGGTATTACTTACTCTCTCAAAAGGGAAATTTTATATTAGTTATTTTCTCAAACATTAACTCGTTCTTTCAAACATAATCTTTCATCGGCTGTTGTTAGGGAAACCAATCAAACTGAATGAGTATGAAAACCCAACTATCAGCCTTATTATTGGCCACTTGCGGAATAGCTTCACAAGTGCCAGCCAATGCCTGCACAGGCATTACCCTTAAAAGTAAAGATGGAACCACTATTGCAGCCCGAACCATTGAATGGGCAGAAAGCGTAATGAACACCATGTATGTAGTGGTTCCTCAAAATCAGGAATTACAATCGTTTACTCCTTCGGGAATGGACGGACTAAAATTCAGGACCAAACATGGATTTATTGGATTAGCTGTAGAACAAAAGGAATTCATGGTGGAAGGTATCAATGAAAAAGGACTTTCTGCCGGACTATTTTATTTTCCCAACTACGGCAAATATCAGCCTTACGATGCAGCCCAAAAAGACAAGTGTTTGTCCGATTTTCAAGTTGTATCGTATGTCTTGGGAGAATGTAGTACAATAGATGAGGTAAAAGAAGCTTTAAAGAAAGTACGCATCATCAATATTGATCCTCGTTCTTCTACCGTTCATTGGAGATTTACTGAACCTTCGGGAAAGCAAGTTGTACTCGAAATAGTCAATGAGGTTATGCAGTTTCATGACAATCCGTTGGGCGTATTTACCAACTCTCCGGGCATAGAATGGCATTGGACTAATCTGAACAACTACATCAATCTGCAACCGGGTACTTTGCCTGAACATAATTTCGGTCCGTTGGAAATGAAATCTTTCGGACATGGTAGCGGATTGCTTGGACTTCCAGGCGACTTTACTCCGCCTTCAAGATTTGTTCGCGCTACTTTCTTCCAACTTACGGCTGCACAACAACCCAATGCACAGGAAAGTGTCTTCCAAGCCTTTCATATACTGAACAACTTCGACATTCCTACCGGTAGCGAACAGCCCTGGGGAAAAGCCCAAGCCGATGTACCCAGTGCTACACAGTTTACCGTTGCTTCGGATACACACAATAGAATGATTTACTATCGCACCATGTACAACAGTAACATTCGTTGTATCGACCTAAAAACGATTGACTTCAACAAGGTAAAATACCAGTCGGAACCATTGGATGCAGTAAAGAAACAACCGGTCGAAATGATAACTATCCGATAAAACTTGACACTTATCGATTTATTGGTTAAATTTGCAAACAAATAAATAACCAATAAATCGATAAATTATGTCATTCTTAACTGATTTAATAAAAGAAAAAGCCGGCGAAGTCTTGGCCGACAAAATCTCTATTCCGGAAGGTATTCAGGAACAAGTATTGGGTGGTATTTCTGATTCCATCTTCGGAAGTATCAAGGAAACTGCCAGCAAAGAAGGCGGTATCGACCAACTGATTGAACTCTTTACCGGCCGTCAAGAAGTGAGTTCCAGTCCGGTAGCTTCTTTGGCAAGCAATATCTTCGGTTCAGACATTGCCAAGAAGTTAGGTTTGTCTCCAGCCATCGTTAATGCCATTGTACCGGTTATTCCGGTCATCATCAAAAAATTCACATCCAGTGAAAAGATTGATATCAACGACCTTATTTCAGAAGTTACATCATCCGGTATTACCGACAAATTGAAAGACGCTGCCGGAAGTATCTTAGGTGGATTCTTTAAATAACCGACAATGAAAAAGAAATTGGTAGTTGCCACCAACAATGCCCATAAGTTGGAAGAAATCTCTGCCATCTTGGGAGATGAAATGGAATTGTTGAGTTTAAAAGACATTAATTGCCACGCAGATATTCCCGAAACAGCCGATACATTGGAAGGAAATGCCCGCCAGAAAGCCATGTACATTTACAAAAATTATGGCATGGATTGCTTTGCCGATGATACAGGTCTGGAAGTGGAAGCCTTGAATGGTGCTCCGGGAGTTTTTTCCGCCCGATATGCCGGAGACAGTCATGATTCGGAAGCCAACATGCAGAAGTTACTGAAGGAATTGCAAGGAAAAGAAAACCGCAAGGCACAATTCCGAACTGCTATTTGCCTGATTATGGACGGAAAGGAATATCTCTTTGAAGGCATTGTAAAAGGAGAAATCATTAAAGAAAAGAGGGGAGGAGCCGGTTTCGGTTACGATCCTATCTTCGTTCCTGAAGGACATGAACTGACTTTTGCCGAGTTAGGAAACGACATCAAAAACACCATCAGTCATCGTGCCAAAGCTGTTGAAAAGCTTTGTACTTTTTTGAAAGAACAATAACCCAAAATTCTCATGAAGAACCCGCTTCCCCAACGATTGGAATCCCTTGACGTATTGAGAGGATTCGACTTGTTTCTTTTGGTAGGCTTGGAAATGGCCATGCACCATTTGTCTGCCGCTGTCAATACACCGGAATTTCATTCTTTTATGTGGTGTTTTACCCATGTAGATTGGGAAGGGTTCTCCACTTGGGATTTGGTCATGCCCCTTTTTATGTTTATGTCGGGTATTACCATTCCTTTTGCTCTTTCACATTACAAAGAAGCCAAAGACAAATCATTAATATATAAACGAATCTTCAAGAGAGTAATCCTTCTCTGGATATTCGGCATGATGTGTCAAGGAAACTTATTGGCATTGGATCCTGACAGAATTTATCTCTATTCCAATACCCTTCAATCCATTGCAATGGGCTATCTGATTTCTTCATTGCTTTTTTTGCATACAAGTATCCGAACACAAATCATTACAGCCATCGTGCTTTTATTGGGCTTTTGGGGAGTAATGGAACTTATAACCGTCAACGGTTATGGGGGAGGAAACTATACTCCGGAAGGGAATTTAGCCGAATGGATAGAAAGGGAAGTATTAGGCCGTTTCAGAGACGGAGCCAGCGTAGTGAACGGTGAAACCGTTTTCCCGGACTGGTATAGATACACTTGGATTCTAAGTAGTTTCAACTTCGGTGTAACGATTTTGACAGGTGTCTTTGCCGGGTATATATTAAAGGATAAATCCCTGCTTCCTACAAAGAAATTGGCTTACTTACTTATCATTGGTTCATTCATGATAGCCATCGGTTGGATATGGGGAAATTGGCATCCGGTGATCAAGAAGCTTTGGACCAGTTCTATGGTCTTGGTAAGTAGTGGTTATTGTTTCTTGCTTATGGCACTTTTCTACTATATCATCGACTATAAAGGTTATCGGAAACACACCGAATGGCTGAAAGTCTACGGCATGAATTCCATCGCAGCTTATATGTTGGCCATGTGTGTCAATTTCAGTTGTATCGGACATTCTCTCTTTCATGGATTGGAACAATACATGGGTGCTTATTATCAGGTGTTGATAACTTTGTGCAATGCCGCCATCGTATATGGTATACTTTGGTGCATGTATAAAAAGCAACTCTTTTTACGGGTGTAATCGACTTAAAACTTCCATCGCAACTGCATATATAAATCACTTTTCCTAATTCCATTTATTTGCTCTAAACCCGATCCAATGACCTTTCTATCCCGATAATGTGTCATTGCATATTTGATTTGAAAAATGACGTGTTCATTCCATTCATAATGAACATTAACGGCATATCTTTCTCCTTTACCATAAAAGGAGGGAATGGAAAAGGTATAAAGCAATCCCTTTTCGTAGATTGAAATCCGAGAAACATAATCGTCTGTATGAAACCAAGCAATATGGGCATCTAAACGCAAAGGGATTTTATCGAGTTTATATCCAACTTGCTGATCAATCAGAATGCCTTGAGACGGATTTTGACTTTGATAAGCATTACGAACATAATTAACCGTAGTTTTTAACGATAGATGATTCATTGGACTATAATTTAATTGATATTTCCATTTTTGTTGAATATAAGGAATAGTAGACTTCTCCTCATTACTATTTGTAAAGTCTTTATACTTATTTTTATAACGATACTTTATGAACATATCCAGTTCATTATTGGGTGAATAACTTAATTGAACAACTCCATCAAATCCATTTGTTTCCTTCTTACTTACTTGATATTTCTTCCAGGGAAAGTAGAAAAAATCACCGTAAGCCATTAGTTTGAAATAATGTAATAAATTGGTTTCCAAACCTATATAAAGACCACTCTCGTTTTGAACACTACTTCCTTCTCCTATGGAACGTGCATAAAAACTCTGATAAGCCACATCATAAAATCGGTTCATAACCATTAGTTGAAAACTTTCCTTAGGCGAATAACGAAACAGATTGATTGTTGCTATTTTTCCCGTTTTATCAAAGGATGTTTCTCCCATGAAAGAAAATCTTTTTCCAAACACTTTGTAATTCATACCTACATTCAAAAAATCACGTCCACGAGGATAATATTTATTATAAGATCGAAAAGTAGGATTCAACACCTTGTTGAAAACATTATAAACAGCTGTTAATCCTGCCTTGAAATATTTTCCATTGTAATGTATATTGCTACCTATCAGTTGATTAGTGAAGGTATTCTTCTTTTCAAAATCCTTTTGAATACGATGAAGTCCATCCTTTTTCAACGAAGTTATAAACTGATTGTCTACTGTTCCATCCATCTTACGATAGGAGTAAAAAGCATCTATCGTCCAACGGCTGGTTAACTGATAACTGCCTGCTATACCTTGAAAATAGTTGTATTCATCGGTGGAAGAATGTTTCTTTATTCCTTGAGGCTTATTAGCAAATGTGGATAACATAGACGTTTTCCCCAAGCTAAAATCGGTGTTCATAACTAATCCATAACCATAGCTTAATCGGTAGTTTCCTATTGCTAAAGCCTTGATTCTTCCTACATTACGAATGAATACATACGGTGAATAATAATCATATCCTTTTCTATTTCGCCCTGCAAAAAAGGGTTCTCCGGCATCTTTTTCAGCAGTGATTCCCACATTTATCTGATCTTTATATCGAAAATTATATCGCAAGTTATGATAAAAAGGATGTCCTACATAATCCAACGACTGATAACCTGATTTCCGATAAAAAGGAATATCAACACGTGTTGATAATTCATGTTTTCCATACTTCAACACCTGTTTAAGATTGAGTTTATCTGTCTCTATCTCAGGTTGTTGAAAGGTGATAAACGGAAGTAAACAACGAGCTGTTTTTCTGTCCATTCCTTCTACCATCATCAACTCCTTATCACTTAACATTGCTCCATATTTATAAAGATAGTAGAGGATGTTTTCAATCAAATGAGCAGAGAGGAAAGGAAATCTTTCCAACTGTTCTTTGGTGGCTGTATTAAGATTTATTGGATGCTCTTTTAAGTCATTTAAGTCTTCAAGAAGGTTTTCCCATTGAAGGGTATTTTCCTCTTCATCATCCGCCCATTGCTCGGCTATTTCTTCCCATACTTCTTGTGCATACAAGTTATTAACTGGAAATACTACTGAAAAACAAGCAATTAACATTGCTTTTAAACATCTGTTCATTTTATCTCGTTTAAGTTAAAGATTTATATTAACTGTTGTTGTATCGCATTTCTTTATTACTTTTACAGCATAAATGAAAAGAATACTGTTTTACCTCTTTTTCTTTTCCGTTATAGCCGTTCATGCCCAACAGCAAACGACTACTATCAATGGATTTGTGGTGCCTCTTTGTGTATACAAAGGAGATACCATTCCTTCCTTGCGCTTGCCCAATGTCTACGTTTTCAAGCCAATTGTATTCAAGAACAACAAACAACAAAAAGAATATAACCGACTGGTTCACAATGTGAAGAAAACATTGCCCATTGCCAAAGAAGTCAATCGTGCCATCATCGAGACATACGAGTTCCTGCAAACGCTTCCTGACGAAAAAGCCAGACAAGCCCATTTGAAAATGGTTGAAAAAGGGGTGAAAGAACAATATACACCTCGACTAAAGAAGTTGACTTTTTCACAAGGTAAGCTGTTGATAAAGTTGATAAACCGAGAAACCGATTCTTCTTCTTACGAACTGGTCAAAGCCTTCTTAGGCCCCTTCAAAGCGGGATTCTATCAAACATTTGCCGCACTTTTCGGAGCCAGTCTGAAAAAGGAATATCATCCCGAAGGAGAAGACAGGCTTGTCGAACGGGTGGTGCTTTTAGTTGAAAACGGTCAGCTTTAACAACTTTATCAACCACTTATGAAGAGCTTTTTTAAAAAGCTTTTCATCTTTTGTTTAAAAGCTCAGCAACTTTTTGGCAAATTCCCAAAGCACGATTCCTGTTGTAACCGACACATTCAAGGAGTGTTTGGTGCCGTATTGAGGAATTTCAATGCATCCATCGCAAGCATTGACCACCTCTTGCTGCACACCTTTCACTTCATTTCCCATGACAATGGCATATTTCTTTCCCGGTTCCAACGAAAGATTGTTGAGCATCGTACTTCCTTCAACTTGTTCGATAGCCAGCACAGTATATCCCTCATTATGAAGTTCTTCCACCGCTTCCAACGTATGTTTCATATACTTCCAGTCTACGGTATCTTCAGCGCCTAAAGCGGTCTTGTGCATTTCGGGGTGGGGTGGGGTGGCCGTAATTCCACAAAGATAAATTCGGTTCACCAAGAATGCATCCGAAGTACGGAAAACCGAACCTATATTATGCAAACTGCGAACTTCGTCCAATACAACCACCAACGGAAGTTTTTCCGCTTGTTTGAATTCATCTACAGTTAGTCGATTCAATTCTGTAATTTTAAGCTTTCTCATAGATTATACATTTGATTTGGCAAAGATAATAACTTATTCTCAAACATAGTTGATAACTGTTGAAAACATGTAAAAACTTTCTCCATACTTTTTGAAAAATAATTCTTGCATAATTCAAAAGCCTGTATATAGGAGCAAAGAAACCAACAATCCAAAAAAGATAACCAAAACTTAAACATCCAATTTCAACACATTTTCATCCCAATTTTTGCTGTTCATAAATAGAAAGTTTCTAACTTTGCATATTATCAACAACAAGTTGAAAAAGGAAGTAAAATAGGCTGTATCAAGACTTAAGGCGGTTAGTTATTTACTCATATCAAACTATCTTCGTCAAATAACTTATCCGGCAAGAAAATGGACTTCTATTTTACCAACACAATTAACAGGATATTATCATCAATATAAATCTCTTTTTTGAAAGAAAGAATAAAAAATATATTAATAATGAAGAAAGAAGAATGGTTGAAAAAGGGATATGTAACCGAACCGGTAGACAATTCCTTAGATGTAAGAGCTGAGATAAACAGACTGCGTAAAGAGAAGAATGCCGTTATTCTTGGGCATTATTACCAGTCGGGCGAGATTCAAGACATCGCCGATTTCGTAGGAGACAGTTTGGCATTGGCACAATGGGCTGCTAAGACAGATGCAGACATCATCGTAATGTGTGGCGTTCATTTTATGGGAGAAACTGCCAAAGTGCTTTGTCCGGACAAGAAAGTCTTGGTTCCCGACTTCAATGCAGGTTGTTCTTTAGCAGATAGTTGTCCGGCTGATGCGTTTGCCAAGTTTGTCAAAGAACACCCTGATCATACGGTTATTTCGTATGTCAACACCACAGCGGCGGTCAAGGCCGTAACCGATGTTGTGGTTACTTCTACCAATGCCAAGCAGATAGTAGAAAGTTTCCCAAAAGAACAAAAAATAATCTTTGGACCGGATAGAAACTTAGGAAATTATATCAACTCCATTACGAACAGAAACATGCTTTTATGGGATGGAGCTTGCCATGTACATGAGCAATTCTCGGTTGAAAAGATTATTGAACTGAAGGCTCAATATCCGGATGCCGATGTATTGGTACATCCTGAGTGTAAGGGAGCTGTGGCAAAATTGGCCGATAAAGTGGCTTCTACTGCCGGATTGTTGAAACATGCTATCAACAGTTCAAAAAAGAATTTCATTGTAGCTACGGAAAGTGGTATCCTTCATGAGATGTGTAAGCAATGTCCGGACAAGAACTTTATTCCGGTTCCTCCCGAAGACAGCACTTGTGCTTGCAATGAATGTAATTTCATGCGCTTGAATACCCTTGAAAAGCTTTACAACACGCTGAAGTATGAATGGCCGGAAGTTACGGTAGATCCTGAAATAGCGAAAGAAGCCGTCAAGCCTATCCAACGGATGTTGGAAATCTCAGAAAAATTGGGATTGTAAGCATAAAAAAGGGTGGTTATCACGTAAGATGACCACCCTTTTAAATAACCGGAAGAAAACAATCAATTGTTTTAATCAGACAAATAAAGAGGTAGCGACCTTTTTGTTTGTCTGATCTCTTGTTGTATGATAGCTGTTAAGATTCCGCTTTTGTAAATCATTCATTATAAGTACATTTATATCTCTCGCCGTTAAGATGTGTTTTATGGTGGTACGATGAAAAAGAATTATCTTTGCATCGGAGGAAACAACAAAATTTAGTGATATGGAAAAGGATTATGTAATGGCCACAATATAAACATTCTTTATATTATTTGTATGAAAAACATTTCATTGTCATCACATTCGGAGTTGGAAGAGCTGAAAGCGCAAGTTGCGTATGTACGTGAGTTGGAAAAGCGGGAAAAAGAACTGACCGTTGAACTGGCGGACAATCATGAAGTCATTTGGCGGCTTCGTAATAATCCTAAGTTTATGGAAGACGATGAATGGAAACGTTTGGAAGAAGTAACCAACAAAATTTACAAGGGATATACCCGACGGTTGAAAGAAGAGTTTCCTTTGCTGACCGATTTAGACATGCAGTTTTGTATTTTGCTGAAGTTGCAGTTTACCATTTCTCAGATTGCATCCATTACAGCTGTTTCTCCTTCTTCCGTATCTGTACAGAAAAACAGACTCAAGAAACGGTTGTTACAATCCAATTGCCATTTGTTTGATGATAACAGTCGAACGCTGGATGCCTTTTTGTTGGAATATTGATGAATGAAAAGTATTCTGCTAAGATTGTAAAATTTTAAACCATTGAATATAAGCGTCTTAATAACTTTGGCTGTTAAGACGCTTTTCATTGTCGGACGCTTGAAACCATTTACCTTTGCAACATCGGAAACAATAAAAAACAAGCATTATGAAGAACTTAAAAAACATCTCAATCCTTTGTTGTCTTTTACTTATGGCAATAGTTGCACAGGCGCAAACCATCAGCGGTAAGTTGGTGGACGGACAACAACAACCTCTCGCGTATGCGAACATTGTGTTACAACAATCGGACTCTACTTTTGTAATCGGAACTACTTCCGATGAAAAGGGCGTTTTTCGTTTCACTAAAGTGAAAGCAGGCGACTATCGGTTGGTCATTTCTATCCTCGGTTATCAGACAACTTATATGAACTTGCAGGGCTTTGTTCGTTCGGCTGATTTGGGAACCATCACCATGATGGAAGCTTCGGAAACATTGGATGAGGTAAGTGTTACAGCCAATGCCATTGTCAAGAAGATAGACAAGCAGATTGTTTTCCCGACTGAAAACCAACTGAAGCAGTCTTCTTCGGGATATGACTTGCTGGCCAAGCTGATGTTGCCCGACTTGCAAATCAATCCGATACAAAACCAAATCAAAACCGTTGGAGGTGGGAATGTAGAAGTCCGCATCAACGATGTAAAAGCCACTCAAACCCAGATTTCATCGCTTCGTCCATCGGAAATCTTACGGATAGAATACATCGACAATCCGGGTATTCGTTATAGCGGTAGCAATGTGGAAGCCGTTATCAACTACATTGTGAAACGTCAGTCGGCAGGTGTCAGCGGAGGCATACAAGGCATGAATGCTGTCTCTACCGGATTCGGAAACGACAATGTGTATGTCAAAGCCAACGTGGGTAAGTCGGAATTTGGCTTGGATTATTTTGTCAGCTATCGCGATTATGACACCCGTTATATGGAAGGATACGATACTTTCTCTTTTCCTGATGGAATCAAGCATGAACGTACATTGGAACCGATTATCGTTCCGTTCGGCTATACACAGCAAACCATCGAAGCTTCGTACAACCTGACCGAACCGGATAAGTATGTGTTCAATGTGTTATTTACCAACGAAATATTTGATACAGACAGACAAGACCATTCACAGCGTATTGTGGAGACCGGCAAACCGGATTTGACTTTCTTCAGGCATGTGGAAGACCATAGCTATACACCTTCTTTCGACATTTATTATAACCGACAGTTGCCGAACAAACAGAAGATTACCGCCAATGTGGTAGGAACTTACATCGGTACCGATTATCTGTACGATTATAAAGAATGGGAAACCGAAGACGATGTACTTTCTCATTATGATTATTCTACTGACGGAAATCGTTATTCATTGATTGGTGAAGGTATTTACAGCAAGGAATGGAAACATGTAGTGCTGAATGTAGGTGTGAAAGGGAATGTGGCTTATACCAAGAATATCTATACGGGAACGAACGACAAGGCTTTGCGTATGCACAACAACAGTTTGTATGGTTATGTGCAGTTGCAAGGACAATGGAAAAAGTTGTCGTATGTGCTTGGTGCCGGTGTACAGCGTCAGGCGTTCAGCGAGTCAGACAACCGTTTCTCGTTTGTAACTTTCCGTCCATCGGTTTCGTTGTCTTATCCTCTTTTCAAAAATGCACAACTCCGTTATTCATTCTTCATTACGCCATATACTCCTTCGCTGTCTCAGTTGAGTGATATTACACAGCAGCAGAACGATTTGGAGATTTCCCGAGGTAATCGTGATTTGACTCCCTATCGAGTGTACAGCAATCGCCTGACTTTCTCTTGGAACACTCAACCGGTCAACATACAACTTATCGGAAACTACCATTATTACGACCAGCCGATAATGACATCCATTTATCCCGTACAAGCCGAAGACGGCAGTTATCTGTTGGAATATGCTTCGGTCAATGGCAAGGAACATCACAATGCCGGTGCTCGTCTGAATGTACAATGGAAGCTGATTCCCGATTATCTGACAGTCAGTACCTACGGTGGTGTGAATTGGTATCGTTCCGAAGGAGTGGATTTCAGCAACGAATATACTGCCTGGAACATCGGCTTTACGTTGAGTGCCAACTACAAGCAGTTCTCTCTCGTTGCCGGAGCCGATACCCGCCCCAAATCGCTTTACGGATATTCCATTAACTATGGAGAGAAAAACAGTTATGTTCAGCTCACTTATTCTCCTCACAAGAATTTTTCGGCAGGGGTAGCTTGTCTTTATCCGTTCACTCCTTCGGGTTGGACCGGTGGAAGCCGTATTGTGGGCAATCCTTACGTCCAGAAAAAGAGTTGGACACACATCAAGGACAATGGCAATATGTTCTGCCTTTACTTCAACTGGAAATTCAATAGCGGACGGAAGTATCAAAGTGGTCGGAAGACATTGAATAATAGTGATAGAGATAGCGGTATTGCAAAATGATGAAATGTTCTGATAAAATTAGACGGAGAATATTGATTTCTTTATCTTTCCACTATAGTGGTCAAGTCTAACCACT
>JAFTSK010000018.1 GCA_017467385.1 Bacteroidaceae bacterium
GTCTGTACCAACATCCTGGTTACCGATCATACCCCAAGATCCACGGAGTTTCAATGTGCTCAAATAAGGCTTCAAGTTCTGCATGAAAGCTTCTTCAGTCACACGCCAACCGGCAGACATAGAAGGGAAGAAACCGAAACGTTGTCCGCTAGGGAAGCGGGATGAACCATCGTAACGGCCATTCACTTCCAACATGTAACGATCCTTGAAGTTGTAGTTGATACGGCCAAAGAAACCGGCTACTGCCCAATGTGTATGAGATGAACCTACGGTTTGGTCGCCTGTTGCCATATTCAATTCCGGCTTCATCGGGTCAAGCAAGCCTTTGCGTTGAGCCCAGAAATACTTGTATTCACTCTTTTCAATGTTCGAACCTGCCATTACCTTGAAATCGTGGTCTCCCCAACGCTTTGCATAAGTGGCAACAAAGTTAGCAGTCAAGTTCTCTGTGCGGCCGTTTTCTTGATAAGCATAGTCGTATGAACTTGCCGATACATAATTAGTATAGTTAGCACGCAAATTATCCACGCTTGTAATAGCTGAGAATACGTTGTAACCAGCCAACAAGCTAGGAGCGCCATGTTTCTTGAAACGAGTTTCTACGGTGCTATATGTGAAGTCTGCATCGAAAGTAAAACCTTCAAAAGGCTTCAAGGTAAGACCACCATTGAAACGTACATATTCACGTTCTTTTTCCATGGTTGGCGCCGCTTTCTGTTCGGTGATGGCATTACGGAAAGGCTTGCCTTCGAATGTGCCGTAAGGCATCATCGGCTGCCAACGATAGAGGTAGTACATCTGGTCGTAGAGGTCACTGTTGTAGTTGAACGGCTTGTCATAGTCCGAACGGGTCAACATCGCGCCTGCACGTACAGAAATGTACTTGTTCAATTCCGAGTTGATAGAGAAGTTACCGTTGTAACGTCTGTATTCATCGGAGTTCACCTTCATCATACCTTCCTGGTTCAAATAGCTCAAAGCAATGTTATAATTGGTCTTTCCGTTACCACCATTGATTGTCAAGCTATGGTTCTGCTGTGGAGACCAGTCCTTGATGTATTGGTCGTACCAGTCCCAAGTACGGATAAAGAACATACCACCATCACGGAATTCAAAGTCACGGCCCAATTCCATTTCAGGACCGAACTGGTCACCATAGCCGTATTGTTCCCAATAAGCTTTCATCTTCTGGATGTGTTCTTCATCCACGCGCATATTACCTACTACATTGTAATAAGTAACCGATGACGGATTGGCCGCTGCATTGCGTTCACCCATGAGGTTGATTTCGGCCTGTTGCCAACCAGGAAGCTGTTCCGGATTCTGTGTCGGAGTACGCCAAGAGAAGTTGTTGGTATACTTCACCGAAAGACGTTCGTGTTTGGTCTTTGCCTTGGTAGTAATCAACAATACACCGAATGCACCACGGGCACCATAAATAGAAGCCGAAGCCGCATCCTTCAATACAGAGATAGATTCGATATCGTCCGGATTTACCAATGAAATGTCGGTTACTTCCACGTTATCAACCAAAATGAGTGGAGCACCACCGCTACCACTTGGAGAACCGATATTACCACGAATCTTGATAGTAGGAGCGCCACCGATTTCACCGGAATTGGTTGTAACGGTCAAACCTGGAACCGAACCTTGCAAAGCACGGCCAATATCAGTAACCGGACGGCTATCAATAGCCTTGTCTACATCTACCGAAGCTACAGCACCGGTCAAGTTCACTTTCTTTTGAGAGCCATAACCTACAACAACAACTTCATCCAAAAGTTCCGAGTCGTCTTTCAAGACGATGCGCATGTCCTTATTAACTTTTACTTCTTGAGTCTGGAAACCCACGAAAGACACTTGAACGGTACTTCCTGGCTTGATGTTTAAAGTAGCCTTACCGTCGATGTCAGTGATTGTACCGTTGGTAGTACCCTTCTGTACCACGTTAGCACCGATTACCGGTTCGCCCTTTGAATCGACTACTGTAACGGTAATGCTGGTAGTCTGCAGCTGTTCCTGAACTACAGGAGCCTCTGCTGCATGAGCCATCACTGAACCGCCACCTAGAAACAGCGCACAAATAGCCGCTGTCATCAGAGTCTTGCTATCAGCAATACCTCTTCTTTTGCGTTCTTCATTCATAGTGATTA
>JAFTSK010000148.1 GCA_017467385.1 Bacteroidaceae bacterium
ATAGCACAAGGGTTCCACCTCTTCCCATTCCGAACAGAGAAGTTAAGCCTTGTCACGCCGATGGTACTGCGTTTGTGGGAGAGTAGGTAGCTGCCGTTTTTTAAGAGTCCTTCGATACAGAAATGTGTCGGAGGATTTTTTGTTTTGATACAAAATCAGACAGTCTTATAAAGCTGTCTGATTTGTTTGTTTACGTACCTTTCTCAATAAGGCCTGGAATTCAAATACCTTTTCAGGATGCAAATGGGCTATATTTTCTTGCTCGGAGGTATCTTGCTTCATGTAGTATAATTGTGGCGTTGGATGATTCCCCGTTTCTATTTTAGGTCCCCAGGTAATCATCTTCGGTCCATCGTGTGGCTCAATATATTTCCAGTCGATGGTACGGATGGATAGCGTTTTGTTAGCTGCTTGTTCAATAATCCAGGAACGATGTGTATTGTCTGTTCCGAGGAGATTTCCTATACGGTTGTGGCTGTCGATTGCTGTACCTTTGGGAAATCTGGCTTGAATGAGACTACCTAAAGAAGCTATCCAGTCTATTTGCGACATTAATACATCCGAGACTCTGCCACCTTGTATTTGTTTAGGCCAACGGATGATAGCAGGAATAGCAGTACCACCTTCAAAAGCACTGTATTTATTCCCTCTCCAGGGGCCAGAAGGTTGATGACCATTAAGTAATTCTTCGGCTTGATCTGCATACCCGTCGTCTACGACTGCTCCATTATCACTTGACAAGATAATTAGTGTGTTTTCTGTTAAGCCTAACTGGTCTAAGGTTTTCAGTAGTTCCCCTACACACCAATCAAACTGAGCAATGGCATCTCCTCGGTGTCCCATTCCTGTCTTCCCTCTAAATCGTTCATGTGGAAAGCGAGGAACATGAACATCGTTGGTTGCAAAATAGATAAAGAAAGGTTCCTTTTGATGTTGTTTTATGAAATCAATGGCATGAGTAGTAATGGAATCGGCGATGTTCTCGTCTTTCCATAACGCTTTTCCGCCTCCTTTCATATATCCAATACGGGCGATACCGTTGACGATTGTCATGTCGTGTCCATGACTGGATTTCAGATTATAGAGTAGTTCCGGATTGTTTCTACCGGTAGGTTCTCCCTCGAAATTACGTTCATAACTCACTTCAATTGGAGCCGAGGAATCATAATTGGCTACCTGTCCGTTTTCAATAAACACACAAGGTACTCGGTCGGCCGTTGCAGCCATGATGTAATGATAATCAAATCCTAAGTCGCCAAGTGAAGCCGGCAAAGGCGCATTCCAATCCTGCTCGCCAGTTTTATCTCCTAATCCTAAATGCCATTTGCCAAAGGCCGCAGTAGTATAGCCCACACTCTTGAACATATCGGCCATCGTATATTGTGTAGGGCGAATAATCATTCCTGCATTCCCGGCTGCTACGTCTGTATCAGGTCTTCTCCAGGCATATTCGCCTGTTAGAAGAGAATAACGTGATGGAGTGCTGGTAGCAGCAACGGCATGGGCGTTGGTAAATCGTATCCCTTCTTTTGCCAATCTATTCACATTAGGAGTTTTAACATTTTTAGCACCGTAGCACTCTAAATCACCATATCCCAGGTCATCTGCATAAATCAAAATGACATTCGGCTTTTTGACTGGTTCGGTTGCATGAACTGTTTGAGTAACTACTAAAGGAAGTAATGGTAATATAAAGGAGCTTTTCATAAGTGTTACATTTAGGATAGGACAAATATTTTGACCAATAAGCCCAAATATAGGGATTTATAAAAGAAAATCAGCAGACTATGTCAATAATCTGCTGATTTTTGTGGACCTGGGGAGAATCGAACTCCCGTCCAAACGAGGAAGCCATACGCTTTCTACATGCTTATCTCTGCCTTCGGTTTTCGAGTATAGGCAAGACCAGAGCCACCAACCTATACCTTAGCTTCTAAAATTTCGGATGAGTCGCGAAGCAAGACTCTACCTATTCCCGATTTTGCTGTGCCACTTTACCAAACGCTTCGGAACAAGAGCTTTTGAGTGACATCCCGTTTCCACCACTGTGGTGGAAATAAAGGTAATCTACTGTTCTTCGATTACGCTGCGAGAGCATAAGTATTGTTGCCAGATAATAGCTTGATAACTGGGATTAAAGTGCCAATCACCGACGCACTGCATGCTTACATACCACTCCAACTCGCTGTCAAATCCAGTCAAGCCCATACTGGTATGTCATTAAGACATTGCAAAGATACGAAAAGTTTATGGATAATACAAAAAAAGCGGCTATTTCAGCCGCTTTTTAAAATCTAATTAACGTGATTACACGTAAGTTTCCAAGAATTTAGCATGTCCATTCACAGCGACATTTACTTCTTTGGTTGTAGCCGGGAACAAGATTGATTCACCTGCCTTTACTTCAAGGGTGTTACCTTGATCGTCTGTTACGGTGCAAGCACCTTCCATGCAGATATAGATAACGAAAGAATCAAGTTCGCTATAATCCATTTGCATGTTTTCTGTTAAGTCATATACAGAAGTGGTGAAATACGGGCAAGTAACCAATTCTACCGGTTCATTCTGTTTTGGAGTATATTGAGTACGGTAGTCTGCTTCTACGCTATAGTCAATCGCATCCTTTGACAGTTCAGTATGAAGTTCACGAGTATTACCGTTCTTGTCTTTGCGGTTAAAGTCGTAAATACGGTAAGTTACATTTGAAGTCTGTTGGATTTCAGCGATAAAGCAACCTGCACCGATACTATGGATACGACCTGCCGGCAGGAAGAATACATCACCCGGTTGAACGGCATAGTCGGCCAAAGCCTCACAAATGGTATTGTCGGCAATCATTGCTGCGTATTCATCAGGGGTAATACTTTTCTTCAAACCCGAACGTAGATGAGCCTGACCATTGTTGTTATCAATTACATACCACATTTCTGTTTTACCCATCGAGTTGTGGCGAACCTTTGCCAATGCATCGTCTGGGTGCACTTGGATAGAGAGGTCATCACAAGCATCAATAAATTTGATAAGTAGTGGAAAATTATCGCCAAAACGTTCATAGTTGGCTTTACCTACCAATGCACCTTTATACTCCTTTACCAATTCGCTAAGATTCTTGCCGGCTTCTGTGCCGTTGGCCACTACGGATTCATCTCCGGGAACGTTGGAGATTTCCCAACTTTCACCCACTTGTGGTTGTTCTATGTTAAGACCTTTAAATGGAATAATTTTCTCTCCACCCCAGATAGTGGATTTCAAAATAGGATTAAATTTGAATGGATACATAAGGTTATAATTTAAGTTGTTATTTTGTTTGCTTACAAAAATAGGAGAAATCTATGACTTTCTATGACTTTTCCCTGAAAAACTTTACCTTTGCTCGCATTAATTGAAAAAGAAAAATAGAATGAGAAGTTTTGCATCCGACAATAACTCCGGTGTACATCCATTAGTAATGGAAGCACTAATGAAAGCAAATAATGGTCATGCAGTTGGTTATGGCGATGATCCCTGGACACGAGAAGCTATAAAAATGGTAAAGAAACAGTTTGCGCGTTCGTGTGAAGCCTTGTTCGTTTTTAATGGAACAGGGAGTAATACAATGGCATTACAGTTGATGACTCGTCCGTATCACATTATATTTTGTGCTGAAACAGGTCATGTGGCAGTAGATGAGTGTGGTGCGCCGAGTAAAGCTACAGGTTGTTTTATGCGCACGATTCCTACACCAGACGGTAAACTGACACCCGAATTGTTGGAACCTTACATGGTAAATTTTGGAGTGGAACATCATTCACAGCCGGGAGCTATTTACATCAGTCAGTGTACAGAGTTGGGAACTATATATAAGCCCGAAGAAGTGCGTGCGCTTTGTGATTATGCCCATGCACATGGTTTGTTGGTTCACATGGATGGTGCCCGTATTTCTAATGCTGCTGCGGCTTTGGGAGTGAGTCTTGATGATGTTTCGGGTGCTTGTGGAGTGGATACACTAACTTTAGGCGGTACTAAGAATGGATTGATGGGAGCCGAATGTGTTGTTATATTCAATCAAGATTTGGTAAAGGAAGCCCGATATGCCCGTAAACAATCCTGTCAGTTGGCTAGTAAGATGCGTTATTTATCCTGTCAGTTTATTGCTTTTCTGACCGATGATTTATGGCTGGAATGTGCTACTCATGCTAACCGGATGGCCAGAAAACTTTATGATGCTTTACAAGAGATGCCCGATGTTAAGTTCACCCAACCCGTAGAAAGCAACCAACTTTTCTTTATTATGCCAAAAGAGAAAGAAGAAAAACTACATGAAAAGTATTATTTCTATTACTGGAATGAAGCCATTGGGGAGATGCGATTGGTTACTTCATGGGATACGACCGAAGAAGATGTGAATGGTTTGATTGAGTATTTGAAGTCTCTTTAGAAGATACCTTAAAAAGTGCTTTTCTCATTACTATAATTAATCTCAGACCATTGCAATATTGAAATTCTAAGTGAATTAATAAAAATCTCGGAAGCATCCACATGGATGTTACCGAGATTTTTGTTTTGCTGTAGATAAAAAGTGTCTAAATCTTAAAACTTCACAGCCGTATCACTTAATACACTATATACGTTGCTTACAATACCCAACAAGATGATACCGGCTACACAAATCATCAGACAAGCACGCATTGCATTATCGCTATTGAAGGTTGGAATCGGTTGCTCATTGGGGGTAATAAACATGGCTTTGATAATCAACAAATAGTAATACAGAGAAATGACTGTGTTGACCAAAGCGATAAATACAACCAGGTAGTAACTACTGTTGAATGCGGCTGCAAATACAAAAAACTTGCTGAAGAAACCGGCAAACGGTGGAATGCCAGCCAATGAGAACAAGGCCAATGTCATAACCATAGCTAACTTGGGATTGGTCTGGTAGAGTCCGTTGTAATCGGCACGTTCCAATTTGCCATGTGTGTGATGTTCGACGGAAGCAATCACGCCGAAAACGGCTAAGTTGGCAACGATATATACCACCATGTAATAAACCAATGAAGCCATGCCTTGCGGAGTACCGGCTAACACAGCCAGTAAGATATAGCCGGCTTGCGAAATACTACTGAAAGCCATGAATCGCTTCAGTTGGGTTTGACGTATGGCAAACAAGTTGCCAATAGTAATGGTTGCTACGATGACGATGGAAAGCATTTGACTCCATTCGCTACTCATTGGACCAAAAACTCTGACTAAAATGACCATTGCTGCAAAAGCTGCAGCTCCTTTGGATATGACCGATAAGTAAGCGGTAACATTGGTTGGGGCTCCTTGATAGGCATCGGCAGTCCATAAATGGAAAGGAACCAGACTTAACTTGAATGCCAATCCACTAAAGAAGAATACCAATGCCAAAATTTGTAAGGCGTTTCCGTTCAAACCGGCTGGGATATCCTGAAAGTAAAGTGTACCGATGGTTCCATAAATCATGGAGATGCCATATAGCATAAGCCCGCTGCTGAACAAGGCTGAAAGGATGAACTTAGCTCCGGCTTCGGCGCTATGACCTTTGTATTTATCGAAAGCAATTAAACAAGCCATAGGTACACTGGCCAATTCCAAACCGAGGAAAAACAAGAGGAAGTGTCCGGCACTAACCATAAAGAACATTCCGATCAAGGTACTGAGTGTTAAAATGTAAAATTCGCCCGTTTTGTGTCGGGTATCTTCACGCTTCAGCCAGTCGTTGCTTTGCATGAAGACTAAAATCGTTCCGAGTGTCAGGATGTTTTTCATGACGGAAGCCATCGGAGTAGAGTGATACATGCCACCAAACAGAATGACTTCATCCGGAATGATGTTGCCGACCAATTGAACAACCAACAGAAGAGTGGCAATCGGACGAATCAGAGGGCGACTTCGTTCGGGTAAGAACAAGTCTGCCAGAAATACGAGCAGGAATACGGCAATCAGTCCTAATTCCTGATGCATTGATAATATAGAAATATAATCCATAGTCTTTTATATGTTTCTCGTGTCATCCTGAACTTTGTAAAGAATGACACGAGTGGTAGTTTTTATTTCATTAATACAGCAATAATCGGTTCTACACTCTCGCTAATCAAGTCGCTTACCCAGAAAGGAGCCATACCAAGGCCAGCGACGCAAGCAATCAGGCAAATGACGGCCACTCGTTCATCCCAAGTAGCGTCGGTCAGTTTCAAGTGTTCCGGGTTTTGTACTTGACCGTATAGAATCTTGCCTACAGTACGCAAAATATATACTGCTGTGATGACGATACTGGTTGTAGCCACAATCGTGCAGATGCGGTGAAAAGTGTCGTCATTCTGGAAAGAACCGACAAAGACAGTCATTTCGGCCACGAAACCACTCAAGCCCGGCAAGCCGAGGTTAGCCAAACCTGCAATCACATAACCTACCGCCAAGAATGGCATAATCTTCATCAGACCACCCATGAAACGAATGTCGCGGGTGTGGGTTCGACCGTAAATCATGCCGATGAGGGCAAAGAATAAGGCAGTCATCAAACCATGTGAAAGCATCTGGAGGATAGCGCCGGTACAAGAAGTACGAGTCATCATCAGCAAGGCGAAAAGTACCAGACCACAGTGAGATACAGACGAATAAGCGTTGATGTACTTCAAGTCAGTCTGAACAACAGCACTGAAGGCCCCGTAAACAACCGAAATGGTGGTCAGGACGAGGAAGAAATTACCCCACATTTCGGCTCCTTCCGGCATTAGGTACATGGCTACTCGAAAACAACCGTAACCTCCGAGCTTCATCAACACACCGGCATGGAGCATGGATACTGCGGTCGGTGCGGATGCATGGCCGTCAGGACTCCAAGTGTGGAAAGGAAACAAAGCTCCCAATACACCGAACCCTAAGAAGATAAGGGGGAAGAACCATTCCTGCATTTGGGTAGGAATGTGTCGTTGAGCAATTTCGAGAATATTCATGGTGTCTCCTCCAGCTCCGTAGAAAATGCCTAAAATACCAATCAATAGGAAAGCGGAACCACCCATGAGCATAAGTGTCAACTTCATAGCGGCATATTCTTTCTTGCCGCTTCCCCATACTCCGATGAGCAGATACATCGGAATTAAGGCTACTTCATAGAACATGAACATGGTAAACAGGTCGGTCGAAATGAAGAACCCGAATACACCGGCACTAAGTAAGGTAAACCACAGGAAGTATTCTTTTGTCATCGGTTTCAGTTGCCAAGAAGCAAAAGTACCGGTAAATACAATGATGGAACTAAGTAACAACATAACTACGGAAATACCATCTACGCCCACAGAGTAGCAAATGTTCAACGGTTCGTACCACGAAATGGAGGCTGTGTACAGCATTTCTGCGGTCGCGCCCGCTTGTCGTAAGGCGATATAATCGATGGTAAGGTAGACAGACAAAGCTAACAATAGCGATGAACCGGCTACCATAACACCGCGCACCTGATTGATGTTGCGGGCAACCCAAAGTGCGCCTAACATCAATATAGGTATGATAACGAAAAAACTAAGTATATTCATATTGGTAGTATTTTAAATCAAAAGGATGATAGTCAATGCAATCGCACCGGCCAAGAACCAGATGGCATATTGCTGTACGTTTCCACTTTGCATGTCCTGAATTTCTTCGGCTGTGGCATGAGTTCCCCAAGCGGTAAAGTTAAAGAACTGGTCGATGACATGACGGTCCCACCATGCCAATGGAGTACTGATGCAACGGAAAATCACTTTCTTGGTTACAAACAACCAGGCTTCGTCCATGTAGAAACGGCGGTAGGCGGCAGTATGCAGACGGTTGAAACGTTTTGCTAACATATCTGCTATTGGTTGTTTCGGTCGCATGTACATCCAAGTGGCCAAACCGATGGAAAGAATGGCAATTACGATACTGGTTGTAGCTACCTGCATATCCAAATGAATAGGGTAAGCCTGTCCGTTACTGCTAACAAACTCACCGAAAGGAATGAAACCGGCCACACATGTTACGACAGCCAAGAATATCAATGGGAAGGTCATGGCCAATGGTGATTCGTGTGGAATGTGGTGTGCATGGAGTTCCTTGTTTTCCTTCCCCCAGAAGATGCCGAAATAGAGGCGGAACATATAGAAGGCTGTCATGGCGGCAATGCCTGTCATGATCCAACCCATTATCGGACTGAACTGGAAACAAGCGGTCAGGATTTCGTCCTTCGAGAAGAAACCGGCGAACGGCCAGATACCGGCAATCGCCAAACAAGCTATCAAGAAGGTGATGTGGGTAATCGGCATGTACTTACGCAAACCTCCCATTGCACTCATCTCGTTACTGTGAACCGCATGGATAATGCTACCGGCACCGAGGAACAACAACGCCTTGAACATGGCATGAGTGAACAAATGGAACATGCTCGACATGTATCCCAGACCACCTTGATGTGGATCATCGGAAGTACAAACACCCAATGCTACTATCATGAAGCCGATTTGAGAAATGGTTGAGAAAGCCAGAACACGTTTGATGTCACTTTGCACACAAGCTATACTGGCGGCATAGAAAGCAGTAAACGCACCTACATAAGCTATCCAGGGAAGGACTTCGGGAGCATAGCCAATGAACAGTGGGAACATACGGGCTACCAAATATACACCGGCTACTACCATTGTTGCGGCATGAATCAAAGCGGATACAGGAGTCGGTCCTTCCATTGCATCGGGCAACCAGATATGCAACGGAAACATGGCACTCTTACCGGCACCCCCTACAAACATCAGGCCTAATGCGAGTGGAATCATTGTACCAGCTGCTGCCAAAGCTCCGATAGCCGGAGTGAAGGAGAAGGTTCCGGTATAATAACCATAAATCAGGATACCGATAAGGAAACCTAAATCGGCAAAGCGTGTTACGATAAATGCCTTCTTACTGGCTGCCACCGCTTCTTTCTTGGTATAGTAGAAACCGATGAGCAGGTAAGAACTGACACCCACCAATTCCCAGAAAATATACATTTGGAAGATGTTGGTAGCCACGACCAAACCAAGCATGGACATGGTAAAGAGGGAAAGGAACGCATAGTAACGTTGAAAGCCTTTCTCGCCTTTCATATAGCCAAAAGAATAGATGTGTACCATGAGACTGACGGTAGAAATAACCACAAGCATCATGATTGAAATAGGATCAAGCAAGATACCCATACTGATGTTCAGGTCGTTGGTAAATGGTAACCATTCAACGTTGTATGGCGTGAGTGTGGGGTAAACTCCTTCTGCGGTACGACCGGCAGTAAAGTACTCAAAAGCAGTCAAATACGACAAGAACGTTACTCCTAACAGCGAAGCTGTACCAATAGCACCGGCTACTTGGTGTTTCATGCGCATACCTGCCAGTCCTAAGATTAGGAAACTGAGGAATGGCAATAAGAGGATAAACAATGTATATTCCATAATTAATGCTTCATTTCATTTAAGTTCTTCACTTGGATATTCCGGATGTTGCGGTAGATATTGATGATAATCGCAA
>JAFTSK010000149.1 GCA_017467385.1 Bacteroidaceae bacterium
ATTGATTGGCAATTCCATTACCCATTATTGGGCAGGCGAACCAAGTTACACCATTGCCAGAGGAACGGACAGTTGGGAGAAGCTTTTCAAAGGAAAGGTAGTACGCAATTTAGGATTTGGTTGGGATCGTATCGAAAATGCGTTGTGGCGTATCTATCATGGAGAGTTGGACGGTTATGAAGCGCAGAAGGTTGTTCTTTTAATGGGTACAAACAACCTGGATAAGAACAGCGACCAAGAAATCATTGACGGTATCAACGAATTGGTACGGGCGGTACGTCATCGCCAACCTACCGCAAAGATTTATGTGGCGGGAATCATGCCAAGAGCCGGAAAAGAAACGCGCGTTGCTATCCTAAATAGAACATTACAAGCTCGTCTTCTTGCCGATGAAGCGACCTTTATTGACATGTCTACCGAACTTACTCAACCGAACGGCCGAATTATCAAGGAGCTGTTTAGCGACGGGTTACATCCCAACAAAGAAGGCTATCAAAGAGTGGCCAAGATGTTGGAAAAGGCCATCAAAGAATAATTTTCTTCTTCTCAACAACTCGTCTAACACACCCCCTTCCCCCTCTCAAGAGGGGGAGGTACATACATTTCATAATATGACAAGGAACGTGTGGCAACGCTTGCAGTCTCATAGCATCACGAGACTTGCTCCGTTGACCGATGAGACTTGTTCCGTTGGCATACGAGACTGCATCCGTTATCTATCTAAGTAGCATTAGATACTCTTTTCTCCCTTTTAATCCTTTTTAACGCCCTATTATTTGTCTTATTACGAAATTTTCGTAGATTTGCGAAAGATTCGTAAACCACTCATTTATATGGAAAGACTAACTATACAAGAAGAAGAAGTAATGCTTTATATCTGGGAATTGGGAAACTGTGTAGTAAAAGACATCGTAAGCAAGTTTCCCGAACCTCAACCGCCTTACACTACCGTTGCTTCTATCGTAAACAACTTAAAGCGTAAAGGCTATGTGGAAGCCAAACGTTTTGGCAATACCTATATGTACACTCCACTTATCCCGCAAGGAGAATACAAACGGACATTTATGAAAGGAGTAGTACGTAACTATTTTGCCAATTCTTACAAAGAAATGGTTTCTTTCTTTGCAAAAGAACAAAAGCTATCGGCCGATGACTTGAAAGACATCATCGACTTAATCGAAAAAGGAAAAGAAGAATAACATCAATACCTTATTTATATATGGCACCCGAATGGATTTACCTGTTGAAAGTGAACGTAGGCATCGCTTTGTTCTATGCCTTTTATAAACTGTTCTGCTGTCGCGATACTTTCTTCCGTTGGCGTCGCTTTGCCATCCTGAGCTTTTTAGGTATCTCGTTTCTGTATCCGTTCGTAAATATCCAAGACTGGATAAAGGAACAACCCAACATGGTAGAACTGGCCGACTATTACGCCTCTTGGATGTGGTCGGAAGAAGTAGTCGTTACTCCTACCACACAAGTGGCACAGACTCCAGACCTCATGACGACAGCTATGTACATCTACTTCATCGGTGTGGTTGCCTTATCCATTCGGTTCCTTATCCAACTTTGTAGTATTCTTTACATGCGAGGAAAAGGTACTGTAACCTACCTCAAAGGTCAACGCATCATCAGTATTCCCACCGAAGTCAATCCGTTCTCTTTCTTTCAGTGGATATTTATCCATCAACAAAGAATCAACGAAGAAAACTTGGACGAAATCTTGATGCACGAACAGACACATGCCAAACAGTGGCATTCCATCGATGTCGTACTGAGTGAAATCATCAATATTGTCTGCTGGTTCAACCCGTTCTCTTGGTTGTTGAAGAATGAGATTCGTCTCAACTTGGAATACTTGGCCGACAATCAGGTAACAGAAATCGTAGAAGATGCCAAAGTGTATCAGTATCATTTATTAGGACTTGCTTCTCAAAAAAGACAAACCGGTTTATATAATAATTTTAATGTATCACATCTTAAACACCGAATCATTATGATGAACAAGAAAAGAACTTGCACAGCAGGACGCATCAAGTATGCCCTGTTTGCACCATTGGCTATTGCTCTACTTTTGGCCAGCAATATCAGTTGCGTATCCAATGAAAAGAAAGCTGAACAAACAGCTGAAACTCCGACCGCTACTCCTGCCCTTCAAGAAGTAGAAAGCACTTCCCAAGAAACAGAACCCCCAACCGAAAAGCTCATTTTCACTGTAGTTGAAGAAATGCCGGAATTTACGGGAGGTATGGGTGAATGTATGAAGTTCATAAACAAGAACATCCAATATCCACCCGAAGCAATAGAAAAAGAAATTCAGGGACGTGTAATCGTACAAATGGTTATTACGGACGAAGGAGATGTAACCGATGCTAAGGTAGTAAGAGG
>JAFTSK010000019.1 GCA_017467385.1 Bacteroidaceae bacterium
CAAGTTATCTCCCGAAAGTACGGAGTAATTACCACCGAAGTAATCTATATCTGTAAATATTGCGGACACCAGCATATTACCAAAGAAAAGTCCAATGACACCAACTACCGGGGACCTCGTGGTGGAAGCACCATCTTCATGGGTGGAGGTGGCTTCGGCGGTGGCGGAGGCAGTTTCGGTGGAGGCAGTTTCGGTGGAGGCGGTGCCGGAAGCCGTTTTTAAATTGAAAATTGAGAATTGAAAATTAAAAATTGAGAAATAAATATATGAAGAAATCAACAATCATCTTGATTGCCGTTGTTGCAATCGTTGCCATCTGGGGTGTTAGTGCCTACAATGGTTTAGTGAAAATGGACGAGTCTGTCAACACCGCATGGAGCAATGTAGAAAACCAATAC
This sequence comes from Bacteroidaceae bacterium, assembly GCA_017467385.1. Taxonomy (GTDB): domain Bacteria; phylum Bacteroidota; class Bacteroidia; order Bacteroidales; family Bacteroidaceae; genus Phocaeicola. The sequence continues at coordinate 399 of JAFTSK010000019.1, forward strand.
CAACGCCGTGCCGACTTGATTCCTAACTTGGTCAATACCGTCAAGGGATATGCCGCACACGAAAAGGAAACTTTTCAAGCGGTAACTGAAGCTCGTAGCAAAGCTACTCAAATGAGCATTAGTGCCGACGAACTTACTCCGGAAAAGATGTTGGAATACCAGAAAGCACAAGGCGAAGTAGGTGCCGCATTGAGCCGTTTGCTTGCCATTACCGAAGCTTATCCGGACTTGAAAGCCAACGAAAACTTCAAGGAATTACAGGCTCAGTTGGAAGGAACTGAAAACCGCATCAGTGTGGAACGTAGAAACTTTAACGAAGTTGCCCGTTCGTATAATACTTCCATCCGTACATTCCCGAAGACCATCATCGCCGGTATCTGCGGTTTTGATAAGCGTCCGTATTTTGAAGCGGAAGAAGGAGCAAACAAAGCTCCGGAAGTGAAATTCTAATCACTTTACTAATCTGTCATTCAGAGGAGCAAAGTGACGAAGAATTTCGGTAACATACGTAGATCTCTCCGAGATTCTTCACTACATTTCGTTTCGTTCTGAATGACATAATATGATAACCACTATGTTCAATTCATTTGGAAACATCTTCCGTCTGACCAGCTTCGGCGAATCGCATGGCCCGGGTGTAGGAGGCGTGATTGACGGCTTCCCTGCTGGTATTACTATCGACATGGAATTTGTGCAACAAGAGCTAAACCGTCGTCGTCCAGGACAATCTTTGTTGACAACCAGCCGCCAGGAGCCGGACAAGGTGGAATTTCTTTCTGGTATCTTTGAAGGAAAGTCAACCGGTTGTCCTATCGGCTTCATCGTTTGGAACAAGAACCAACATTCCAACGATTACGAAAACATCCGTAACCTGTTCCGTCCTTCGCATGCCGATTATACCTATATGCAGAAATACGGTATCCGAGACCATCGGGGAGGCGGCCGGTCTTCGGCACGTGAAACCATCTCCCGAGTGGTAGCCGGAGCATTGGCTAAGCAAGCCCTCAGACAATTGGGTATCAGCGTAACAGCCTACACCTCTCAAGTGGGCGACATCAAATTGGAAAAGAACTACAAGGAATATGACTTTGATTTGATAGAGACCAATGATGTACGTTGCCCGGATACGGAGAAAGCACAAGAAATGGCTGCCTTGATTACTCAAGTAAAGGCAGACGGCGATACCATCGGCGGAGTCATCACTTGCGTCATCAAAGGGTGTCCGGTAGGATTAGGCCAACCGGCTTTCGGTAAGCTTCATGCGGCATTGGGTAATGCCATGCTCAGCATCAATGCCGTCAAAGGATTTGCATACGGGGAAGGTTTCGACTCCATGAACCTGAGAGGTAGCCAACAAAACGATGTGTTCTACAACAATCGTGGCCGCATAGAGACACATACCAACCATTCGGGTGGTATTCAAGGCGGCATCAGCAACGGTCAGGACATCTATTTTAAAGTGGCTTTCAAACCGGTGGCCACCTTGCTGATGGAACAGCATACTGTCAACATCAACGGTATTGACACCACCATGAAAGCCAAAGGTCGCCACGATCCTTGTGTTTTGCCTCGTGCCGTACCTATCGTAGAAGCGATGGCCGCCATGACTATCTTGGATTATTACTTGATTGATAGAACTACTCAGTTATAAAAACCTAAAAACGCTTGTATCTTCCCTAAATACAAGCGTTTTTTGTTGTTTCATTTTTTACTTTGCCATAGAAATACTAACTTTATCCACAAATTAAATTTAATCCTATGGAAGTAAAACAATACATTCAAGAAAACGAGGCTCGCTTCATGGAAGAATTGTTCAGCCTCATCCGTATCCCAAGTATTAGTGCATTACCACAGCATAAGGACGATATGTTGGCTTGTGCCGAACGCTGGAAAGAGTTGTTGCTCGAAGCCGGAGCCGACGAAGCTGTTGTCATGCCTTCGGCCGGTAATCCGTTGGTGTTTGCTCAAAAGCATGTAAGCGATGATGCTCCAACTGTACTCATCTATGCACATTACGATGTGATGCCTGCCGAACCGCTGGAACTTTGGAAGAGCCAACCGTTTGAACCGGAGATTCGCGACGGTCGTATTTGGGCGCGTGGTGCCGATGACGACAAAGGTCAGGGTATGATTCAGGCCAAAGCCTTTGAATACGTGGTCAAGCACAATTTGTTGAAACACAATGTCAAGTTCATTCTTGAAGGCGAAGAAGAAATCGGTTCCCCAAGTTTGAACGCTTTCATCAAAGAACACAAAGAACTGCTGAAAGCTGATGTCATTCTGGTTTCCGATACAAGCATGTTGGGTGCTGAACTCCCTTCATTGACAACCGGCTTGCGTGGTTTGGCTTACTGGCAGATTGAAGTAACCGGTCCTAACCGTGACTTGCACTCCGGACATTTCGGCGGTGCTGTGGCCAATCCAATCAATACCCTTTGCGACCTTATCTCTAAGGTGGTAGACGAAGACGGACGTATTACCATTCCGCACTTCTACGACAAGGTGGAAGAGGTTCCGGCAGCCGAACGAGAAATGATTGCACAGATTCCGTTCGATGAACAAAAATACATGGACGCTATCGGTGTAAAACAGTTGAAGGGCGAAAAAGGATACTCCACTCTTGAGCGCAACAGTTGTCGTCCGTCGTTCGACGTATGCGGAATTTGGGGCGGTTATACCGGCGAAGGTTCAAAGACCGTACTTCCATCGAAAGCATACGCAAAGGTATCTTGCCGTTTGGTTCCTCACCAAGACCATGAAACCATTTCGCAACTATTCATCGACTACATCAACAGCATTGCACCGGAATATGTACAAGTTAAGGTAACTCCAATGCATGGTGGCGAAGGTTACGTTTGCCCGATTACTCTCCCGGCCTACCAAGCCGCAGAAAAGGGCTTTACCAAAGCATTCGGAAAGAAGCCGTTGGCCGTTCGTCGTGGCGGTAGTATTCCTATCATCAGCGACTTTGAACGTATTCTTGGAATCAAGACCGTATTGATGGGCTTCGGTTTGGAAGCAGATGCTATCCATTCTCCAAACGAAAGTTTCTCTCTCGACATGTTCCGCAAGGGCATCGAGGCGGTGGTTGAATTCCACTTGAATTATTCCAAGTAAAGAAAGAATAGTGTAAAAAATCAATGAACCAAGTCTCACGTACCAACGCTTGCAGTCTCGTTGGTACATGAGACTTGGTTCATTGGCACACGAGACTTGCTTCATCAACCGATGAGACTGCAAGCGTGTACATTTGCTTCTAAAAGTGCGTATAATAGCGGTTTGAAATCAAATGAGGAAATTACTTCAAAGAGTTCCTTAAAAAAGAGGGAAAAAACTCTTTGGAGAACCGTTCAATGTTCTTTGGCGTAAAAGGTCTTACGTCAAAGAGTTTTTTCTTGAACAAAACACACAACTTTGCGTTTCTTTTTCATAACCAATTTATTCAAGTATGAAAAAGAAAAAGGCAGAAAAGCAGTCATCAGAGAAAAATCCCGTTCCCGGTCAACAAATCGGGATGTACAGCCAAAACGAGGACAAGGATGTCCGTCAAATGGTACGAACACTCAATCCGGGAGAACATAGTATGGATAGCAGAGGGTAATCATCGTATTACCCTTACATATCCTTCCTTACGAGGCTTTGCCGGAGTAGGTTCCGCATCGGGGTAGCCTAAGGCCAATGCACCAATGCCTACCAATCCTTCGGGAAGATTCCATTGCTTCATTAGCTCCTTCCCTTCTTCGGTGGCAAACATTTCGCGTTCACGATGAATCCAACAGCTTCCCAAACCTTGTGCATGGGCCGCCAACATCATGTTTTCGAGTACCAAACTGGCATCTTGTACCCCATTGGGAGCATCCGCAGGAACAAAGACCAAGACGTAAGTCGGTGCATCGTAATAAGGGTTGGTTGTAACGCCCATTACCTCGGCATTCATCTTTGCCAAACGTTTCAACAATTCTTTATTTTGAACTGCCACAATAAAAGGCGATTGCAGTCCGCGCGAGGTCGGTGCGTAGGTACCCGCTTCCAATACGGCATTGAGTTGTTCATCGGTTATTTGTTCAGATTTATAACAGCGACAACTCCGGCGAGTACGAATGATTTCCAAGAAATTTGTTTGCATATACATGAATAAAAAAGTGTCATTCTGAGTGAGATGAAGAATCTGCAGACACTTAAACATTCAGATTCTTCACTTCGTTCAGAATGACACGATGTGAGATTTTATTGATTAGTTATTTTCCGGACGGAGTTTACGAACAGTAACAGCAGTCTGCCACATTTCGCTTTCACGAAGAGCCTTCAATTCTTCTTCCAACTTTTCGCGATAGTCAGGCTTGGAGTTGCTGTCGATAGAAATCTGTGCTTCGTTACCACACTTCACGTTTGCATAGAGCTTTTCAACTACCGGTTTGATAGCATCGTGGAACGGGCCCATCCAGTCGAGGGCACCACGCTGAGCAGTAGTAGAACAGTTAGCATACATCCAGTCCATACCGTTCTTTGCGAACAACGGCATCAAAGACTGAGTCAACTCTTCAACAGTTTCGTTGAATGCTTCTGAAGGTGTATGACCATTTTCACGCAATACTTCATACTGAGCCAAGAGCAAACCTTGAATAGCTCCCATCAACGAACCACGTTCGCCAGTCAAGTCTGAAGTAGCTTCACGAATGAAAGTTGTTTCAAACAAATAACCAGAACCGATACCGATACCCAAAGCAAGTGTCTTTTCCAAAGCCTTACCGGTTGCATCCTGGTACACAGCGTATGATGAGTTCAAGCCACGACCTTCGAGGAACATGGTACGAAGTGAAGTACCCGAACCCTTTGGAGCTACCATGATAACATCAATATCAGCAGGAGGAACCACACCTGTACGGTCGTTCCAAGTAATAGCAAAACCATGAGAGAAATAGAGAGCCTTGCCCGGAGTCAAATAAGGTTTGATAGTAGGCCATACAGACATTACAGCTGCATCACTCAACAAACACATTACGATAGTTGCCTTTTCGCAAGCTTCTTCGATACCGAAAAGTGTTTCACCCGGTACCCAACCGTCGGCTACTGCCTTTTCGTATGTTTTACCTTGACGTTGGCCAACGATTACGTTGAATCCGTTATCACGAAGGTTCAATGACTGGCCAGGACCTTGTACACCGTAACCGATGACAGCGATGGTTTCATTCTTCAATACTTCACGTGCTTTTTCCAATGGAAATTCTTCGCGGGTCATGACATTTTCAATCACACCGCCAAAATTCATTTGTGCCATTTTGTTTATCTTTTTAAATTTAAAACTAATGCTATTTAAATATCACCTTACTACGAACTACCACTTCTTGGTTGTTCTTTTTTACTTCTATATCGTATTCATTCTCTCCTACTTCTTCCCGATAGAAACTTAGTGTATCACCGTAATAACTTTCGGCAACATAGGCCATTTCAAAGCGTTTGATACTCTTCTCTTTGAAAGTTTCGATGGGGAAAAGGTCGAGAATATGTTCTATATACTTAATACTGTTCACATGACCGTTGATGTCAATGTCGCTATACTTAGTAGCATGCTCAGCTATCGGAGTTTGCTGGGCAACTTTGATTCTTCCCGGTTTAGCGATGGGACATTCCTTATCACACACATAGTCTGTGATGTTTCCCCCATGCAAACTCAACAAATCTGCCGGCTTACGGGTTTCCATGCTAATCATCGCCCATACTGAACGGGCATATCCTACAGGCTTTCCTTCCTTGTTCAAGATAGCAAAATCACGATCGGTAAAAAGACGATACACGTTTTCTACCCATGTTTGGATACTGAACTCTTCATACTGACGAGGCATGTCTTCCAACTCGATAGCCAAACGAGACAATACCCAGGTGTAATGATTTTCGTTGATTTCGGCAATACCAAATCCTCTGTCTGCTGCATGAAAGCCTGCACAGTTCAACAAATGGTTGCCCAACACTCCCATCGTCAGTTTACCGGTAAAGTCCACATGGAAAGGTTCAGCTACAAACTGATAGGTTCCTATTTTATTGTCATTCATACTGATTCTTGTTTTTGTTTACGGTACTTCTCTTCCCGATAATCCAAATATTCGTTTACTCGTTCAAAGTTACTCTTAGTAATGGCCACACGTCCCGAACGTACAAACTGAAGTACACAACCGATTTCCTTCAGTTCCTCATACAGACCGGTGATGTCTTCACTCATCCCGTTTTTCTCTACAATGGAATAAACCGGATTCACTTCCACGATACGAGCATTATGACGACGAATAACCTTCGAGCCCATCGGATTATTCTGGAACTCCGGTGTAGAGAGCTTATACAAGGCGATTTCATGCTGATAGATTTCGTCGTCTGTAAAATAATGAGCTTGTAATACGTCTATCTTCTTTTCGATTTGCTTTACCACAATCTCAATCATTTCCTGAGTAGCCCATACTGTAATGGTATATTTATGTACTCCCTTGATGGAAGAAGCCGATACGTTCAGGCTTTCAATGTTAATCTGACGACGAGTAAATACCGCCGTAACCTGATTCAGCAAACCGGCAATGTTTTCCGAATGAACAATCAATGTATATAGTTTCTTTTCCATAAATATCTCTTTAACATTCCAACAACATTTCATTCACTGTTCCCCCTGGAGGAGTCATTGGCATAACATTACCTTCCTCTATAACACAAGCTTCAAGAAGGAACGGACCGTCTGTATCCAACATTTCACGAATAGCCTCTTGCAACTCACCACGTTTCATTACCCTACGAGAAGGAATCTCGTATGCTTCCGCTATCTTCATGTAATCAGGATTCAACATCGGAGTGAACGAATAACGACGACCAAAGAACATGGCTTGCCATTGGCGAACATTACCCAAATAGTTGTTGTTCAGCAGAATCATCTTGACCGGTGCTTTCTGTTCCATAATCGTGCCAAGCTCCTGCAAGTTCATTTGCAAGCCACCGTCTCCCATGAATACGCAAACGGTACGGTCAGGACGACCGAAAGTAGCCCCAATAGCGGCCGGAAGACCGAAGCCCATCGTTCCCAAACCACCGGAAGTTACAATACTACGATTCTTACTATATTTAAAATAACGGGCAGACAACATCTGATTCTGACCAACATCCGTAACCAAGATTGCTTCATTGTTAGCGGCTTCACTTACTGCGCGAGCTACTTCCCCCATGTTCAACGGGCCTTCCTTCGGGAAAACTTCCTTTTCAATAACGTGTTCATATTCCTGTTGTTCGTATTTACCGAAGCTTTCAATCCAAGCTGTATGCTTGTTTTCACGAAGGAGTTGAGTCAGTTGCGGCAAGGTTTCTTTACAATCGCCCAATACTGCCACATCCACCTTTACGTTCTTGTTGATTTCAGAAGGATCTATATCCATGTGAATAATCTTAGCCTGCTTCGCATAAGTATCAAGGCGGCCGGTTACACGATCGTCGAATCGCATACCTACGGCAATCAATACATCACATTCGTTAGTCTTGACATTCGGCCCCAGATTTCCATGCATGCCCAACATCCCCTTATTTAATGGATGAACCGTCGGAATGGCTGAAAGGCCTAACAAAGTACGACCGCAAGGAATATCTGCTTTTTCCAAGAAAGCCAACAATTCGGCTTGTGCATTTCCCAATTCCACTCCCTGACCAACCAATACAAACGGCTTTTCTGCCGCATTAATCAAATCGGCTGCATGTTGCAAAGCCATTCTGTCTGTATCAGGAATCGGATCGTAACTACGGATATAATCAAGTGTGATAGGTTCATAATCTACCATTTCTACTTGGGCATTCTTGGCAAAGTCGAGTACTACCGGTCCCGGTCGTCCGCTTTTAGCAATAAAGAAAGCACGAGCTACTGCCCAAGCCACATCTTCGGCACGTCGAATCTGGTAACTCCATTTACTGATTGGTTGAGTAATACCTACCAAGTCTACTTCCTGAAAAGCATCCGTACCCAAGAATGAAGCTCCCACCTGACCGGCAATAACTACAATCGGTGTACTGTCTATCATGGCATCAGCCACCCCGGTAATAGTATTGGTTGCTCCAGGACCACTTGTTACCAAGCAAACGCCCACTTCTCCCGACACTCGTGCAAAACCTTGCGCCGCATGAGCCGCCCCTTGTTCATGGCGTACCAGAATATGATTTAACTTGTCGCGATGTCCGTATAATGCATCAAAAGTCGGCATAATGCTTCCCCCGGGATAACCAAACAAAGTTTTCACACCTTGATGTTCCAACGAACGCATCAGCGCTTCCGCACCTGTTATTTTTTCCTTCATATAATTGTAAATTGAGAATTGAGAATTGAAAACTGAGAATTAAAGGATAAAGCATTTTTAATTTTCAATTCTCAATTTTTAATTTAATTGATTATTCTCACTCCTCCCTTATCGGCAGAACTTACCATGCTGGCGTATGCCTTCAAACTCTTAGACACTTGACGGTTACGAGTAACCGGTGTCATTGGTCTTGCCGCCAATTCTTCATCACTCAACTTAACGTTGATGGTACGATTCGGTATGTCGATTTCAATAATATCGCCGTTCACAATTTTACCAATGTTTCCACCGGCAGCAGCTTCTGGAGAGATGTGTCCGATACTCAATCCCGATGTACCCCCACTGAAACGGCCATCGGTAATAAGGGCACATTCCTTACCCAAATGCTTGCTCTTAATATAAGAAGTAGGATAAAGCATTTCCTGCATACCCGGACCACCTTTCGGACCTTCGTGTGTAATAACTACCACATCACCACTGACCACATCACCTCCCAAGATACCTTCGCAAGCTGCTTCTTGTGAATCGAATACCTTAGCCGGACCGGAGAATTTCCAGATACTTTCGTCTACACCGGCAGTCTTGACTACACAACCGTCCTGAGCAATATTGCCTTTCAAAACAGCCAAACCACCATCCTTGCTATAAGCATGTGCCAAGTCACGAATACAACCATTTGCGCGGTCTGTATCCAATGCCTGATAATAAGTATTCTGAGAGCCTAAACGAATATTGAACTTGTTGGCCGGTGCGCTGGTGTAAATGCGCCAAGCATCAGCGTCCACTTCTTCCTTATTTATATGATATTTGGCAATGGCATCGGCCAAAGTCATGCCGTCTACCCGATGAACCTTTGTATCCAACAAGCCTCCTTGAGCCAATTCGTACAGAATGTTCATGATACCACCGGCGCGGTTCACATCTTGAATATGATATTTCTGTGTGTTCGGAGCCACCTTACATAAACAAGGAACCCGACGAGAAAGCATATCAATATCATCCATAGAGAAGTTTACACCTGCTTCATGGGCAACAGCCAATAAGTGAAGTACTGTATTGGTAGAGCCACCCATTGCAATATCCAACGTCATAGCATTCAAGAAAGCCTCACGAGTAGCAATGCTCTTTGGCAACACGCTTTCATCACCTTCTTCATAGTATTTATACGCATTCTTTACGATAAGAGCCGCCGCATCTTCGAATAATTGCGTGCGGTTGGCATGAGTAGCCAAGATGGTTCCATTGCCCGGTAAAGCCAAACCAATGGCTTCGTTCAAACAGTTCATAGAGTTGGCAGTAAACATACCCGAACAGCAACCACAACCCGGACAAGCATGGTTTTCAATCTGTGCCACCTCGTCATCACTTACCGAAGCATCTGCACTCTTAATCATTGCATCAATCAAGTCAAGGTGCTGGTCGTTCCATTCACCGGCTTCCATTGGACCACCCGAAACAAACACAGTCGGGATGTTCAAACGCATGGAAGCAATCAGCATACCCGGCGTAATCTTGTCGCAGTTACTGATACATACCATTGCATCGGCCTTATGTGCATTTACCATGTACTCCACACTATCGGCAATGATGTCTCGACTCGGCAAAGAATAAAGCATGCCATCGTGTCCCATTGCAATACCATCGTCAATGGCAATGGTGTTGAATTCGGCCGCAAAGCAACCGAGCTTTTCGACTTCAGCCTTTACCTGCTGACCGATTTCGTGCAGATGAGTATGTCCGGGAACAAACTGTGTAAACGAATTGACAATGGCAATGATGGGCTTTCCAATCATTTCCCTTTTCATACCATTGGCCACCCAAAGGGCTCTTGCCCCTGCCATGCGGCGGCCTTGTGTGCTGAATGAGCTACGCAACTGTATCTTCATATCTACAATCTTTTTACATTTCAATCAAAAAGCCTCTCCCAGCAAGTGAGAAAGGCTTTAGAATGATATTCTACATAGATTACTAATACATACAACCTTTCTCACCTCTTGATGTTTCCACCACGACGCGAATAATGTGCAAAATAGATAGGTTGTTCAAATTAGTAATACTCATTTTTCTTAGTTTTTTATTCAATGCCTGCAAAGGTAAGCCGTTTTTCTTAACTACCAAACAAAATATCACTTTTTTTTCTCTAAAATTATAATTTATAAGTTTTAAGACGGTTTTTAAAGCAGATTATCATACACAAATCATTATTTTCTAATTAATGAACCTTAAACTATCCATTATTTCAATCAAAACTAATATTTAACTACTTACCTATTGCTATTCTCACGACTCATGCGTAAACTCTCTCACCACTCGTGAGAAAGCTCTTCCACCACTCGTGAAAGAGAGAATTTTCTTATTGAAAAACCATAATACGATTTCGTTCGGAACAACAAAATGCATTTATTCCCATTTATTTACTATCTTTGCACCACTAACAGAAATATTCACTAATAACATTATAATTAAATGGAAAACAAGTACATTACCGTAGCATACAAGCTGTATGTCATGGAAAACGGAAAACCAGAACTGGTAGAAGAAGCCACAGTAGAGCATCCTTTCCAATTCATTTCCGGCTTGGGCACTGCCCTCGAACGCTTTGAAAACGAAATCACTCCGCTAAACGAAGGCGATAAATTCGACTTTGTAATCCCTTGCGCTGATGCCTACGGCGAATATATGCCGGAAGGAGTACGTACCGTATCAAAGGACATGTTCACTATTGACGGCGTTTTTGACGACGAACATATTTTTACAGGAAGCATTGTTCCTTTGCAGGATAGTGAAGGCCACCATTTCTATGCAACAGTAGGCGAAATTACCGATACAACTGTTACCGTAGACTTGAACCACCCACATGCTGGTAAGGACTTGACTTTCGTAGGCCAGGTCGTAACATCACGCCCGGCTACCAACGACGAAATTCAAGGTACATTGAACATGCTTAGTGGCGAAGGTTGTGGATGTGGTTGCTGTGGAGGCGATTGTGAAGATGGTTGTGGCGGCCACGATGAAGGTTGTGGATGCGGACATTGTCATTAAATCATACATTCCACATAAAAAACACCCCCCGCAAAGCAACTCTGCGGGGGGTAATTTTATACATAAGTTCTTTGATTAGAACATTTGCAACTGATAGATGAAACCAACTGAAATACGATTTGTATTATAATCTCTCAATTCTTGGTTTAATTTTAGGGCTTCATCTGTATAATTAAATTTACGGCCTACATAAGTCAAGAAGAAATGCAAGTTGCTGTTTTCCATCGGATAGTATTCCAAACCTGCTAAGTAACCCAAAGAAGTACGATACTTACCATCTGTAAATTCTCCAACAGTCTTTCCTAATGAAGCTGTTTCATACATACCTTTTACAAAGATATTCCAATTTTTATCGAAACGATAGTTCAACTTAGTGACAATAGACATATATTCAGCATCAGAAACCCTGTATCCACTACCCATAATGTTAGTCATTATACCCTTACGGTCAAGACCTTCTTTTGAATACATGAAATCCAAGAACATACCGAACTTACCCAATGACAATTCATTACCCAAAGCGAAATAATACATCTTTTCATCCTCAGCCTGATTCATAATAGAAGCGGACCAACGAGTTTTAAACACATTATTGAAATTACCACACCAGTTCAATGTATATACCAACGGTAAATTAGTTTGTTCAACATTCGGCAACAGCCATTCACCTTCTGCATCTTTAGAACCATAAGTATCCTCAAATGAGCCGTTCAAGCTATTCAAAACCTGGAAGTTGAATTGATGATTAGAAGTAACATTATAAGCAATATTCAAACCAGTCATGAAGTTGCTCATATTTTCAATCATGTCACTGTATTCATAGATTTCAATCGGGTTCAAGTCAAACTCAATACCACCATAATTGGCACATTGCTTACCAGCAAAGATTGACCACTTATCGCTTAATTTTACACCAATGCCAGCAATATCAATAGATGTAGGCAAGTTGTCGATATTATCACCACCATTGTTCGGACGGTTCAAACGTTGACGCCAACGATAAGACAACCAGTCATTGACATTACCCTTAGCTTCAATACGAAGTTGGCGCATATTGAATTTATCTGCCTTATTTGATTCCGCATCAAAGCTACCATTCATGTTCAAGTACAGATTGAACTTATCTGTTTTCTTCTTGATACCAGTTATTTCTTCAAACAAAGTTTTGTTTTCAAGAAACTTTTCATTGTCTTGAGCAGATACACCTTGTACACAGCCTGCCAAGAGAAGCATTGCTAATAGTTTCTTCATAATTGTAAGGTTTGAGGGTTATTAATATTCATTGAAATATTCTTGAATCTGCTTCCAGTCGTTTGTCTTAGTCAATGCAAGCATCAACAAAACGCGAGCCTTCTGCGGATTCAACTGCCAAGAAGCAACAAACTGATAGTGTGCATCGTCTACTTCGTTATCCAATGTACTTGGACCAGTCGGAACGCGTGAAGAACGAACTACCTGAATACCTTTCTTGCGAGCCTTTTCCAAAACCGGGAAAATGTCTTTATGAATGTTACCATTACCTACACCTGCATGGATGATACCTTTATAACCGTTCTTCAACATCGGTTCAACCATATCCGGATTTACGTTTGAGTGGCTGTAAACGATACCTACCTTCGGCAATGAATTCAAGTTAGTTACATCAAATACAGACTGAGTAGTGTGCTTCTTCAAAGGAGCTTGGTTATAGAATACCTTGCTATTGAAGATGTAACCCAAAGCACCGGCATTAGGAGCTTGGAAAGTCTGAACGCTTGTAGTGTGCATCTTAGCTACATTTTCAGCACCCAAGATAATACCATTCATCACTACCAATACACCCTTACCCTTAGATTCTGGAGCCATAGCAGTTACAACGGCATTGTAAAGATTCAAAGGACCGTCAGCACTGATAGCAGTAGAAGGACGCATAGCACCTACCAAAACAACCGGCTTATCACTCTTTACTGTCAAGTTCAAGAAATAAGCTGTTTCTTCCATTGTGTCGGTTCCGTGAGTAATAACGATACCGTCTACTTCAGGCTTAGCCAACAATTCGTTGATTCTCTTAGCCAAAATCAACCATACTTCGTCGTTCATATCCTGTGAACCGATACGAACTACTTGTTCACCTGTACAGTTAGCGATGTTCTTCAATTCAGGAACGGCATCCAACAAAGTACCGATAGCTACCTGACCAGCTGTATAGTTGGTGCCAGTTGAAGATGTACCCGAGCCGGCGATAGTACCACCTGTTGCAAGGATATGGATGTTAGGCTTTTGAGCAAAAGCTACTGTGGCAGAAACCAACAAGGCAACTACCAGGAAAGTCATTCTTTTTAAAGTTTTCATAATAGAGATAGATTTTAAGATTAAAGATTAGAGGGCTTTCTTCCCTTACAAGAAGAAAAGCCCATTGTAATTATTTCAATTAGCGTCTTGGCTTGATGTCAAGCTTCACCGGCTTGATCATGTTTTCAGGACTCAGGATAGTATCGAGTTCTTCCTTAGTCAAGATGCCATGTTCAAGAACGAGGTCATAAACACTACCGCCGGTTTCAAGAGCTTCCTTCGCAATCTTAGTAGAGTTCTTGTAACCGATTACCGGGTTCAAAGCAGTAACTACACCAATACTGTTGTGAACTTCGTTACGACACTTTTCTTCGTTGGCTGTAATGCCTTCGATACAACGAGTGCGGAGTGTATCGAAACCGTTGCACATCAAGTCGATTGATTCGAAGCAGCACTGAGCCATCACAGGTTCCATTGCATTCAATTCCATCTGAGCTGCATCGCCGGCCATTGTTACGCAAAGGTCATTACCCATTACCTTATAACATACTTGGCTCATCACTTCTGGGATAACCGGATTTACCTTACCCGGCATGATAGAAGAACCCGGCTGCATAGCAGGAAGGTTGAATTCACCGATACCACAACGAGGACCACAAGCCAACAAGCGAAGGTCGTTACAAATCTTGTTCATCTTCACAGCTACACGACGCAAAGCGGATGAATAGCCCACCATGCAAGAAGTATCCGATGTAGCACCTACCAAGTCTTCAGAAAGCTTGAATTCAAAGCCTGTAATGTCGCACATAGCTTTCACACACTTTTCTGAGTAACCCGGTTCAGCACAGATACCTGTACCAATAGCAGTAGCACCCATGTTTACTGTCAAGAAGTCGGCAGCAGCTTCGTCCAAGTGCTTCAATTCGTCTTGAAGAATGCTTGCAAAGCCGTTGAATGTCTGACCTAAAGTCATAGGAACAGCATCCTGCAACTGAGTACGTCCCATCTTGATGACGTGAGCAAATTCCTGACCTTTCTTACGCAAAGCAGCAATCAATTCCTTCAAATGTGGAAGAAGTTCCAAATGACGATAGTACAAACCTACGTGGATAGCAGTAGGATAAGCGTCATTAGTAGACTGAGCGCAGTTCACATGGTCGTTCGGTGAACAATATTGATATTCGCCGCGTTCATGTCCCATGATTTCAAGGGCACGATTAGCGATTACTTCGTTGGCATTCATGTTGGTAGTTGTACCTGCACCACCCTGAATCATGTCTACAGGGAAATGTTCGTGGTGCTTGCCGTCAAGGATTTCCTGGCAAGCCTGTTCGATAGCTTGAGCCTGAGCATCTGTCAAAAGACCAAGAGCATGGTTAGCACGAGCAGCAGCCATCTTGGTTACAGCCAAACCATGAATGAAGCGAGGATAGTCGCAAAGATGAAAATTACTGATAGGGAAGTTTTCAATACCTCTCAAAGTTTGTACGCCATACAAGGCACTTGCCGGAATTTCGCGTGCGCCGATAAGGTCGCTTTCAACGCGAGTCAATTTTGATTCCATAATAAATAGAAATTAGGTTATTAGATTCGTTTAAGTTCATTTAATCCACGAATATAGGCATTTACTTTTTGTTATCAAAATCAAAACGAAATTATTTTTTCTTTGCTCATTTGAGGAGATTTTACCGTAAAAGCACCTTTTTTCAAAGAAACTTAGCAACAAAATATCATTTCAAACGAAAAACGTCCAAAAAGAAAGCAAACATCAGTTATTGCGTCATTTAATTTTTATAAAAATTTGATAGAATGTGTCCTCAAAGACGGGAGTAAGCGATAAATAACCTCTTTTTATCCGTCCGTATTCCAAATGGAGAGGGTGTTCACGCTCCATGGATTCATGGAAGCGGAGTGCTTCTCCCGGCCGAGGGAAACACTCAATGACATAGCTTCCTTCCGCTCCTTCGCAGACATAACGGTCGTATAGCAACCGGGAAACGACTCCCATGTTCATGCGGAGATTGACTTCCACGCAAGGGTGCAACTTATAGGCTTCTTCGTCCTGACAAATCATCATATCCACCCCTAAATAGCCTTCATAATCGCCTCCGATTATATCTTCCAACTCCTTCCGACAAAGCTTTCGGACGGCATGAACTACCTCTAAAGGAATCCAAGAAACCAAATACGCCTCAATGGCCTTGTCGGACAAGAGCTTGTTTTCCTTATAAATGCCCCGCGAATCCGTTTCAAAGAGGGAATAGCCGATGAACGACACCCCTTCCCTATCAGCATGAAACTCCATTGCAAAATCGACTTTCTTCTGATAGAACGGCTCGACAACCATGCTTCCTTGCGAAGAAATGACACGCTTAGCCCACCCATACGCCGAAGGCTCCAACTCTCCTTTCACCCTCTGAATACCCTTGCCACTCCCCGACCAGGGGCTTTTCAACAAAAGCTCTGCATCTTTTGACAAAAAGCTCTTCAGTTTTTCAAAATTGCTCAAGGCGAAGGATTCCCCGATGGTTTGCTCTATCCGCAGACGAGGAAGCAACTCCACCGCCGTCAAACGACTTGAAAGTTGGCGAACACGTTTCATTTGTTCTTCCGAAAGTAAGACCTCCGAAGAGAAGCCTGCCTCGGCCAACCGACGGAGAAGCGAAGGATTCCAACCCCAGGGATATACCTTAATATAATAAGAGGCAAGCGAAGCAGCCCAGTCCATCGGCAAGGAAAGCCGACATTCCTTCTCCATCCACTCCTTTTGACGGACATCGGCCAACAGGATTCCGCTTTCCGCCGGAGCATACCAAGCAGGCAGAGCCGAGAGGTCGGCCGCCATCTTTTTAATGTTGGCAGGAGCCATGTAGTAAGGGCTTGCACTCGCCAACGCCATGTCGTTTTCCGGATTGAACAAATACAACTTTTTCATACGAAGGACAAAAATAGCTATTTTCTATCCTTTATGGAACTTTTTCAACACATTTTGCAAAGTCGACTTTGCAATTTGGAGAAGTATTCTTATCTTTGCGAGGTAAAAAGGTTTTCATGGAATCATTCTACAGGACACATTGCCATTTGGTGGAACATACCAATGCCTCCATTCGTCGTGGCTTGATGGACGAGATAGACTGGAACGACAGACTCATCGGCATCAAGGGTACAAGAGGTGTGGGCAAGACGACCTTTCTCCTGCAATATGCCAAAGAAAAGTTCGGCACAGACCGTTCTTGTCTGTATATCAACATGAACAACTTTTATTTCTCCCAGAACAATTTGGTGGACTTTGCCCGCCGGTTTGTGGAAGAGGGGGGAAAAGTGCTGCTCATCGACCAGATGTTCAAATATGCCGACTGGAGCCATGACCTCCGTATCTGCTACGAAAGTTTTCCGGAACTTCACATCGTATTTACAGGTTCATCTGTCATGCGACTGAAGGAAGAAAATCCGGAGCTTGGCGGAATCACGAAAGTATATTATCTCAGAGGGCTTTCTTTCCGGGAGTTTCTGAACCAGCAAAGCGGACATTCCTTTCCGCCCTACATGCTTCAGGAGATTTTGGACAACCACGAACGGATAGCCGGAGAAATCCTTCGGGAAGTTCGTCCGTTGGACTATCTGCAAGACTATCTGCATCATGGTTTTTATCCATTTTTCTTAGAAAAACGTAATTTCTCGGAAAACCTCTTGAAGACCATGAACATGATGATAGAAGTTGACATACTTCTTATAAAACAAATTGAGCAGAAATATCTGTCGAAGATAAAAAAATTACTATATTTGTTGGCAGTTGACGGCCCCGTTGCACCAAACGTCAGCCAGTTGGCTACGGAGATACAAACCTCCCGAGCCACCGTTATGAATTACATCAAGTATTTGGCAGACGCACGCCTCATCAACATGGTTTATCCGAAGGGAGAAGAATTCCCCAAGAAGCCATCCAAGTTGATGATGCACAACTCCAACTTGATGTATGCCGTTTACCCCGTAAAGGTGAACAAGCGTGATGTCCTTGACACGTTCTTCATGAACACCATGTACAAGGATCACAAGCTCTACAAAGGCGACAAAGGCAGTTCGTTCCTCGTTGACGACGGATTGCATTTCCGCATTTGCACCGAAGACTGCAAGTTCAAGAACAACCCCAATGTGTATTACGCATTGCACAAACTTGAGCAAGGACATGGCAACGAAATCCCGTTGTGGCTCTTCGGCTTTTTATATTGAGAACAATTGTATTAACTAACATAAACAGTAATTGTTATGACTAAGCAAAAAAAATTCATCACATGTGATGGTAATCAGGCAGCTGCACATATCTCGTATATGTTCTCTGAAGTAGCAGCTATCTACCCTATCACTCCGTCGTCTACTATGGCAGAATATGTGGACGAATGGGCAGCTCAAGGCCGTAAGAACATCTTCGGCGAAACAGTTTTGGTA
>JAFTSK010000150.1 GCA_017467385.1 Bacteroidaceae bacterium
TCGTCTGAATGACAAATAATAAAATCCCTTCAGCTTTTAAAAATACATCAAAGGAAAATAAAAATTCTCTTTGACGAAAAAGTGTTAACGACAAAGAGAATTTGTTCGTTCTCCAAAGAGAATTTTTGCCCTTTTCATCGAAAGAGCATGAATACATATTTCCATTCACAAACATTTTTCAATAAATAATCCATCAAATATTTGGTTTATTTTATAAACTACCTTATATTTGCAAACAAGAAAGTGGGAAGTACGGCCGATTATGAAGCTTTCCACTTTTTAAAACCATTGATGGTTTATAAAATAAACCAAATTACTTATCTTAAAACGCACGCCTTATGGAAGAAAGAAAATTGAATGAAAAGGAAAGTTTGGAGCTTATCACTCAGATGATTATCAACACTCGAAGCCGATTTAAAACAGGGAACGGCAATGTATATCTGCTTTGGGGATACACCTCTGTGGCCATTGCCATCCTTATATATATCATCGGATTCTTCTCGACACATCCCGCATGGAACTTTCTTTGGTTTCTCATCTGGATTATCGGGGGAACTCTCCCGAATCATGTACAAAAGAAACAGAAAGAAACGCCAAAAAGCTACACCGACCGTCTAACAGAAGGTCTCTGGAGCATCGCGGGCTATTGCGCCATCGTTGCTACCGTCCTTTGCCTTTATTTCATGCTCGCAAAAGGAGCCGATTGCTGGTCGTTAATGATGATTTTCGGCCTGTTTGTCATTGGTTTCGCGACCTCAATGCAAGGCGTGATCCTGAAAGAGCAAAGCCTCATCGTGGGCGGAGGAGTCGGCATGTTGTCCGGCGCATATACCATGTGTTGCCTCATCATTGACATTCCGTTGCTAAGCACTTGGTTTACACCGCTTTTCATCCTGACTTTCATTTGCATGATGATTGTGCCAGGCCACATCATTAACCGTAAAGCCAAAAAGACATGCTCAAAGAACTGAATCCCTTACTCCATAGCGAACTCCGCTTAGGTGTAATGTCCATCTTGCTTTCGGTAGAAGAAGCCGATTTTACCTACTTGAAGCAAGAGACGAAGGCTACGGCGGGCAACCTGAGTGTACAAATCGACAAGCTCAGCAAGGCAGAGTACATCGAGGTCATCAAGACCTACAAAGGGAAAATGCCTTGCACCCTCTGCCGAATTACCCCCAAAGGCGTGGAAGCCTTTGAAGAATACGTAGAAGCATTGAAAACTTATATTTACAGAAAAGGATGAAAGAAGAAAAAGAAATTCAGCATACGTGTGTAGATTGCGGCACACAGAATTGCAAATTTAAAGTACGTACTTATCCGGAGTTCTGCCCTACCACGAACTTGAAGGACGAAGATTTGCAATGGGCGTTGGAACGATACGAAGAAGGACGCAATCACGACATCATGGTGGCAAGTGCCGAAGTGGAATACGAGGGCTATTGCCAATGGACTCGCGTACAGGAAATCATGGAGTTCGCCCGAAAAATTGGAGCCAAGAAGATTGGTATAGCCAATTGTATCGGCCTCATCAACGAGGCTCGTATCTTTGCCAAGATTCTTAGAGCCAATGGATTTGAGGCGTATGCCATCATCTGCAAAGTGGCGGGTAAGGCGAAATCATCTATCGGGATTCCGGCTCAATGCGAGGAAATCGGGGCGGCGATGTGCAACCCTATCCTCCAAGCCCGTCTGCTGAACGAAGCCCATACGGACTTAAATGTAGTCATCGGCTTGTGCGTGGGGCATGATAGCTTGTTTTACAAATACTCGGAGGCTTACGTAACAACGCTTGTTACGAAGGACAGAGTTACAGGGAATAATCCGGCAGCGGCACTCTATACGGCACAATCTTATTATAAAAAGAAGTTTGGAATGTAAAATTCCCCCTCTCGAGAGGGGGAAGGGGGTGTGTGACAAACATCCACATTAGAGAATTAACAACAAAACAATCCAAGTTGATGCATCTCACACACCCCTATCCCCTCTCAAGAGGGGAATGTGAGTGTCAACAGATTATCGTTACTATTTATAATATTTCTTTCAATTGAGCCAACTTCATGCTGTTGGAGCCTTTTATCAAGATATACTTACCCTTCGGTTTGTTGTTGATAAAGACTTCCTTCAAAGCCTCCACATCGGGGTAATGCTCAAAACCTTCATTCGTTTTTCCGAACTCCTCTCCTACCAAGATGACACGTCCCAATGTACATTCCTTCAAAAGAGACACAATCTTACGATGCTCTTCTGCACTTCCTTCACCCAACTCCTTCATATCGCCCAGCACAGCCACCTTGTGAGAGACTTCCATCAAACGGAAATTTTCAATTGCCGCCCTCATACTGGTGGGGTTGGCATTGTAAGCATCCACAATCAAGTGATTATCGGTCGTTTCCGTCAGTTGTGAACGATTATTGCTCGGGATGTAATTATCAAGAGCTTTGCAAATGTCTTGGGCAGGCACTCCGAAATGGCAACCGACCGCAATAGCCGCCAATGCATTCTTGATGTTGTAAGCTCCTATCAAATGCGTATTCACATCGTATGACTTTCCCTCATGCGTCCATTCAAAGGCCAAGAAAGGCGCACAAGCATGAAGCTTTCCACTCACATACAGACGTTCATCTTCCATGCCGTAGCCGATGGTTTCCAAACCCGCAGAGCTTTTACACAAAAGCTCTGCATCTTTATCCAAAAAGATGAAGGACTTTTCTTTATTTCTCAAGTAGTCATACAATTCACTCTTTGTTCGTACTACCCCTTCCAATGAGCCAAAGCCTTCCAAATGAGCCTTGCCAACGTTAGTAATCAGACCGCAATCCGGCTCGGCGATATGAACCAATGTACGGATTTCGCCAGGATGATTGGCTCCCATTTCTACCACCGCCAACTCATGCTCTGCCGTCAGATTCAGCAATGTAAGAGGCACTCCGATGTGGTTATTGAGGTTGCCTTGCGTATAAAGTACCTTGTATTTCTGCTGAAGTACGGCGGCAATCAGCTCCTTCGTGGTGGTCTTTCCGTTCGTTCCCGTAATGCCGATGATACGTGTACCCAACCGCCGGCGATGTTCATTGGCCAAGCTTTGCAAAGCCTTCAAACAATCGTCTACCAACAAGATATTCGGATTCCCTTCTTCGGCATACTCCCTTTCATCGACCACCGCATAGCGGCAACCCTTCTCCAACGCTTGCTTGGCAAACGCATTTCCATTGAATGTTTCGCCCTTCAAAGCGATGAACATAGAGCCTTCGGGACAATTACGCGTGTCGGTCGTAACCTTTCCGCACTCCTTGAAATAGTTATAGAGTGTTGATGTTTCCATAGGTTGTTTATTGTTGTTTTAATCATTATCTGTCTTTGTCATTCAGAGTGAAGTAAAGAATGACACAACGAAAAGCGTAGAATGACAAACACCCCACAAATATACGAAAAAAAACACCCAAATTACAAAAAACTCGATATTTCTGCTTACTTTTGTCCTATCAAACCAAAGGGAAGCAAAGATGATTGCAAAGACTCCGACATATATCAATGTAAACGGCCGATTGATAGACCTTTCACAACCGCAAGTAATGGGTATTCTGAATGTAACCCCCGACTCTTTCTATGCCGGGAGCCGTTCGGAAACCGAGAAAGACATTGTCCGCCGAATCGCCCAGATAACCGACGAAGGGGCTTCCATCATTGACACAGGAGCCTACTCTTCCCGTCCGAACGCCGAACATATCAGCTCCGAAGAAGAAATGAGGCGCCTCCGCACTGGTTTGGAACTTATCCGTAAGCACCAACCCGAAGCCGTTGTCTCCGTAGACACTTTCCGAGCTGATGTGGCGAAAATGTGCGTGGAAGAATACAATGTGGCCATCATCAATGACATTTCTGCCGGCAACATGGACGAGCAGATGTTTGCCACCGTTGCCCGTCTCGGCATACCTTATATTATAATGCACATGCAAGGCACTCCGCAAGACATGCAATGTCATCCGCATTACGACAATCTACTAAAAGAAGTGTTCTACTATTTCTCCGAGAAGGTGCAAAAATTGCGTGATTTGGGCGTAAAGGACATCATCCTTGATCCCGGGTTTGGCTTCGGAAAGACCATCGAACACAACTACGAGTTGATGAACCACCTCGAAGAATTCAAGCTTTTCGAGCTTCCCGTTTTGGTGGGCATATCTCGCAAGTCGATGATATACAAATTCTTGGGAAGCACCCCCGAAGAAGCCTTGAACGGCACCACCGTTCTCAACACCATCGCCCTGTTGAAAGGAGCCAATATCCTTCGGGTGCATGACGTAAAAGCCGCCGTCGAAGCGGTCAAAATGGTAGAAAAGATGAAAAGTTGCAAAGCGTTCTAACCCTAAACTCACAAAGAAATGTTTATAGATTTCAGCATAAAAGACTTGATTGACATCTTGTTGGTGGCCTATCTGCTTTATCAGACCTACCGTTTGATGAAGGACTCCGGCTCCATCAACATCTTCATTGGCATATTGGTGTTCATCGGTTGTTGGCTCATTGTTTCACAAGTGTTGGAAATGAGACTATTAGGCTCCATATTCGACAAGCTCGTCAGTGTGGGTGTCCTTGCCATCATCGTACTTTTCCAAGACGAAATCCGTAAGTTCTTAGTCAACTTAGGTTCTCACAAGCGTTGGGGTAGCTACTTCCGCTTCCTCACGAACAGCAAACAGGAGAAAACCGAAAAAGCCGACATCATGCCGATTGTCATGGCTTGCATGAGCATGAGCAAAGGCAAGGTAGGAGCCTTGATTGTCATTGAAAAGAACATGCCGCTGAACGAAATCATCCGCACCGGCGAAACCTTCAATGCCGATGTCAACCAACGCCTCATCGAAAACATCTTCTTCAAAAACAGCCCGTTACACGATGGCGCGATGGTCATTCGCCACAAGAGCATTGTGGCCGCCGGATGTATTCTCCCCGTCTCTCACGACCTGAACATCCCCAAGGAATTAGGGTTGCGTCATCGTGCCGCGATGGGAGTTTCCCAAGAAACCGATGCCCTCGCCATTATCGTCTCCGAAGAAACAGGAGGCATTTCGGCCGCCTATAAAGGGCAGTTTCATTTGAGACTTACCGCTGAAGAATTGGAAAGAATCCTTACCAAAGAAGACTAATTCAACATCAGGCTCATGTAGGGGTGTTCAATATGGAGCAACAAACGGGTAAAGTCGCTAATGCTACATTCTTGATACACCTTGTCCGTCAGATGTTCGCGGATACAATTTCCTTGAGTAATTGTGAAATAGCCGTTATTTTCAGGAATGGCTTCATCTCCTGTAATATGGACATACATTTGGGCTTCGGGGTATTTTCGGAGAACAACGGCCAACATCTTCTCTACGTTTATCACCCTCGCCATGCCCAAATAAAGTGAGTTCATGGAAGAAGGAATCATGTATTCCACTTTCTCTACTTGAAAGACTTCGGCCGCCTTATGCAACAAGGAATCTCGAACTGCCAGATTGTCGGCCAATAACTCTTTTACAACGACCTTTCCCTGCTCCTCTACACAAAAAGCCATGCCATGAATCAAACCATTCCGACGGGCAACCAACAATTTTCCCTTGCTCAGTCGCAAATCGTTCATGACAATCAGAAAGTCTTCCCGAGGATGTTGCACACAACAAGGGCATTGTTGCAAACAAGTAGACAGATAGCGATAATGCTCATACAAGAAAGCACGATTATCTGTTTCATCAACCACCGAGAAGAGCAAAGACGGACGCAACTCCCCTACTCCAACCGTTTGCCGGGCATAGCCAAAGCTGGGAGCATATCCCGAACGGGCGTAATAGTTGAAAAGACTTTTTTCCGCCGGAATCAGCATACTCAACCATACTCCTTCCTCATACATTCGGCGATGAGCTTCATTCAGTAATTGGTGCATCAAGCCCTGTTTTCTATAATCAGGATGGGTACAAGCACCCGAAACATAAGAAGTTTCAATGGTCATTCCGCCGAAAGTCATTGGATAAGGAATCATCTGCAAAGCCGAAACCACCTTACCCTCTCGCTGGATAGCCACATTGATTTCGTCTTTATACCGTTGCTCAAAATACAAGTCTACAAATTCATCGCTATCCTTAAAACAAAGTTTCCATAAAGCTTTTACTTCTTCTTTCGTAGTCATATCAATGTCGCACTATATTTATCCAACAAACAATAAGGCTGGTAAGAGAGCTTTGCCTTACGCAAACCTTCCAATCCCAAATCCTCTTCCCGATTTATATAAACATATTTTTCATCAATATGGTTTGCATACTCGTAGTTTATCATGGCGTATGCCCCTTCAATGTCCGTATTGGCTTTCTCCACACAGACATCCCAAGTATCCTGATTGATTGGGCAACCGTAAGTAAAGGCAACAATCTCCCCATTTACCCGAAGCAATCCACCGGTCAGTTCCAATTCCTGTTGGTGCATCAAGGCATACTGCATAGAACGCCGTTCGGCCGACAACGCTTCCTGTTCATTGCAACCGTTAGCCCTACACCAGATTTCTTCTAACCGTAAACATTCCGGAACAAGTTCCGGTGTCAGAGGTTCATAAGCATAATCCGGATAAGCCTTCCGAAAGCGGTTGACATGATTACGTTTGGCTTGAAAACGTTTGCCTTTCAAAGTAGCCAAATCCATTCTTGTGTACAGATAGTCGTAATAATCCCTGTCCGTATCAAAGACAAAGGTATCGGGGAGGATTTGCTCCATTCTCTTACGCATATTCGGCGAGATGCCCAAGATTTTCAATTCTGCATTTAGACGCAAGGCATCTTCCTTTAAAAGTAACAATACATTAGCTAAATCTCCCTTTCCGATCGGCATCATGTACACCGGCTTTTCATTGAGGTAGAAGCGGAACAACAGAAAGCCGTCTGCAACTGCATATTCCGTATGATAAAGGAACGACCAACTACACAAATTAACAAAAGACAGGTCGCAGTTACGTTCTTCATTAGTCAGCGTAAAGCGTAGCACGTCTTCTTTGGCATCCAAACCTATTTTCTTAAATTCAATCATTTTATATCTTTTTACCTTAAAACAATCCAAAGCCTCTTTTGGATTAAATGATTCCCAACAATCTCAATGCTGTCGGGGCTAACAAGGCCGTCAATATACCGTTCAACGTCAAACCCAAGCTGGCGTATGCACCGTATTTACGACTGATTTCCATTGCGGACGACGTACCTATCGCATGACTGGCCGTTCCCATAGAAAGACCTTTTGAAATCGGACTCTTTACCTGACCAAGACCTAACACCTTGAATCCGAATACGGCCCCAAACAA
>JAFTSK010000151.1 GCA_017467385.1 Bacteroidaceae bacterium
ATGGTACGATTATCATCGGGCAGGAGGTCCGGCTGTATGGAACGAGGCTTTATACAAGGGACCTGACGATTATTACAACAATACAACCAATCAGAAAGAAATTGTTTTCTTTGGTGAAGAAGGTGCTGTATCATCTCCTCCGCGCCTGGAAAAGAACATGATAGATTTAAAGAAATATACTTATTTAGGATGGGACAGCAAAGAGTTCATCCGTTGGTATAAAGAATTTGAACAATACATTGATGACAAAAACTTACGGAGTATATATCCTACCGTAGACGATTTATGTGTTGCTATGGGAACCGTTTCTTATGAACATCAAGGTAGAAAAATCGAATCAGCTCGCTTAAACAATATCACCGATGCTTATGTAGTAAACGGTTGGGAATCCGAATTGACAGAAAACTATTCTGGAATTGTAGACTGTTTCCGATACCCCAAATCAAACCCGAGTATCATTGCCCGATACAACCAACCTCTTTTCGTAGCGGTCAAGACACGCCAACAGATTGCAGCAACGGGTACCGATATTGTGACCGACTTCTACCTTATCAACGAGAAAGATGTCAAAGGAAAGCATTTACTTGTTGTCAGCATTTCAGATATAGACGGAGAGAAAACTTGGTCAAAGAAATACGAAGTACAGGTTAGTGGTGGTGAAACTTATGGTGAGCCACTCGTGAAAGGTATTTCAATACCCATGCCTCAAACCGGTGGAACTTGCCGCATTAAAGCCGAATTATACCAAGGGAAGGAATTGGTAACAGAAGGATATGACGACGTACTTGCAGTTAATTTATCGTCCAACCAACTGGCAGGGAAAGGAGCAGTCTGGGAAGACGGATATGCTTTACAAAACTTCCTCAAAGGGAAAACCAAAGAAAATGTAATTACCTATTCCGACAATGCCGAAAAGTTGGACTGGATTATCGTAGCTCGTCCTCCCAAACAAGAGCAGCTGACCATGGTTCCAACTGAAGCATTGTTCACCACCGATGGAAAACCAGGTTTGGAATGCATCTATTACGAAGATATGAACTTCGAGAAAGAAGTCTATCGTGAAATATCCAAAGTAGTAAACCTAAGTGCCATCGAGGGAGCTACCCCTTCTCCTTTTGTACACATGTTACAAGGATATGGTATCATATGGAAGGGAGTAATTGTTCCCCAGACAACTGGTGAATACACCTTAATGCCACAATCCAATAACCGCAGCCTAATTGAATTGGATGTAAACGGAAAAACCATTTGTAAGATGGCCAAAGAAACAGAAGGAGATGGTAAAGTCTACTTGGAAGCTGGCAAACCGGCAACCATCGAAATACGGTTCAAGCACCCCCGAAGCAATGCGCGTTGTCGGTTGGATTGGGCGGTCCCCAACGAAAACATGCCTTGTCCGCAAAAACTGATGGAACGTGCACAAAAGGATGGTACAAAAATTTTCATCATCCAAAGTGCCGACGAATGGTCGGAATACATCTCAGCCAATAGCCGTGCTACGTTCAAAGACAAGTTCTTTGTATGAACCAACTGGTTGGTTTGAGTCATGTTCAACAAACCACATGCAATATTTAAGGAATTACCAAGTGGATCGGCTTTGAACTGGCCTTATCAGGCATTGATTCATACCGGAGTAGAACGCCAGGGCTTTGTGATGGATGGAGAAGAATTACTGATTGGTGCCTATCACACCTACCCCATGGCTATCGGTACTGCTATGGGAATCATCCCTATGGGTAAAGGAACGGTATTGTTTTCCACTTTGGATATTTATGGAAACATCATTAATCCATCATCAGCCGGATTGGTTGCACAGAAATTGATATTCAATATGATTGACTCATCATTCAATGAATAACAAATAAAAAAGTAAGTTCTTAAGAACTTCCTTTTTTAAGTTGGACTAC
>JAFTSK010000152.1 GCA_017467385.1 Bacteroidaceae bacterium
AAGTGTATGGCAAACCGCTTATCTATTTGGATAATGGAGCTACTACACAAAAGCCTCGTTGCGTAGTTGAGGCCATTACCAACGAATATTATTCGGTAAATGCTAATGTGCATCGCGGCGTACATTTCCTTTCCCAACAGGCTACTGAACTGCATGAAGCATCGCGTGAAACGGTTCGTCGTTTCATCAACGCCCGTAGCACCAATGAAATTATCTTCACTCGTGGAACTACTGAAAGCATTAACCTTTTGGCATCTTCGTTTGTGGAAAGTCAGATGCAGGTGGGGGATGAGGTAATTGTTTCTACAATGGAACACCACAGTAACATTGTTCCCTGGCAACTGCAGGCTGCTAAAAAGGGTATTGTTATCAAGGTGATCCCGATGAACGACAAGGGCGAGCTTCTTCAGGAAGAATACCGGAAACTGTTTTCGGAAAAAACCAAGTTGGTCTGTGTAATGCACGTCAGCAATGTACTGGGTACGGTCAATCCGGTAAAGGAAATGATTGCTGAGGCTCATGCACATGATGTACCTGTATTGATAGATGGAGCGCAGAGTATTCCACATACGAAAGTTGATGTGCAGGAACTTGATGCCGATTTCTTTGCATTCAGCGGACATAAGGTGTATGGCCCTACCGGAGTGGGAGTTCTTTATGGCAAAGAAGAATGGCTTGACAAGTTGCCGCCTTATCAGGGTGGGGGAGAAATGATACAGACTGTTTCTTTTGAAAAGACTACTTTCAATGAACTACCGTTCAAGTTTGAAGCAGGTACGCCGGATTATATCGGAACGACCGCCTTGGCAAAGGCATTGGATTATGTTTCTGCCATAGGTATGGAACAAATTGAAGCCCACGAGCAGGAACTGACTCGCTATGCCATGCAACGCTTGAAACAAATCGAAGGAATGAGAATCTTCGGTGAAGCAGAACATAAGAGCAGTGTTATTTCGTTCTTGGTAGGAAATATTCATCATCTCGACATGGGAACCTTACTTGACCGATTGGGTATTGCCGTTCGTACCGGTCATCATTGCGCCCAACCCTTAATGCTTCGTCTCGGTATCGAAGGAACCGTCCGAGCTTCGTTTGCTCTTTATAATACGAAAGAAGAAATCGACATCTTAGTTGCCGGTATTGAACGGGTAAGCAAGATGTTTTGAATAACTCTCATTTTATTGCTTGCGGCATTTCAACTGATGGATATTCGGTTGGAGTGCCGCAAGCGTATTTTATAATCAATAATCAGTACGGATTATCCAATCACTTTCCAATCATCAACGGTTCCGGTTTCGGACGAGAAACTAACACCAACTTTATACAAAGTACGGTTGTCCGAAGCATAAGGACGAGCATACCCTTTGTCTTCTATCTGTTGCAAGGCTTCTTCTGCTGTTCCATCCAACTTGAACTCAAAGATATAGATGTATTGCGGAGTTTCAATAATGCAATCCACCCGACCTTCGCTTTGTTGCTTCTCGGTATATACCGTATAGACGCTGACCATACGCATCAACAAATAGAACGTGTAATGGAAATACCGTTCTTTTTCCCGTTCGGTTTCCTTGCGACGCATGGTGTATGGGATGTCGGCTAAGAATGATGTAAGTAGTTTGCGGAATTTTTCCAAATCACCGGCTTCAAGTGCATCTACCGTATCTTGCGTCCATGTGGAAGAATCGTGCGTCTTTAGATAATTGTTCGCTACCAATGTTACAAAGCCCTTTTTGACTTCGTTGTTGGGAAAATCAAGTAGAAACGTATT
>JAFTSK010000153.1 GCA_017467385.1 Bacteroidaceae bacterium
AAACGGATAAGCTGTTCCAAAAATGCCGTATTGCGTATATTCTTACGTTGCACCACATCGCGTAGCACAATGGTAGAATAAATGCTATGTATATACTCCATTGCCACATGCTCTTCCAACGGAAGATTAATCAAATAAGGCAGCCCTCCGAAGTGTATATATTTCTCTAACGATTCATCATCATTCGGCAACTGATGGAATTGCAGGAATTCAAGATAGGAAAGGCTGAATATCTTGAACTCTACATATCTTCCTCCTAACTCATTGGCCAAGTCACTCGAAAACATTTCCGAATTGCTTCCCGTTATGTAAATATCATTGTTCTCATCCAATGCCAACGAACGTATAGCCAAACGGAAATCTGTGATTTCCTGTATTTCATCCACAAAAATGTAGTTTCGATGTTCATCGACCAACCGTTCCTTTACATAAGCATATAGATCACGATAATTAGCAATGAATTCAAACTCCAGGTCTTCCTTATTTATATAGATGATATTGGCATCCTTTTCTTCTTCCTTAATCAGATTGATTAATTGGTACAGGATGTAACTCTTACCTACACGTCGATGGCCTATCATAACCTTTACAGCATTTGTACGCATAAAGGGTTTGATACGTTCAATGTAAGTGTCTCTTCTTTGTATTTTACCCGGTATTCTTGCCATACTACTTAAATTATAACTTTAATTTCTTGCAAATATAGCAATTATTTAAGTTATACTTTAAATTATCACCTAAAATATCAATTATTACAATTACGATTTAAGTTTTCATCCTTATTTCGTGATAACCATTTCACACCGAGAGTTCAGCCCACTATATTTCGGGCAACGAATAGTTGGTACTTCGTCCACCCTCACCGTTCTTTATCAACATCCCCTTATTCAACAAGTCCTTGATATCATTCAGCGCCGTATCCGACGAACATTTGCCAATCTTTGCCCACTTGCCGGAAGTCAGTTTTCCGAAGAAACCATCGAATTGCAAGTTGATGAGCTTGCGTTGACGCTCGTTCACTTCCTCTTTGGCAAAATGTTCCCAATACCTTGCCTTGGCAAGTACGGCTGAAAGGCTCTCTTCTGTCGAATCAAGAGCTGCATCGAAGCATCGGAAGAACCAAAGCAACCATTCGGTGATGTCTCCATCCCCTCGCTGGGTACGCTCCAACACTTCATAATACTCCGAACGCATCAGCTTGATTTCGGCGGACATACTATAAAAACGTTTCGATGTCCGTTCACTTCTGGCCAACATCATGTCGGTCAAAGCACGGGCTATGCGTCCGTTACCATCATCAAACGGATGGATGGTGACAAACCAAAGATGGGCTATAGCAGCTTTCACCACCTCATCCATTTCCACTTCCGTATTTACCCAACCGATGAACCGTTCCATTTCTTGTGGTACACGTTCGGGCTTCGGTGCTTCGTAATGTACCTTTTCCTTACCCATTGCTCCCGACACCACTTGCATTTCTCCGCTTCGGTAACGAGCCACTTCTATCTTGTAAAGTCCACTCATGCCCGAAGGGAAAAGCACGTTGTGCCAACCATACAAACGTTCATTAGTCAATGGTTCCGCATACCGTTGGGTAGCATCGAGCAGCATCTCCACCACTCCATCTACATAGCGCGAAGTCCCTACCATTCCGACGGTTTCTATACCCAGCCTTCGGGCGATGGACGAACGAACCTGTTGGCGGTCAAGGGTTTCCCCTTCTATCTCCGACGAACTTACCAACTCCTGCGAAAGGGTGCTGAGCAAGGCATCTTCCTGAAAGTCGAACCCCAAGGAAGACATTCGTCCTAACATCAATCCTTGCTTGGCCCGCACCTTACCTAATTCGGTCATCACCTTGTCACTCTCGTAAGTGAACTTCCACCAGTATTCTCTTTCGTGCAAATACATATTCCAATCTCGTTAATAAAATGAACAAAATACTATGAATTCCACAAAAGTAGTTATTATTCGGTGATTATTCAGCTTATTCGCCGAATATTTTCGGCGAATAACCGACTTATACACCGATTTCCTCTAATTGTCTTATTATTCAAAGCAAACGAGTTTGTTCCCACCGCATTCATTTCATCTATCAAATCCTGCTACGAGGCAACCTTGAGATAGGGAATAATATGATTCTTTGTCAAACCATTAAACTCTTAATCTGTGTCAGGCAAAATGGCTTGCGCCCATTCAGGCACATCGGTTACATACATTTTACCCATAGTCCCATTCACTAAACGGAACTGAAGCTTTGCTTCTTCCCCGTCGATGGAGTTGTCATAAACATAAAGGCTGTCTACGATGGAAGAAACAGCCTTGCAATTTTCAATGGATTTATAATACCTTGATATGATTTTGGTAATAGGAACATCATGACCACCCTTCATTACTCTGTCGGCGATTCTTGATGCATTAATTTTAGGACTTGCTGTAGAAATGAAAAACAATCGGACGAAGAACCCTGACTTTTTAGCCTTGATTATAAACTGAACCTTATCATCTGCTGACATAACCGTTTCGAATACAAAGCTTTTCTTTTCCTCCAAACATTTCTCTCTCCACGCCGCACAATAGTTGGCAGCATTCAGTACCGCCTCCTTGGAGTTCCAGTCACCAAACATTTCGTTGGCCACTTCATCGGGATTGATGTAAGTGGTTCCCTCCGCCCATTCATGATGAAGAAATCTTTTGGTTACAGAAGTCTTACCCGAGCCATTGGGACCGGCAATAATGATCAATTCGGGTTTACGCATATCTTCACGAATTGATGATTTGGTTTATTTGCTCCGCCCATTTTTCCTGCTTAGCCGCAATATTCCGGCGCATTTGTTCAAAACGGGCATTTTCCACCTTCTTACTGCTTTCTCGAGCCTCTTGTGCAACCTCTTTCATAATCTGCTCCAGCATTTCGTCTGTAGGTTCTTTACCGGTACCGAATCTGTAAGCATTCATTTCCTTCTCCGACATAATAAAGCTTTTAAATCTCAACTAATAGTCCAACAATCTGCTCCTTTAATGTAGGTAAGTCTTCTTGAACTGTATCCCAAACCTTCTCGGGAGAAACGGTATAATAGCCATGCACCAAAACATGACGCATCTTTTCGATAACTAACCAAGGTATTGATTGATGAGACTCTTTGAATTCCTTAGTCAACATATA
>JAFTSK010000154.1 GCA_017467385.1 Bacteroidaceae bacterium
TAGCTTCTGCCTGTTCCACCCGAAGGCGGGCACTCTGCAAATCGGTGTTGTTCTGCAATCCTTTCTCTATCAACGCCTGCAACTGAGGATCGGTAAAGAGATTGCGCCAAGCCAAATCTCCCAAGCTGGCGGTCGATGTATCGACAGCCACTTCCTCGCCGTAGAGGTTGTCGGATACAGACTCGGCTTTATGATAATTGGTGTAGATGCCGCAACTGCTCAGCATCAGGGTTGCACCTATCAAAGATATTGTTTTCTTCATTTTTATTGTTTTGTTTTTTTTCACCCCCTATCGAGAGGGGGAAGGGGGTGTGTGAAATACATCAACGACATGCATTCATTGGTGGACGTGTCTCACACACCCCTCAATCCCCTCTCCAGAGGGGAAGAGTATTATTACTTATTTAACGCACTACGTTCTTCCAAACTTCTTTCTCTCTCCAATGCAAACTGGGCATCAGCTTCTTCGTGCTTCGGCGGACGAACCTTTTCTTGCAAGTATTCAAAGATGATGAAGAATACCGGCACGACGAACAGCAAGGCAATGGTTCCGACGGTCATACCACCGACTACCCCTGTACCCAATGAAGAGTTACCGTTCGCACCGGCTCCGCTGGCAAACATCAACGGAAGCATCCCCAGCACGCAGGTAAGTACGGTCATCAAGATCGGGCGGAAACGGACTTGGGCGGCCTGATAAGCGGCTTCCACAATACCCATTCCCTTACGACGGCGTTCAAGGGCGAACTCGGTGATCAAAATAGCTGTCTTGGCCAACAAACCAATCAACATAATCACACCCGTCTGCAAGTAAATGTTGTTTTCCAAACCGAACAGCTTAGCGAACAGGAATGAGCCCATCAAGCCAAACGGAACAGAAAGGATAACTGCCCAGGGTACAATAAAGCTTTCGTACAAACAAGACAGAATCAAGAAGATAAGCACCACGCAGATAATATAGATAAGTACGGTCTGGTTGCTTCCTGCCATTTCGGCTTCTTCACGAGACATGCCCCCGTAGTCGTAGCCATAGCCGGTTGGCAAAGTTTGTTCGGCTACCTCTGCAATGGCATTCTGCACTTCACTGGCCGAGTAACCTGGAGCCGCATTCACATTCGCACTGATAGAACTATACAGATTGAAACGGTTGTCGAGTTCAGCACCGACAGTCTTCTTCAAGGTTACGAACTGACCAATAGGAGCCATTTCCGAACCGTTGCGTACAAACATGTTATTCAAAGACTGTTCATCCAACCGATATTCCGGCGAAGCCTGAAGCATGACACGATATACCTTACCGAATTCATTATAGTTACTTACGTAAGCACCCCCACAATAACTTCCCAATGCACTCAACACATCGGCAGGAGAAATGCCTGCACGCTTACACTTGGCAGCATCTACATCCACAGCCACCTGCGGGAAGTTCATGGCGTAAGTAGTATAAGCCATAGACACTTCCGGACGCTGGTTCAATGCCATCAGGAACTGCATAGCATAATTATAGAATACCGACTTTTCGCCACCCGTCTTATCGAGCAGATAGAGTTCGGTCGAGTTACCCATACCGTAGCCCGGAATCATACCCATCTGGAAACAGAAGGCTTGTGCTTCCTTGATTCCGGCAAAGCCGGCATTCATGCGAGCCATCACCGCATCCGAACTATGTTCGTCTCCCTTACGTTCACTCCAATCCTTCAAACGGACAACAATAGAGCCGTAGGATGTACCTTGACCGGCCAAGAAGCCATAACCCGTAATCTTGGAATAATCTTGTATTTCAGGAATGTCCTTCAACACACTTTCCACCTTCGCCATGATGGTGTGCGATTCTTCCAATGTAGAACCCGGAGCCGCACTCACATTCACGATGATAGTACCCTGGTCTTCCTGAGGAACCAAACCGGTCTTGGTGGTCTTCATAAAGTAAACCAACAACACGCTGGCACAAGCCAAGCCTACCCAACAAACCCAACGGTGCTTGATGGCAAACATTACCCCTTTCTTATACTTACCAAGCATGGCATTATAAGAAGCATTGTAAGCGGCACGTACACGTCCGTTGATGCTCTTCGGGCTCTTCTTGCCGTCGCTTGGACGCATCATGATGGCACAAAGAGCCGGGCAAAGTGTCAAGGCTGAAATCATGGAGATACCCACAGAAGTAGCCATTGTTACCCCGAACTGAGTATAGAACACACCGGATGTACCCCCCATAAATGTTACAGGGATAAACACCGCCATAAACACAATGGTACAAGTGATAACGGCCATTGTTACATCAGCCATTGCGTCTTTGGTAGCCAAGTAAGGCGACTTATATCCCGAGTCGAACTTTTCCTGCACAGCTTCTACCACTACGATAGCATCATCCACCACCGTACCGATAGCAAGCACAAGGGCAAACAGCGTCAAGATGTTGATGGAGAATCCGGCGGCCATCAAACAAGCAAACGTACCAATCAAGGATACGATGATAGAGATAGACGGAATCAGCGTTGCCTTGAAATCCTGCAGGAAGAAATATACCACCAAGATAACGAGAATAATCGCTACAATCAAGGTTTCGACTACACTATAGATGGAAGCATAGAGGAAGTCGTTGGACGACTGCATAGTAATGAATTCACATCCTTTCGGCAAACTTTCCGACATTTTGTCGAGTTCCTTCGAGATTCGTTCGTTCACTTCCGTTGCATTGGCTCCAGCCACCTGGAAAGCCACCATCATCACACTCGGCTTGCCGCTGGTTTCGCCATGAAAGGCGTAACTCAAAGCTCCCAATTCCACGTCGGCAATGTCTTTCAGACGAAGCACTTGTCCGGTAGGAGTAGATGTGATGACAATGTTTTCAAATTCTTCCACACTCTTCAAGCGGCCACGATATTTCATGGTTAACTGATAAGTGTTGTCCGACTCAGCCCCCAGTGAACCGGTCGGAGCTTCAAGGTTCTGTTCGCCAAGAACGGCCGCAATATCACTCGGCACCAACTTGTATTGTGCCATCAGTTCGGGCTTCAACCACACACGCATGGAGTAAGTGTTACCCATCGCCATGATGTCTCCCACCCCTTCGATACGCTTCAAAGCCGGCACAATATTAATATCGGCATAGTTACCGAGAAAGTTTTCGTCATACGTACCGTCTGTACTGGTCAAGGCCACCATCTGAAGGAAAGAGGTCTGACGCTTCATAGTGGTTACACCAATTTTGGTAACTTCGGCAGGCAACAAACCTTGTGCCTGAGCCACACGATTCTGTACGTTTACCTGTGCCATGTCCGGATCGGTTCCTTGTTTGAAGTATACCGTAATGGTAGCCGAACCCGAATTGGTGGCGGTTGAGGTAATATAGGTCATATTTTCTACCCCGTTGATGCTTTCTTCCAACGGCATGATAACAGAGTTCATCACCGCATCGGCATCTGCACCGGTATAGTTGGCACGCACCATAATGGTAGGAGGTGCAATGTCCGGATATTGTTCTACCGGCAATGTCAATAACGAAATGACACCAACAATGACTATCAAGATGGAGATAGACATCGCCATCACCGGCCTTTTGATAAATATATTTCCTTTCATGTTTATTAAATTGAGAATTGAGAAATCATAAACCTCAAAGCCAACTTTCAGTTTTTAATTTTTAATTTTCAATTTTTCATTTAACAGGAGTTCCTTCTCTCACAAGTCCTGCTCCCTTCGCAATGATTTCTTCACCAGGTTCCAGACCGCTGAGGACAACAAACTCTTTGCCGTCGCTGGTTGGAGCCACAGTAATGATGGCTGAAGTCGCCTTGCCGTCTACTACCTTATATATAAGGTATTTGTCCTGAAGCTGAACGGTAGCACTCTGCGGAATAACAATCGCATCCTTATAAACACTTGGAATGACGACCGCCCCATTGAAACCACTGTGCAAGATACCGCCTTCATTCGGGAAAGAAGCACGCACGCTGATGGTTCCGGTCTGAGGATCAACTACTCCACTAATGCTTTCAATCTTACCCGGCTGGTCGTAAAAGCTTCCGTCTTCCAACTTCAACTGTACAGCAGGCATATTCTTCAAAGCTTCTTCCATCGAACCATATTGACGAGTCATGTTAAGCACTTGCTTACCGGTCATAGAGAAATACACATACATTTCTTTATTATCGCTGACGGTAGTCAAAGCAGCACCCATTGACGGACTGACCAATGTACCTTCACGCATAGGAATTGCACCTACCACCCCATCGCTTGGACTTTTTACTTCCGTATAAGCCAAACTGTTCTTCGCATTTACCTCCTGCGCTTCGGCCTGAGCAAGTTGCGCCTTAGCAGTAAGCAAGGTGTTTTCGGTAGTCTTCAACTGATGTTCGGAGATGACTTTCTGAGCATACAATTCCTTTGCACTGTCGTAGCTTAACTGAGCTGTAGCAAGTCCGGCTTTGGCCGCCTGCACATTAGCACTCGCTGTGTTCAAGGCCGCACGATAAGGAACTTGGTCGATGATAAACAACGACTGTCCTTTTCTTACCTTCTGACCTTCACTGACCATCACTCGCTGAATGGTTCCCGACACTTGTGGCAAAACGCTTGCATCGTAACGTCCTCGGATAGCCGCCGAGTAGTCTGTTGTAAATTCCTTGTCGGAAGTGGCAACCTTCATGAGTTCATAACCTGCACCCCCCGCCATTTGCTGAGTAGGTGCCTGTTGGCACGCTGCCAACCACACAGAGCAACCGAACAATCCTAACAGTTGCATCCATTTTGTCTTCATTTTCATCATTATTTGTTTAATTGTTTCTAATTTTTTGCGCAAAATTAGGACATAACATACAACTAAGAATTATCTATCCTTACCCACAAATATTCTATTTTTCTTCGTTTAAACCATTTAACATGTAGACCATAAATAGAAAGAAAAATAGAACATCCAAGATAGTTAATAGGACACAAAAGTGTGATTTTTATTTCTGAACTTTGCGGCTGAAAAAAGGAACAGAGATATGAACACAGAAAACATTCGAACAATCGGCCTTGAGGAGTTCAAGCGAAATCCTCATTTGATAGACTATGTAGACGAAAACGTTATCATCTTGGATAATGTTGACCATACTATTGCCAGTAATGAACGCTTCAAAATAGACTGCTTCATGATGGTCTTCTGCCTTGACGGTGAGGTTTCTATCAACATCAACGGAAAAGTTTTCCTTCTGAAAGCCGATCATTGTGCCATACTTCTTCCCGGCACCATCATTCAACATGCACATGGATCCATTTGCAATGCTCGCATCGTAGCTTTCGATCCTGGATTTCTGAGAAGCATTACAAGTTTCAAAAAGGGAGCATGGGAGATTGGACATTATCTTTATAATAATCCTATTTTTCCCATCAACCGAGACACATCTTACAAATTTTACCTTTACAAAGAATTGGCTTTGATTTGTCTCAATGAAAAGCCTTATCCTTTTCTGCGAGAAGCCAAAAGACATCTTTTTTCGGCCATTCTCTGCGAACTGCTTTCCAAGCTGTATGAAGATATTCCGGGCAAAGAAAATACGCCCAACTATCGTAACGATCGTTCAGCTTACATTTTCCGTAAGTTTCTGGAATTGGTGGCTGAAGACGATGGCAGTCATCGTTCGGTAGCTTACTATGCCGACCAACTCTGCTATTCCCCCAAACACCTCTCCACCGTTGTGAAAAAAGTTTGTGGAAGGGGGCCGTTGGCTCTTATCAACGAACATGCTGTTCAGCAAATCAAGTATGCCCTGAAGAACTCGGACATGAGCATGAAGGAGATAGCCGACCGTTTCAATTTCGTAAACCCGTCCTTTTTCGGCAAGTTCGTGAAACAACATTTGGGCGTATCTCCGTTACAATACAGGAATTCCGAAACAGATGAATGACCTTACAATCGTTTCAAGGCCAATTTGATGACCTTTTCTACCGTTAAGTCGGGTTCTTCTTTTAGTATGGCGGCCACCACTTTCTGGGAAGGAGCCTGCGCAAAGCCCAACATCGTAAGGGCAGCTATGGCTTCTTCGTACACCTCCGAATGAGCCGCCGAAAGGTTGGCAGTCGTTCCGACTACGGTTTCCATGCCGGAAGAAGCTATCTTATCCTTCAAATCCACAATGATACGTTGAGCGGTCTTCAATCCGATGCCCTTGACGGTCTTTAGCAACTTGTCATTGCCAGAGCTGATAACATTGCATAGTTCGGACGGAGAGAGAGCCGACAAAATCATACGAGCAGTATTTCCTCCAATGCCCGGCACCGTAATCAACAACAGAAAGAGTTCCCGTTCTTGTTTGGTAGAAAAACCATAAAGCACGTAAGCATCTTCACGAATGGCTTCGTATATGTAAAGTTTGACTTGCTGCTTGCCTTGAATGGCCGAATAAGTGTTCAGTGATATATTTATCCCATAGCCAATGCCGTTACAATCTACCACCGCAAAAGCCGGAGTTGTCTCGATAAGTTCGCCTCTGATGTATTCAATCATAATTTCTTTTAATCTTGTTGTCATTAGATTCCATTGCAAAAATAAAAATATTTGTGCTATATCTTTATAT
Organism: Bacteroidaceae bacterium; assembly: GCA_017467385.1. Taxonomy (GTDB): domain Bacteria; phylum Bacteroidota; class Bacteroidia; order Bacteroidales; family Bacteroidaceae; genus Phocaeicola. The sequence continues at coordinate 6,564 of JAFTSK010000154.1, forward strand.
GTATTAAACAAAATGTTTATTTTTGCGTCCATAATAAAGAAATAGGTCATTAAAATTGAAATAAGATGAAAAAAATTAGAGCTGCCGTCGTAGGATACGGCAATATTGGTAAATCGGTTGTTGAAGCTCTCCAAGTAGCTCCGGATTTTGAAATCGCAGGCATTGTGCGTCGTAACGGTGCAGAAAACAAGCCGGCGGAACTTGCCGCTTACGAAGTGGTAAAAGACATCACCGAGTTGAAGGACGTGGACGTAGCTATCGTGGCCAGCCCCACCCGCAAGGTAGAAGAACAAGCCAAGAAGATATTGGCTTTGGGCATCAATACGGTAGACAGCTTCGATATTCATACACAGATTACCGCTTTGCGTCGTTCGTTGGGAGAAACGGCTAAGGCCAACAACTCGGTAGCCATCATCTCTGCTGGTTGGGATCCGGGTAGTGATTCGGTGGTTCGTACTTTGTTGGAAGCCATTGCCCCGAAAGGCATCACTTACACGAATTTCGGTCCAGGCCGAAGCATGGGACATTCGGTAGCTGTTCGTGCTATAGAAGGTGTGAAAGACGCTTTGTCTATGACCATTCCAACCGGCACAGGCATTCATCGCCGCATGGTGTATGTAGAATTGGAAGAAGGAGCAGACTTCAAGACAGTAGAAGCGGCCATCAAATCCGATCCCTATTTCGTGAACGATGAAACTCACGTAAAGCAAGTGCCTTGTGTAGACGATTTGAACGACGTAGGCCATGGCGTGAACTTGGTTCGCAAGGGTGTTTCAGGCACCACTCACAACCAGTTGTTTGAATTCAACATGAAAATCAACAATCCGGCGTTGACAGCTCAAGTAATGGTATGTTGTGCGCGTGCTACCATGCACCAGCAACCGGGATGCTATACCATGATTGAAGTGCCGGTTATCGACCTTCTGCATGGCGACCGCGAAGAGTTGATTGCACATTTGGTATAATATCTTTGTAAACTAAGTATAAATCTCTTCCCTTTTTTTCGGGGAAGAGATTTTTTTATTTCCTTTGCAGTAAAATCAAATTGTAAAGAAGACATGTTAGCAAGTATTGTATGGGATATAGATCCCGTTATATTCGAGATAGCAGGCCGCCAGATTCGTTGGTATGGCTTAATGTGGGGGATTGGGTTTATCTTGGCCTATCAGTATGCCGAGTGGTTGTTCCGCAAAGAGAAATATCCCGAAGGTTGGGCTGACAAACTCTTTGTGTATAGCCTCATCAGCGTGGTGATTGGTGCCCGATTAGGTCATTGTTTGTTCTACCAATGGGATTACTATTCTTCCAACCCGGTGGAAATTCTGAAAATATGGGAAGGAGGGCTGGCCAGTCATGGAGGCACATTCGGTGTTATCTTGGCCGCATGGCTTTACTCCCGCAAAGTAACCAAACAAAGCGTGTGGTGGCTCTTCGACCGCATCATTCCTTGTGTGGCCGTACTTTGCTTCTGCATCCGTTTTGGCAATCTGATGAATTCCGAAATCTTTGGATTCCCCACCACAATGCCCTGGGGCTTTGAATTTGTCCGTTCAAACGAATGGCATCAGCTTTATGAAGGACAAGCCTGCCACCCTACACAGATTTACGAAATGCTCTACTGTTTAGTGGCAGGAGTGGTTTCATTGCTGATGTATCACAAGTTCCATTTGCAAAAGTATGTAGGGCTGATAACCGGAGTTTCTTTGCTGATATTCTTCGGCACACGCTTGGCTTTGGAATTCATGAAGAATCCACAAGTAGCTCAAGAAGTGGGCATGACACTCAACATTGGTCAGCTACTTAGTATTCCTTTAATATTATTGGGAGTTTATCTGATTTGGAAAAGCCGTACAGCTCGCGCCCTTCCGATGTCGAAAACCAAATAACAACAATAATGAGAAAGATTCTATTGATATTTGCAAGTTTCTTTTGCACGCTTTCCGTAGTGGCACAAGACATGAAAACGGTGTTTCTGGCAATGCCCGACTCCATTACGCCTTTATTGACCAAAGTGAATAAAGAAGATTGCATAGATTTCTTAGCCAGCGACATGAAAGCAGAAGTCAAGAATCGTTTTGGCAATGTATCCGAAATGAAGAAATTGACCGATGATTATGTCTTGATTCAAATGACTTCCCAAAGTACATTAGAGATGAAGTTGCTTCCGCTTAACGATTCTGTGAAAGTCGTATGCATGGTCAAGACCGTATGCGCATCGGCTTGTAACAGCGAGGTGCATTTCTTCTCTTCGGATTGGAAACAAGAGCTTTCCCAAAAAGCTCTTCTGCAAATTCCAAAAGCTGAAGAGTTTTTCCTGACACCCGACTTCATTGTTCCGGAATACATGGAAGCACGCAAGAAAGCGGATATGGACTTAATGAAAGCCAGTCTTTCCGCAGACAATGCTTCGCTTTCTATTTGGTACACTACACCTGATTATCTGAATCAAGAAGACCGGGAAAAGCTACTGCCCTATCTACGGAAAGAGCCGATGATTCTTCAGTGGGAAAGCGGTAGGTTCAAATAGAAAAAGCTAACTTTGTGAGTTGATTAGAATACATCGTACAATATGAGTGAAAACAAGTATATCTCCATTAAGGGAGCAAAGGTGAACAACCTAAAGAACATTGATGTAAATATCCCACGCAACAAGTTAGTGGTCATCACAGGCTTGTCGGGTTCGGGAAAGTCATCGTTGGCATTCGACACGCTTTACGCCGAAGGACAACGCCGCTATGTGGAAAGCCTTTCTTCCTATGCCCGCCAGTTCTTGGGGCGGATGAGCAAGCCGGAATGTGATTTCATCAAGGGAATCCCGCCAGCCATCGCCATCGAACAAAAGGTGTCGAGTCGGAATCCCCGTTCCACCGTAGGCACATCGACGGAGATATACGAATACCTCAGACTGCTGTTCGCCCGAGTGGGTAAGACTTATTCGCCCATCAGCGGCCAGCTGGTCAAGAAACACAGTGCGGAAGACATAGTCAACTGCATGCTTTCTTTTCCTGAAGGCACTAAGTTTACTGTATTGGCTCCCGTACTTCCCCGCGAAGGTCGCACCCTGACCGAGCAATTAGACATCGACATGAAGCAGGGCTTTGTCCGGGTGGAAGTGAATCGGGAAATCATGCGTATCGAAGATTATCTGATTCGGTTGCAACAAGAGAAAGGAGACACCTCCAAACGAACCAACATCAACCTGCTCATTGACCGCATGACGGCCGACCATGACCAAGCAAGCATCAGCCGACTGACGGACTCTGCCGAGACAGCCATGTATGAGGGCAACGGCTCTTGCATGCTCCGCTTTTATCTGCCTGACGGAAGCACCCAGCTGTTCTCCTTCAGCACCAAGTTTGAAGCCGATGGAATCACGTTCGAGGAGCCAACCGACCAAATGTTTTCTTTCAACTCCCCCATCGGAGCTTGCCCTACTTGCGAAGGATTCGGAAGAATCATCGGCATTGACGAGCATTTGGTGGTTCCCAACCGGGCATTGTCGGTGTACGACGGAGCTGTGGTGTGCTGGCGAGGCGAGAAAATGAGTGAATGGCTCAAAGAGTTCATTCGCGAAGCACCCGCACACAATTTTCCCATCTTCACGCCCTACTACGAACTGACCGAGGAGCAGAAGGATTATTTGTGGCATGGTCCAAGAGACAAAGCCTGCATTGACTCTTTCTTCAAGATGTTGGAAGAGAACCAATACAAGATTCAATACAGAGTCATGCTGGCACGCTATCGTGGAAAGACGCAATGCCCCACTTGTCATGGCACCCGTTTGAAGAAGGAAGCGGGCTATGTGAAAGTGGGGGGCCGTTCCATCTCTGAATTGGTGGACTTGCCTATCTATGAGTTGCAAGCTTTCTTCCAAAACCTTCAGTTGGACGAACATGACACCGCCGTAGCCAAGCGTATCCTAACAGAAATCAACAACCGAATCAGCTTCCTCTTGGATGTGGGATTGGGCTACCTTACCCTGAACCGTCTGAGCAATTCGCTTTCGGGTGGTGAGAGCCAGCGAATCAACTTGGCCACCTCATTGGGAAGCAGTTTGGTAGGTTCCCTGTACATCCTCGACGAACCAAGTATCGGCCTTCACAGTCGGGATACCAGTCGCCTCATCAAAGTGCTTCGCCAACTTCAGCAGTTGGGCAACACCGTAGTGGTCGTAGAGCATGACGAAGAAATTATCCGGGCGGCCGACTATATCACCGACATCGGTCCGAACGCCGGCCGTCTTGGTGGGCAGATTGTCTATCAGGGCGACATGAACGACTTGCAGAAGGGCAGCAACAGCCACACCGTCCGCTATCTGCTAAACGAGGAGCAAATCCCATTGCCAGCGGCTCATCGCCCCTGGAACAACTACATCGAAATCATCGGGGCGAGGGAAAACAACCTGAAGGGAGTGGATGTACGCTTCCCTTTGAATGTCATGACGGTGGTTACAGGTGTCAGCGGCTCGGGAAAGAGTACGTTGGTGCGTGATGTATTTTACAAGGCTTTGAAACGCGAATACAGCGAAAGTAGCGAACGGCCGGGCGAATTCATCTCCTTAGGTGGCGACATCAAGATGGTAAAGGACATCGAGTTTGTAGACCAGAACCCTATCGGTAAGTCTACGCGAAGCAATCCGGTTACTTACGTCAAGGCTTACGACGAAATCCGCAAGCTGTATGCTGACCAGCCGTTAGCCAAGCAGTTGGGTTATTCTGCCGGCTATTTCTCGTTCAACACCGAAGGCGGCCGTTGCGAAGAATGTAAGGGCGAAGGCACCGTAACCGTAGAAATGCAGTTCATGGCCGACTTGGTATTAGAGTGTGAAAGCTGTCATGGCAAGCGGTTTAAAAGCGATACGCTGGAAGTCAAGTTCCAGGGGCAGAGCATTTACGACATCTTGGAGATGACCGTCAACCAAGCCATCGAATTCTTCAGCGAACACAAACAGAGCAAGATTGTGAAAAAGCTAAAGCCGTTGCAAGAGGTAGGGTTGGGTTATGTGAAACTCGGTCAGTCTTCCTCCACCCTTTCGGGAGGCGAGAACCAACGTGTGAAACTGGCTTACTTCCTCAGCATAGAGAAAAGCGATCCAACCATCTTCGTGTTCGACGAACCGACCACCGGCTTGCATTTCCACGACATCAAGAAATTGTTGGAAGCATTCGATGCCCTCATCAGCCGAGGCCACACCATCGTTATCATCGAGCATAACATGGATGTCATCAAGTGTGCCGACCATGTGATCGACTTAGGTCCGGAAGGAGGCGAGAAGGGTGGCAATTTGGTGGTTGCCGGCACACCGGAAGAAGTAGCTCAATGTGCCGCTTCGTACACCGGACAGTTTTTGAGGGAGAAACTGAATCTTTCCTAATCGAAAACATTTTAGGGAGTGTCAACAAGTATATCACTCCCTTTATTTTTGGTATACTTTCATGTTATTATTTACATTCGCCACAAATCTCTTCAACAAGAAAGTCAAGAAGTAAGGGAAGGTATAGAACTTACCGTTGAAGCCGATATTCTTATAACCTAACTTGATGCCGTATTTAACATCCGGATATTTATCATCATTTAGTAGCTTGTTCAATGACGCAGTTGCTCCATCATTAGCTTTTACTTCCACAGGAACAAGGGAGTCGGCATCGCGCACAAAGAAATCCATTTCAAGAGAAGGCTTGTCGCAACTGTAGTAATAGAGATTGTATCCTTGCTTTACGAGCATATCTCCTACTATATTTTCATAAATTGCTCCTTTGTATGTGCCAAGATTTTTATTGGCTCTCAAATCTTCCTGTGCTTCTTCGTCAAGCGATGCAATCAAAAGTCCTGTATCTTTATAATAAATCTTATACAGTTTAGGTTCATAGTTGCCTTTAAGCGGAAGTTCCGGAAGATTCAGACAATAGCAGACATTTATGACACCGGCATCAGCAAGCCATTCTACACAACCGATATAATCTCTATTACGTGCATTCTTGCCAATCTTGGTTATCTGAAAACGTTTGTTTTCTTTGGCCAAGAATGTAGAGATATGGTTGTATACAGCTTTGACCTTAGCTTTGTCCAGGGCTTCTACATATTTGGTGATATCCTCTTCATAGTCTTTCAGTAGCTGTTTCTGTATACCCAAAGTTCCACTGAAATTTTTATTTTTGATATACGTATTCACCACCTCTGGCATACCACCTATAGTAGCATAGTCGCGGAACAGACCAAAAAGAATGTCCATCTGCAGACTATTAAGAGGCTTAACCTCCAACATGTGCTGTAAGAGTTCTTCCACAAAATCCTCGGGATAGCCCTTTGCCCATAGAAACTCTTCGAAATCCATTGAATGCATCTCGTAGTCTTCCTTGTAACCAACACTATTGGATTCTATTTCCCTATAGTTAATACCCATCAATGAACCAGAACAAATCACATCAAACCGGCCGTCGAGTTTGAAAAACTTCAGTGAAGTAGCGCAATTGGGACAAGCTTGTAGCTCATCAAAAAAGAAAAGTGTTTTACCTGGTATAAACTGCAATTCCGGATTCAGCAAAGAGATGTTTTTAAGAATCGTATCAACTTCAAATCCATCATCAAAGATACCCTTGTATTTCTTCTGCTCAACAAAATTGATTTGAACAATACTTTTGTAGTTCTGACTGGCAAACCACTCAACAGAACGTGTCTTTCCAATCTGACGAGCACCTTTGATAATAAGCGGCTTCCTATCAGGATTGCTCTTCCAATCCATCAAATAGCTATCAACCTTTCTTCTAAGCAGTTTATCCATATCTTTATTTATTAATTACTTGTGCAAATATAGCACTTTTCACATAATCCGCAGTATAGACAGACAACTATTTCACATTTTCCATATCGAATATTCTATTTATTTCACATTTTCCTCTATGTATTCTGTGTTAAATTTCACATTATCGATATTTTGTAAGATGACATCAATCTCCTTATTGTGTTTCTCCATCTGCCTCCTTTTCAGGCGGAGAACAAACCACAACAAGGAAACAATCGGTACCTTCACTTGCACACCATCGGCATACCAACTGATTGTCAAGTCATTAAAGTGCCGTTCATGGATTCTTGAAGTGAACTTACCAAATAATAGTTTCCATGATTGGTATGCTTGTATTTCAACCCCCATCCACTCAACCGGTAACTGAGTTGTTTGGGCGAAATGCCCCGCAAGGCAACCGGATTGTGCTTGGTCATTACCCGGAACATTTCGGCGGACGTCATCCAACGACCTTCCTCGTTGCTTTCCGGCAAACGAAAACAGGCAAAGAACACATCTTCCAACAACGACTGACGATAAAATCGTTTGTTTCGGCGTTGCAGCTCCTTTTCTTCTTCCTTCGACAAAAAATCACGTTCCCCGTTGGTAAGCTCCTGCTTCAGCTGGGCATACAATTGTTTGTGCTCCAAAGACACGTCCTCGATGTATCGCTTTACCTCTACACAAAGGAAGCGTCGGCTTCCCGACACATCACACAAGATTTGCCGGCTATTGGTTGTACCGATGAACGAGGCCAGACGCGGCTCGGTAGCATACCCCAATCGCTTGCCGCGATAAATGGGAACGGACAGCATCTGAAGCAGATTCTTCAAATCCGGCTGACGTTTTTCGCCAATCTTGTCGAATTCATCTAAGTTGATCAGTCCTTTGTTAACCAACTTTTTCTCGGGTGAAGTTCCCGGCGAAAGATTCAGATTGTCCAGGTAATAGCTTCGTAACGAATCGGGTAACAATTGCCGACAGAATGTACTTTTCCCCAACCCCTGTTCGCAACTGATAAGGACAGGCATCAGCGAATTGGCATGACTTCGTTCCGTTCCCATCCATTGA
>JAFTSK010000155.1 GCA_017467385.1 Bacteroidaceae bacterium
GGAAGCAGCGAAGATTTTGATTTATCATTTCATGTTGTTCTCTGATGAAAAGATTACTCTTGAAACATCAGACATCGATGGCAATGAAGAATTCGATGAAGAAGTATTGCACATGCGTCAGTTGCTGAAGACTAAGCTCGTTGATATGGACCTCTCAGTTCGTGCCTTGAACTGCTTGAAGGCTGCCGATGTTGAAACATTGGGTGACCTCGTTCAGTTCAATAAGACAGATTTGTTGAAGTTCAGAAACTTCGGTAAGAAATCGCTCACGGAGCTTGATGATTTGCTCGAGGGTCTGAATCTTTCGTTTGGAACAGATATTTCTAAGTATAAATTAGATAAAGAATAAACAATGAGACATAATAAGAAATTCAATCATTTAGGTCGTACTGCTTCTCATAGAAATGCAATGTTGGCTAACATGGCATGTTCTTTGATCAAGCACAAAAGAATCACTACGACTGTTGCTAAGGCTAAAGCTTTGAAGAAATTTGTTGAGCCTTTGATCACTAAGTCTAAAGAAGACACTACTAACTCACGTCGTGTCGTATTTAGTAACTTGCAAGATAAGTTTGCTGTAACAGAATTGTTCAAAGAAATCTCTGTAAAGGTGGCAGATCGTCCAGGTGGTTATACTCGTATCATTAAGACTGGTCATCGTTTGGGTGATAACGCTGAAATGTGTTTCATCGAATTGGTAGATTATGATGAAAACATGGCTAAGACTGCTACTGCTAAGAAGTCAACTCGTACTCGTCGTTCTAAGAAGAGTGCTGCTGTTGCTGAAGCACCTGTTGCAGAAGAAGCTCCAAAAGCTGAATAATCAAACCAAACTATATATTTTAAAAGGCTGTGATTCGTTCACAGCCTTTTTTTATGGCCGTGAAAAAACTCTTTGACGCGAAGGTCAACGCACCAAAGAGAATTGATGCTTTCTCTTTGGCGTGTTTTCCCTTTCTTTTAAGAACCTTTTTTGGCTTTAATTTGTTAATTAAAGTGTATTATGCGTGATTATCTGTAAAATCGTTTATATTTGCAGAAACAAATATTAAAAGATGAAGTATTTCTTGTTGCTCATATCTATGGTTGCATTGTTCTTGTTTGGAACAAAAGCAATAGCCAACAATCTTTCTGTTGAGTGGGAAGATGGTAATGGCTCTGTGCAACAACAAATCGTGTCTCAGAATCAGGTTAATGCTCCTTTGGCTATGGAGTATGTTTCTCCGGTTGCCCCTAAAGGCTTGAATGGTGAGGCTACCCTGGTTTCTCATGTCTTGGCCAGACAATTCAGTGGAACTACGACACGTACTTCTCGTTTTAATTCCCTTTATCACTTGCTGTATCCTAAGGCTTTGATGCGGCTGATAACGCTACGAATGGAACTGCTGAACCATTGTGTAGCCCAGAATTATTCTTCCATTCCTTGCCTGAATTGGGGTGTCTCGTCTGAACATTATATCTTCGAGATGAGACGAATCATTATTTAGTTTCTGTTTAAATGTTTGTCTTGTTCTTTCCTTTAGAGGGAGGAACACTATCCTTTTGTACATTTAAATAGAACATTGATTATGAATGAAACTCCTCATGTAGAGACAACCTTGTTGTCGTCTGCGCATCCGTATATATCAAAACATATTAGTTGCTTTTCTGTATTTGTTTCAGTGGCTTTAGTTGTTGTCGGAATAGCGGCAATCATCTTGGCTTTGGATTTGAATACTGCCCCTTCTACACTAAGCATGGTCTTGTTGACCGTTGGTACTATTTTTCTTTTGATAGCTTTGTATCGCTTGTTTTGGCGAAGCAAAGAATTGGTTTACACCCCAACGGGAAGTAGTATTTCGGAAGGTTCTTGCTATTGGGATGTGAGTGATTTACAGGAACTATCCAGATTGCTCGAACAAAGCGATTTCGCTTCAACGGCTCCTCTTACTGTCAAGTTGAGTGGTAATGTTCGGTTGGATTACATCTTGTCTAAAGATCGAAAATTTGCGGCTGTACAGTTATTCCGTTTTGTGCCTTATGTCTATGAACCGGTATCTCAAGTGTATTATTATACCGGTGAGGTGGCAGAAGCTTTTGTACACCGCTTCTTTCATAAAAACTTTTGATTTTCTATGACTCTTTATGTTATGATAGCTGAAACTTGTCTGTGAAGATGGGTTTTATGCACTTTAAAACGTTAATGTGATAAATTGTTGGGATGGGGTTAGTCGTTGATGATTAGCCCCATTTTTTTCATTAGAAAACAAGCATTCATGTTTTGTGCCACACCTTCGCGTAACTTGTAAGAGAAACTCAGTTCGTTGTCCTTGATGTCGGCTTCAAAGTAATAGTTTCTGATGGTAGTTGGGAAATGTTCCTGCAACTGTCCTAATAACAAATCGTGTGTAGCGATGATACCATTGGCTTTCAGTTGCATGAGCTGTTGTACTAAGGAGAATGAACCTTTCTGCTTGTCTTTGGAGTTTGTTCCTTTTAATATCTCATCCAAGATGATGAATAGCTCTTCGCCGTTGTTCAGTTGGTCGATGATTTGTTTCAATCGCTTTAGCTCCGCAAAGAAATAAGATTCATTGTCGGTCAGAGAATCATTCGTGCGAAGACTGGTCATCAGCTTTGCGGGGTAGACCTTTAGGGAAGCACAGCATACCGGCGAACCGATACAAGCCAACAAATGGTTGGTTCCTATGGTGCGGAGATAGGTACTTTTACCTGCCATGTTAGCTCCTGTAATGATGATGAAGTACGGTCGGGAAGGAATGTTGGCATCGTTCAGCACGCATTGTGTAGAGGGCATAAGCGGATGTCCCATGTCTTTTGCTTGGAACACGAAAGGTGTTTCGGAGATTTCGGGATAGGTGTAGGTAGGATGATTGAACGCAAATGTACCGATAGCGCAAAGTGCATCCAATTCTCCCAAAGCCGACAACCATTGCAACAGTTCTTTTTGATAGCGAACCTTCCATTGCTCGATACGGAGAATTTGGCGGAGCTGCCAGAACAGACTGCCTTCCAATAGCAGGAAAAGGAGCTGGTTGTTGCGTAAATCAAGGCGATCGAGTTCTTGTGAGAGTTGCAGAAGAATGTCGGTTGCGTTCTTGCCGTTACATTCAAATTCCTTTTTCAGCGACACCAATAGACGGCTTTTCATCGGTTGCTTGTCGGCAAGGCTTATCAATCGGGCATAAGTAGACAAGACTTTCAAGGTTTTGTCGAATCCGGATTGAACCTTGCTGATTCGTCTGAATAAGCCCATTCCTATTATCACGAAAGAACAGAATACCAGGCCGAACCAACTGAAAGAAAGGATTCCCGTTATACCCAACAAGAACAAGGCGATGTTGACAATGGGTACAAGGAAACAAATCGTCCGGTTGCGCTTTTGGGGAAGGAAGGCCGGTTCCGCTTGAATCCAAGTCTTCAATTCTTTCAAGTCGTTTTGCTTTTGCGAGAACTGTATCCCTGTGATACGGAATGTTTCGCGAAAATCGTTGTATTCGCTTAGTTCCCGAACCGCTTGCTGGCGGTCTTCGATGTCCGATTGGTTGGTTAAGGGTTTGCGTAGCCATGAACTTAATGTCTCTTTCCCGAAGGAAGTACAAGTACGGTTCAATGCCTGGAATAGTGAATGTTTCCCAAAAACATCTAAATCCATGCTGTAAGGGTGCGAAGCGTCTATCCATTCACTACCGTCTTCGTAATGACTATTGTCAAGGTGTAGGGAAGCCAATTCCGCCTGGTAATGCTTGGTGCTTGCCTCGTACCAATCCTTCCGTTGGAACAGACGATTGTGAAGTTTGACCAATAACAGGAAAGGAATCAAAGTGGCCGCAACAATGCTTCCAATAATCAATTCACCTTTATTGTAGCAACAACAGATAGCCACAAAGCCCATAATGAACAGGGCTACGCGGAAAAGGCTGATACGGAGAATCTTACTCTTGGTTTCTTGACAAGCGGATTGGGCTTTCTCCAACCGTTGTTGATAATATGTTTCTAAATTCATACGTTTCGTTTTTGGGGAGCAAAGATAGGAAAGAAAGTTGGGCTTTCCCCTGCTCCGTATGTTATTTATGCTTATCAGTTTGTCCGATAGAAAGATTTTTTAACGCGGAACGTACCGGCTTGTTCGACGATAGCTCTATCTTTACAGAAAAATTTCATAAAAGAAGACGTTATGAAGAAATTAATTGGTTTGGCATTATGTGCCATGATGTTTACTTCGTGCTATACCACTTCCATGCAGGGAAGTCCGGCGGCTGTCTCTGCCGGTGCTTCTATTGGCGGTGTTTTAGGCTCTATTGTAGGCGATAGGGCAGGAGGTTGGCAAGGCTCACAGTTTGGTGCGTTGGTCGGTACGGTGGCAGGTGCAGCCATCGGCAATGCAATAACTACTCCTCGGCAGGAAAAGCCGGTGGAATGTTACGAAGAGAATGCTTCGGTAGAGACTTATTATGCTCCTTCGGGCTTGAGAATCACCAATATTCGTTTCATTGATGATAACCGTAATCAGGTCATTGATGCGGAAGAAAACTGTAAATTGGTGTTCGATATCGTGAATGAAGGGGAAGTTCCGGCTTACAATGTAACTCCGATTGTAGAGGAAATCTCCGGTATGAAACACCTTACCATTTCTCCTTCGGCACAGATTTCGTATATGCCGAAAGGAAACCGTATTCGTTATACGGCCACGATTGCCGGTGGAAAAAGATTGAAAACGGGCGAAGCTGTGTTCAGAGTGTACACTTCTGAGAGCAACGGGGCTTTAAGCGATTCGCATGAGTTTTCTTTGCCTACTGCCAGAAGGAATTGAAATAAGAAGTTTGGATTTATTTCTTCCCCCTCTTGAGAGGGGATTAAGGGGTGTGTGAGACACACATAGGTAAGGATACATTTCAGTTGGTGTATTTCACACACTCCCTTCCCCCTCTCGAGAGGGGGAACATACATATCAAAAACAGATTAAGTCGAGATATTTCGTAGTGTCTTGCCACTCTCAGAACCTATCCTTTATTAACAATCTGTTGAATCTCCTGAAGCGTCAGGTTGCCTACTATCAGGATGAGGGTAAACTCGTCTTTGGAACGGTTCAGCAACACAAACTCTTTTAGTCCGTCTTTTTTCTGCTTCATGTAAATCGTGGTCTTGTCGCCTTCATCGTTGATACGCATGAGTTCCTCGTAGCCGTTCTTGGTCGAGATGAAATCAGTTTCTTTCTTCAACTGTTCGATGATTTCCGGCTTCTCGCAACTCAGAATCTGTACACTTTCCAATTTAGAAGTCAGTTGGCCGATATTGAGGTCGTCTGTCTGCATGTTCGGAATCATGCTGAGCATGGCTTTGGAAATATAGACAGAAGTTACGCCTTCCTGTTCGGCATATTTGTCGAAATAACTGTGCTGTGCTTGGGCGAATACAGAGCAAAGCATGAATAACAAGATAAGGATATAATTACGTTTCATAAGTTTTATTTTTTAAGTTCGTTGAATGTTTGGTTTATTTTATGGTCTACGCGATGCATCGCTTCCAGCTGCCCCATGCCTTTGTTGAGGGCGGTGGAGAACATGATGAGTGCTTTTTGCGTTTCGGCGTATGCTTCTTCGGGAGTGGCACAAGTGTCCTGTGCGATGTACTTGGACGAAGGCTCGTTCAGATAGCGGCCAATGCCGAACAGAAGCAACAGGCTGGCGGCAATGCCGGCTATCCATTGCAGACGAATGGTGCGACTTCGTTTCCGGATGCTGGTGGTGTTTTGTTCTTGCCTTTCCCATTCGTCGACTAAGGATGACAAGCGTTGTTCCATCCCTTTAGGGGTGGCTTCGGCAGCCAACTGAAGAAACATTGCTTTCTCCGCTTGGAGATGGACAGGTGTTTCTTCACAAGTGAAGAACTCCTTTAATGTCTGTTCCTCGGCTTCGGTAGTCAGACCGTCGTAATAACGTTCCAACAATTCTTCTATGTATTTATCATCTTTCATAGTCCACTCTCATTTTAAATTGTTCGCGTATCTTTTTGCGAGCCCTACTCAACAACACTCGGATATTGACAGCCGAAAGTCCGGTCTGTTGTTCAATCTCCTCGTAAGGGCAATCGTCTATGTCTCTCATTATCATCACTTGCCTTTGCGGTGGGGGAAGCTCGTCAATCAGCTTTCTCATTTGTCCGACCTCATCTTTCAACTCCACCTCTCTGGCCAGGTCTGTATCGGTAGCCAAGTTCAACTCTTCCGGTAGCCTGCCGTCTTCCTCCAACTGCGAAGCTCTCAACGCATCGTAACAAAGGTTCTTCGTCAGAGTGATGCAGTAAGCTTCCCAACTTTCGATGTTTGAGGGAAGTTCTTCCCGCCGTTTCCACAACTTCAGATACGCTTCTTGCACCATGTCTTCGGCATCCTGAACATTCCCGAGCAGACGGAAAGCCATCCGATACAACTTCCGATGATAGGGCAAGAACAAACGTTTGAAATCATTTGCGTCCATTGTTTTTCTTCTGATTGTCGCTGATTATTGTGGCAATGTCCTCTTTCCTGATTTTCCCTTTCATCAGTACGGCACTACATTCCTCCTGGCTGACCGTATAAAGCAACAATTCCCGGATGCTTTGCTCATCTGTCTTGGCCAATATCTTGATGGTTTCGCCGTCTTCCTTGACGGTGAGAAGCGGTTCGTATCCTTTGAGCTTCAGTTGGCTGACTTGCTCTTTGAAGCTCTCTTTGACTTTCGCGCTACATTCTTCCAAATCCAGCACTTTAACCGACTTGATTCCTTTGATGAAACGGGGTTCCGCATCGTCGTCGTTCATAAACAGTCGTGCTATCTTCATCATAAAAGGCGAAACGCTTTGATATTCGGCCTTTTGTTCGTGTTTGAAATTCTCGAACAGGCTGTTTACGCTTTGTGCGAGAGAGTACTGACAAGCTATCAGCATGATGATGGTCGCTATAAATGTTTTCATGTTTCTGTTTTGTTTGTTTAATGAATGATACAAATAAGGTTGATTAAAGCGCTTTCATTAGGACAGACGGGAGTTTGCCGGATATTGTTACAAAGTTAGGAAAGTTTTTTTGTAAACAATGCCTTGTTGGGAGGGATTCCTTGTGTGAAAATAACAGATGCCATTCCGCTTTGGCAATTTTCTTTCCTAATTCTTTGTTTTCTTCCTACTTTTCCCTACTTTTGTCATGATTCTTGCTTGAAGTGTCGGGCAGAATCATTTTATGGAAAAATATTAGCGTTTGCTATTATTCTATATCATCTGTTGGAACTTAGGAAATTTCACGTGTATATGATAAGAATAAGATGGCAGATGCCTACGTATAGCGTAGGTGCATCTTGTTTCTTTATATACACAGGTATCCTAAGACCTCAACAGATGAAGGGCATAAAAGATGACATCTACGCTTCTTTTATGCCTGGGGCTTAGGATACTACTTACGGTTTAAATTCGTTAAATCTGGAAATATGGAAAACATCGGTACATTGATAAAGGAAGAACTGAAAAATCAAGATCGGACGGCTTCATGGCTTGCCGCCAAATTATCATGTAATCGTGCTAATGTATATAACATTTTCTCGCGTGAAAATATAGACATACAACTCTTGATAAGAATCTCTAAAATTCTGAAAAGAAACTTCTTTAAAGCTATTTATGAAGAAATAGAGGATAATATTAATAATGTCTAAATATTTGATACAATTTGCTTAATTTTATGATACTCTGGCTTTGTATATGAACGAGTCGATTTTTGTAGTTTTGCAATAGTTAAATAGCAAATTATTTAGAAATTATTGTAATATGAAGAAAAGTTTACTCGTATTGATTCTTTTTTCTTTGTCCATGCAAATGTATGCACAAAGAAAGGTTGAGGTTGTAGAGAACGCAACAACAAATGTTGAAGTTTCTACTAATAAGAAATTCATTAAACGAAAAGTTGCTATCGGAAGGTTCTCGAATGAAACACAATATGCTAAGGGTATTTTCTATGACAAAGAGAATGATCCGATGGGTAAACAAGCCCTTGATATTTTGTCTGCCAAGTTAGCAGCTTCAGATAAATTTATCTTGTTAGAACGTAGTGACCTTTCTACATTGTTGGAAGAAGCCAGTCGTAGTGGCGGTAATTTATCTTCTGCTATCGGAGCTGATTATATGATAATTGGTTCTATTACAGAATACGGAAGAAAAAATACAGGTAAGTCTGGTGTATTTTCTACGACTAAAGTGCAAACAGTAGAAGCTGCTGTGTCTATTCGTTTAGTTGATGTTTCAAGTGGACTTATCATTTATTCTGATGAAGCAAAAGGTGCGGCTGAGATTACAACAAAAACTACTATGGGTGTGGGTGGAAAAGCCGGTTTTGATGCTACACTCAGCGATAAAGCTATTTCGGAAGCAATAGGACAATTAGTTGAGAATATTATTAATAAGTGCACCAATAAGCCTTGGCGAACATACTTTTTGTCGTATGATAGTGATGCTATATTAATTGCTGGCGGTCAAAGTCAAGGACTTGTAGAAGGTATGCAGTTAGCAGTTAAGACAAAAGGAAAACAAGTAAAGAACCCTCAAACAGGAATAATGATAGATTTACCAGGTAAAGAAATAGGAACAGTAACCGTTATTACCACAGGTGGTGATACTCCAGAGACGGAGTATTCATTCGTAGAAGTTCAAGGAAACATTGATGCTAACAATATTATGAATTATATAATTGAAGAGAAAAAATGAAACGAACTTTATTTTTCATTGTATTAGGATTGGCTTTGGTTATGGTAGGTTGTAAAGCCAATTATCCAGTTGCACAACAAAGTGGTAAAGATGATGTGGCTTTTTTACTGTTTGTTAGTGCTTCCAATCAATCTTCCCAAATTGTTGATGTAACAATTGATGGTAATACTACTTTTGAAGCAAAAACTGTCAAAGCGAAAAAGGCTAACCGAAAAGGTACATCATACGCTGTTGCTACTGGACGTCGTAGATTAAAAGTAGAGAAAGAAGGACAGACATTATATGAAAAAGAAGTGTTTTTATCTACTCAGGAAACTAAAATCATAACATTACCATGAAAAAGAATATTTTAATCGCTGCATGTTGTAGCTTCTTGTTCGCTTCATGCGGAACATCTACAACAACACTCTATTCTTGGCACAATTATGAAGATGCATCTTATCAATATCAGAAGAAAGGTACTGATGAATTGTTTGCCAAAGCAATGGAAGAATATAAAAAAGTTATAGAGAAGCAGAAAGCTTCCCGAAAAACGGTGCCTCCTGGTTTAAATGCTGAATATGGTTACATGTTGTTCAAATCGGGTAAAGTGGAAGAAGGTATAACATATCTGAAAAAAGAAATAGCTCTTTATCCAGAATCAGAAACTTATATATCAAGAATCGTAAAACAATTAGAACCATGAAAAATGTAGTTATTATATTGTTGGGTGTATTGCTTTTTACGTCATGTGCCCAAAGCATAACAAGAGGAGTGCAATATGCAAAAATGTATGAAGAACAACCAACGTCAATCGTTGTTATGCCTCCAATAAATCAAACCAATTTTGTGGAGGCAAAGGATTATTTCTATACAACGATGCATATGCCGCTTTGTGAAAAAGGTTATTATGTATATTCTCCTTATTTAACGATGGAGATGTTTCAAACGGAAAGCGCCTATGATAGTGAAAAGTTCTTAGAAGGTGATTTGACTACTTTCAGAAATGTACTTGGAGCAGATGCTGCGATGTTTACTATTATCAAATCATGGAAAAGGAATAATGTGGGTGGAAAATTGACAGCTGGAGTGGAATATATATTACGTTCTACAAAAACAGGAGAAACGATATATAGACGAGAAGGTTTGATAAAAGTGGATACTAGTGTCAGTAGTGGTGGAGGAGGTTTGTTCGGCTCCTTGATTGATTTAGCTGCTACAGCGATCAGTACTGCTGTTACAGATAAAGTTATTGCTGGAAGAAAGTGTACTGCTTTTGTCTTGAGTGATATGCCAGTTGGCAAATATAGTCCGACTTTTGGAAAAGATCAGGAGCTTCCTGCAGGCGATAGTTATATAAAGGCGACTGTCAAATAACACTAAAGTGGTAAAAGAAGATGAACCTTTTTTAGTAGGGCTTATCTTATAAAGTATGAAAGAAAGAGGCTTAATTGCTTGTTTCTTTCATATTTTTATTACCTTTGTTGAAACTAAATTATTGTATCATTATGAAGACAAGAAGTGAGTATCTGGAGTTGCTTAAAACTCATATAGCAGAAATGAAAGAACAATTCGGTGTTCGTTCTTTTCTGTTGTTCGGTTCTGTTGCTAGGAATGAACATAATGACAATAGTGATGTGGATGTTTGTGTAGAGATGGAACCTGATATGTATTTGCTTGTTGCATTGAAGCAGTTTTTGGAAAAACTATTGGGATGCTCAGTAGATGTCATACGGATGCATCGGAACATGAACAAGTTGTTGTTAAAGCAAATAGAAAAAGAAGGAGTGTATGTGTTCTGATAATAAAGAAATCATTTTAGGATTATTTCAGCAATAGAGGAGTCTATCATATTATTGGAAGCGGTTCGTTTCTTTATAAGCTATTTAAAAGATCATTCTATAGACTTTTTACTCCCGTTTCCCAATATGTTCAGAGAACTTTTATAAGTGAAAGGAGTATGAACATGAAACGGAAATGGAGTTTTTGCATATTGTTTGCCGTTGTTTCATTGACGGCGAATGCACAGAACAATGAATTTAGGAAAGCATACGATGAATTTCGTCGGCAAGTGATAAAGGATTACGAGACCTTTCGTGACAAGGCGAATAAAGAATATGCCGACTTTATGCGTCAGGCATGGGAACAATATCAAGCTTTACCCGAAATTCAGAAGCCAAAGGACGAACCACCTGTACCACCGACTCCTTATCCCAAAGATGATAAAGACGAACCGATAAAGGATACTCCTAAACCATACGAAGAAATATACCGATACCGGAGACTGAACCTCAACCCAAACCGGTGGTTCCTATTCGGGAGCAACCCCAACCGGAAGAAACGTACTTTGAGTTTAGTTTCTTTCAAACTCCCTGTAAGGTCAGATTGGATGAAATACATCGCTTTTCTTTAAAGGATTGCCGGATAAATACATTGGCGGATGCTTGGGAGCATCTTTCGGGAAGCGGATATAACAATGTCATTCGGGATTGTCTGGAGCTTCGTATCCGTCATAAACTTTGCGATTGGGCTTACTTGTTGATGCTACAAACTCTTTCGGATACATACTTTGGGGCAAATACGAATGAGAGTGCATTGCTTTGTGCTTATCTTTATTGTCAGTCGGGCTATCAGATGCGATTGGGGCTTGGTAATAATCGGCTCTATCTGTTGGTGGCGAGTAAACATCAAATTTATGAAAGTGGGTATTGGGAAATAGACGGAATGTTTTATTATCCTTTTAATTGTCAGGAAGAGTCGTTGGAAATTTGTGGTGCTTCGTTTCCCAATGAGCAACCCTTGTCTTTGTTGGTCAATGAAAGTCCGCTATTTGCAGAACGTCTGACAGATTTAAGGATTTTACAGTCAGAAAATTATCCGAATGTAAAGGCAAAAGTTTCTTCGGATGAGAACTTAATCAGTTTCTTTGCTACTTATCCTACTTCGATGCTCGGCGATAATTTCTGTACCCGTTGGAGTTTCTATGCCAATACCCCGATGAGTGAAAACGTGAAGAAACAACTTTATCCATCACTTCGGAGTCATATTCAAGGGAAGTCGCAATATGAAGCTGTGAATGTGTTATTGAACTTTGTTCAGACGGCTTTTGTATATGAATACGATGACAAAGTGTGGGGTGGCGATAGATCCTTCTTTGCGGAAGAAAGTCTTTACTATCCCTATTGTGATTGCGAAGACCGTTCTATTCTGTTCAGCCGGTTGGTGCGGGATTTGGTAGGGTTGAAAGTGTTGTTGGTGTATTATCCGGGGCATTTGGCCACAGCCGTTCATTTCACAGAACCGCTAACCGGAGACTATATCTTACTTGACAATCAGAAATACATTGTTTGCGATCCGACTTATATCGGCGCACCGGTAGGAGCAACTATGCCGGATATGGATAATGGGAAGGCCAAAGTCATTTTATTGGAATAAAGAAAAGGGCGTATAAAAACGCCTTTTATCTTTAGGAATTGTTTGGATTTATTTATTTCCCCTCTTGAGAGGGGATTAAGGGGTGTGTGAGACACACATGGGTAAGAATACATTTCAGTTGGTGTATTTCACACACCCCCTTCCCCCTTTCAAGAGGGGGGTAAAACAGATTCTTATTATTTCTTATACTTCTCCAGTTCCGGTAAGTATTTCTTTATGTCGCTGATTCGGGTAGCATCGCTGGGGTGCGTACTCATGAACTCAGGAACGGAAGCACTTCCGTTGGCCGACATCTTCTGCCAGAAAGTAATGGCTACGTTCGGATTGTATCCGGCCATTGTCATGAATATCAGCCCCATGTAGTCGGCTTCCGATTCATGCTTTCGGGAGAAGGGGAGAGTTACACCGTATTGTGCTCCTAATCCGTAGACTGTACTGCCGATTTGTTGGATACTGGCCGACTTGTTGCTCAAAGCTTTTGTCAGAATCTGTGCGCCGTATTGTGTCATCAATTGCTGACTGATACGTTCGTTGCTGTGTTTGGCTACGGCGTGAGCCACTTCATGACCAAGCACTACGGCCAATTCATCGTCTGACGAAACCAAATTGAGCAGTCCTTCGTACACGACGATTTTACCGCCCGGCATACAGAATGCATTGACTTGGTCGTCCTTGACCAAATTAAATTCCCAAGAGAAGTTTTGAACCTCACTGCTCAAGCCGTTGGCATTCAAGTATTGCTCGGTAGCGGCGGCAATCTTTTTGCCTACTCGTGTAACCATCGCCTTGCCTTTGGTGTTGGTTGATGGGGCGGCGGTCTTCATATAGTCCGAGTATTGGGTAAGGCTGGAAGCCAAAACCTCTGAGTCGGATACTAATAACATTTGCTTTCTGCCTGTTACGGGAACACTTCCGCAACTGCTTAACAGTAGCAAAGCACTGACTAACAAACCTGTAATCTTTCTCATAGTGTATAATGTTTAATGTTAATTTCTGACCGGCAACCGTACCCAAATCCAACGGGGAATCAATCGCCAGAAGCATACTAAAAGCCGATATTTCCAGTCGATAATGGCTACTCGCTTCTTCTTGCTGATAGCCCGTACAATCTGTTGCGCCACATCGGTTGCCTTCATCAACATCGGATAGCTATCGTCCTTTAATAAAGGTGTGGCTACAAAGCCCGGGCGAATATCGGTAAACGAGAGGTTCAGCTTATTCATCCGGGACAACTGGTCGAGGGCATCGATGTATGTGTTCTGGAAACGCTTGGTGGCTGAGTAGGCCGAAGCTGCTCCCAAACCTTTGGTGCCGGCAATGGAACTGATAACGGCGATATGGCCACTTCCTTGCTGCTCGAAATAATGATAGGCAGCATTGGTCATGCGGATGAAGCCTTCCACGTTGGTTGCGGCAGTTGCCAATTCGATTTCCGGCTGTAAGACGTAATTCTGTTTCCCGATTCCTGAACTTAACAAGAAGACATCCATGCCGCCCATTTGTTCAATCAAGGCATGGAGTTTCTTCGGAGCATCATCGGAAGTTACGTCAATGACTTGGGTATATACCTGTGCAGGAGCTTCCTGACGCAAGCTCTCCAATTCGGCGGTTCGGCGGCCGGCAACACCTACTTGCCAGCCTTGAGCCATATACAACTTTGCCACTTCCCGACCAATGCCGGAGGTTGCTCCGATAATGACGATTCTCTTCATGCTGTATCTTGAAACAGAGAATTATTTTACACAATCCATCGCTTGTTGCAAATCGGCGATAATGTCGTCTGCATCTTCAATCCCTACCGACAAACGGATCAAGTCGGGAGCTACACCGGCTTCGATCAGCTGTTCATCAGTTAGCTGACGGTGGGTGTGGCTGGCTGGGTGCAACACACAAGTACGTGCGTCGGCCACGTGTGTAACGATACAAGCCAGCTTCAATGCATCCATAAACTTGATGGCTTCTTCGCGGCTTCCCTTCAAACCGAAGGCGATGACACCACAAGAACCGTTTGGCATGTATTTCTGAGCCAGTTCGTAATACTTGCTGCTCTTCAAACCACAGTAGTTTACCCAAGCCACTTGTGGGTTGGCTTCTAGCCATTCGGCAATTTTTTGTGCGTTTTCACAATGGCGGGGCATACGCAAATGCAATGTTTCCAAACCGAGGTTCAGCAGGAAGGCGTTCTGAGGTGATTGGATAGAGCCGAGGTCACGCATCAATTGAGCCGTTGCTTTGGTCATGTAAGCCATCTTGCCAAATGCCTTTGTGTAGGTCAGACCATGATAAGACTCGTCCGGAGTAGTCAAACCTGGGAATTTGTCGGCATGAGCTTCCCAGTCAAAATTACCACTATCCACAATCACACCGCCTACGGCTGTTGCATGGCCGTCCATGTATTTGGTAGTTGAGTGGGTTACAATGTCGGCTCCCCATTCAAACGGGCGGCAGTTAATAGGAGTGGCAAACGTGTTGTCTACAATCAAAGGTACTCCATGCTTGTGGGCGATGCGGGCGAACTTCTCGATGTCCAATACATCAATGCTCGGATTGGAAATAGTTTCTCCGAACAAAGCTTTGGTGTTCGGTTGGAATGCCTTGTCGATTTCTTCTTCCGAGGTGTTAGCGTCAATGAAAGTACAGTCAATGCCTAATTTCTTCAGGGTTACGCCAAACAAGTTGAATGTACCACCGTAAATAGTCGAGGAGCAAACAAAGTGGTCGCCTGCCTGACAGATATTGAAGATAGCATAGAAGTTGGCGGCCTGACCGGATGAAGTCAGCATAGCCCCTACGCCTCCTTCCAATGCGGCAATCTTGGCAGCTACGGCATCATTGGTCGGATTTTGTAGACGAGTATAGAAATAACCGCTGTCTTCCAAATCAAACAAGCGTGCCATCTGTTCGCTGGTATCATATTTGAATGTCGTACTCTGATAGATTGGCAGAACGCGAGGTTCGCCTTTGCTTGGTGTCCATCCGGCCTGTACACACAAGGTCAACGGACTTAATTTCTTATTTCCCATATTATCGTAGTTTTTGCTTACTTGAATTTCTGGTTACAAATGTAAGAAATTATATGTCATTAAAACTTCTTTTATCGAGAAAAGTCTTTTTTAAGAAAGAAGATACGTCAAAAACACCTGTAAAAAACTCTTTGAAGAACGAAGGAAAACTCTTTGAAGCGTTGCCTTGTCCGTCAAAGAGTTTTTTTTATTTCTGTAGGACGTACTTTTTACCCTTCAAAAACATTTCCAAACAATCTCTATCTCCCCTTTGTCGTTTCCCGAGAAAAATATTACTTTTGCAGTATAATATGGAGGATTATTATGGAGGAAGAAATTAAATTCAATCATGCAATGCCTGCCCAAATCCGCTTTAGTGATGTAGACCAGTTTGGGCATGTAAATAATTCGGTGTATTTCTCTTTGTATGACTTGGCTAAGACTACTTATTTCAGAGACGTGCTTGGCTTGTCGGAATGGGGAGATGTAGCGGTGGTTGTGGCCAATATCAATGCCAATTTCTTGATGCCGGTCTTTTTCTCGGACAATATCAAGATAGAGACGGCAACGGTTCAGTTGGGTAACAAGAGTTTTACATTGTTGCAACGTGCGGTGGTAAAGGGTACCGGCGAGGTAAAATGCGAATGTCATACGACGATGGTGATGTACGATTTGCTGACAAAGGAACCGACTTCGATTCCACAACATTACAAGAATGCCATTTGCCGTTTTGAAGGTAAAACGTTAGACGAATTGGCGAAGAAATAACATTTAGCCGTTGAAAACGAGGCTGTGTCAAGCATTTATTTAGACACTGCCTCGTTTTTTTCTTGCAAACAACTTGGAATTATAGAATAAAATTTTCTAAATTCGCATTATAATTAATCTTAAAATCTTATCCGAATGTTGAAAACTGTAAAGAAACTAACTTTATGCGGAGTGGCTTTGAGTAGCATGTTTGTAGCAACTTCTTGTGATACAACTCCGCAACCCAACACATTGACCGAAGCCGAAATTGCAGACGGCTGGCAATTGTTATTTGATGGAAAAACCCTGGATGGTTGGAAAGACTTCAACGGCGATTCGTTGACACAACCCTGGCGTGTGGTGGATGGTTGTATTCAGGCCAATGGAGACGGGAGTGATTTGTCCGGTTACATCGTAACGGAAAAGCAATATGAAAACTTTATAGTGGATTGGGACTGGAAACTATCATACGGGGGTAATAGTGGTATGATTTATCACGTGGTGGAAGATCCTTATTTCAAGGTTCCTTATGTTACAGGTCCTGAATATCAGTTGATAGATGTAGAAGGTTGGGAAAAGACGAATGAACCAACCAAATTGGAAGAATGGCAGAAGTTAGGCGTGGACTATGCCATGTATTTGCCGAATCCGGATTCGATGTTTGTCAACCCACAAGGCGAATGGAACAACTCACGTATTGTATTCGATAATGGCCATGTTACCCATTACTTGAATGGTCATCAGATTCTGGAATTTGATGCTTGGACGGACGACTGGTTCAAACGGAAAGATAGTGGTAAGTGGGAAATGGCTCCGGAATATGGCTTGGCTCGTAGAGGGGTATTGTGTTTGCAAGATCATGGTTATCCGGCATCTTTCCGCAATATCAAAGTAAAAGAATTACCAAAGAAGGTCAGCGGAGAAGAAATTATCCTCTTTAATGGCAAAGACTTGACCGGTTGGCAAGCATACGGAACTGAACTGTGGTACGTAGACCAGCAAGGTAATTTGGTTTGCGAAAGTGGTAAGGACAAACAATACGGTTATTTGGCCACTCGCGATTATTATAACGACTTTGACTTGACTTTGCAATTTAAACAATTAGCAAACGGTAACTCTGGCGTTTTCTTTCGTTCATTTGTAGAACCGAAGGATGCAAAGGTGCATGGCTGGCAATGTGAGGTGGCTCCCAAGAATCATGATACAGCGGGCATTTACGAATCATACGGTCGAGGCTGGTTGGTACAGATTCCAGATGAAAAGGAAAATATCCTGAAGGTTGGCGATTGGAACACCTTGCGTATTCGGGTGGAAGGCGACCATGTTCAGACTTGGTTAAATGGTGAACCGATGGTTGACTTTAATGATGAAAAAATAGGGGAGGCTCAAGGACGTATTGCACTCCAAATCCACGATGGTGGTGGAATCAAGGTGCAATGGCGCGACATTAAGGTTACAAGACTTTAATCTCTATCGAGAAACTTAATCTGAAAATTCAATAGGCTATGGGAACAAACAGAAGAGATTTTCTAAAAACAACTGGTGGACTTGCTCTCTTTTCCATTGTACCGAGTAAGGTATTGGGCGGCCCTAATCACATTGCTCCGAGTGACCAATTAACAAAAGGTATTATCGGAGTGGGTGGCATCGGTCGGAGCAGTTATCATTTCAGCAGTAATGAACAATGTCGATTGGTCTCGATTTGCGATGTAGATAAGAAGCATTTGCAGAAGGCTGTCGATTTGGGTAAAAAGAAGTTTAACGAAACATTGCAGACCTATCATGACTTTCGTGATTTGATTAAGGATCCCAATGTAGATGTGGTACATATTGCAACTCCTCCTCATTGGCATGGTATAATGGCAATTGAGGCCGCTAAAGCCGGCAAAGATATATGGTGTGAAAAGCCGATGACACGTACAATCGGAGAAGGAAAACGGGTTGTTGAGGCGGTCAAACGAAACAATCGTATCTTCCGCCTGAATACGTGGTTCCGTTTTACAGATAATTTCTATGGCTTAGGAACAACGGTTGAACCTTTGAAAAAGTTGGTTGATAGCGGTTTGCTTGGTTGGCCGCTGAAAGTAACGATTTCGGGTGCTACCGGTTTTGCTTGGAAGTTCTTTTGGGTAGGTAAGGAAAACTTGGTGCCGGAACCGGTTCCTGCAGAATTGGATTATGACATGTGGCTAGGCCCGGCTCAATATAAACCTTATAACAGCCATCGTGTTCATTCCACTTTCCGAGGTTATTGGGATTATGATGGTGGCGGTCTTGGAGATATGGGACAGCATTATATTGATCCAGTACAATACATTTTGGGAAAGGACGATACCAATCCTATTAAGGTGGAAGTGGATGCTCCGCAACAACATTCGGATGCTATTGGTATTTGGCGTAAGATTATTTATACATACGAAGATGGTTGTCAGATTGTATTAGAAGGGGAAGGCTTTGAAAGCGGTAATAAAATTCCATACATCGAAGGTCCGAAGGGTAAAGTCTTCAAGGGCTTTGAATGTGAACTTGACGGTAAACCGGCTCCAGATATTATGAATATCATTGCCGACCTTCCGGATCCGGAACCACAGAATACCGATTTTATCCAATGTGTCAAGAACCGGGAACTGTTTGCTTTGAATGAAATGAATGGCCATCGAAGTGCCAATATCGTGAATATGGGCTTATGCGCCCTTCGTCTCAATCGGACGTTGCACTTTGATCCGGTAAAGCAACAGTTCATCGACGATGAGGCTGCCAATCATTTGATTGATCAGCCAATGAGAGCCCCCTGGAAGCTATAATCTACTAACATTGAACATGAAAGTTATGAAAAAGATATTTTTGATATTGGCTCTGGCCGCGATATTGCCAGGAAGTATGATGGCTCAAGATGCTCGCCAGCGTACAGTTACTACGATTGTAGCCGATGCATTAGACCAACTTCCTGCCGCAAAACAGAAAACCTATAATAATGTCATGGCAGAATTGGCCTCCACAGGGGCTGATGGTATTGCTCAGTTGGCTGGTATGCTTGTTCCTGCCGATAAGGGTAAGAATGCCGCGATAGAGTATGCTCTATATGGGGTTGTGTCGTATGTAACAGCTCCCGATAAGACGACTGAAAGAGCCGGAGTAAGAAAAGGCTTGATGATGGGAATTGATAAGTGTACCGATAATTCCAACAAGGCTTTCTTGATGAACATGCTACAGCGTTGTGCCGTAGCAGAAGATGCTTCCTTCTTTGTAAAATATGCAAAAGATGAGTATTTGGCTGATTGGGCTATCAATGGCTTGGCTTGTATGGAAGGTACGGAAGATGCGATTTTAGAGTTGATGAAAACCGATGGAGCTTGTCGTGAGAAGTTAGTTTATGTTGCAGGTAAAAAGAAGCTGGAAGCTGCTGAACCTATTTTGTTGGGATGGTTGAAAACTGCCGATGCTACTACGGCTCGTGCCATATATCAGTCGTTGGCTCAGTGTGGCACTTCCTTGTCTATTCCTGTGTTGAGTAAAGCACCCATGAAGGTAAACTATGAATCAATAGAAAATGATGTTGCGGATGCGTATCTCCGCTTGTTGAAGAGATTGGTTACTGAAGACCAGGCAAAACCGGCGGTAACAGCTGCTAAGGCTTTGTTAAAGGATACGGATAAGTCCTATCTTCGAGGAGCAGCTCTTGAGGTTATTGTCTTGGCCGAAGGAAAGAAAGCACAGCCATTGGTTTTAGCGGCATTGAAAGATAGTCATCGTGATTATCGTGTGAATGCGCTTCGCTTGTCTGAAAGTTTTGCAGATGATGCTTGGTATGCAAGTGTAGCCAAAATCTTGAAAACAAAAGGCGATAAAGAAGTTAAAGCGGATGTCTTGAACTGGTTGGGGACTAACCATGTGAAATCTCAAATAGATGCGGTGGTTGCCAATATGAGTTCTACTAACGATGAAATTGCTTTAGCGGCTATTGCTGCCGCCGGCAAGATAGGTGGTGAAACTGCTTTGGAAGCATTGTTGGCTCAATTGAAAGGAAAAAATGTATCGGCGGCAACGAAAGCTTTGTTGGCTTTTAATGGAAAAATAAACGAGGGCATTGTTAAAGCCCTTGATGCAGATAAAGCTACCCAAATCAAGGCATTGGATATTGCTTCAACTCGTAGCATTGAATCGGCTTCCGATAAGATCTTTGCGATGTTGGGTAATTCGGATGCCGAAATCAGCGAGGCTGCCTATAAAGCGCTGGCAGGTGTTGTTGAGCCAACTGACTTTTCCCGTTTAAGCGAATTGATTGAACAAGAGGATGGTAAGCATACGGCTGAAATTCAACAAGCATTGAAAAATGCGTTGATAAGTCTTCCGGCTGATAAGCAATTTGCCATTGTGATGCCTTTTGTCAATAAATCGGCTAATCCATCTTTGTATTATCCGGTTTTGGCTCAAGTGGGTAGTACAGAAGCCATCGCTGAAATAATGAAAGGCTATAACGGCAATTATAAACAGGAAGCTTTGGCATCATTGCTGACGGTGGATAATGCAACTATGGTGGATATTCTTTATAATATAGCCCTTAAAGACCAAGCAAATGCGCAAGCAGCTTTGGCACGTTATACCCATTTGGTGAGCAAGTCTGCAAATACACCGGTACGAAAATATCAGTTATACCGTAAAGCATTAGAAATTGCTACGGACACGAAAGTTCAAAACAGCTTATTGAATTTGTTGGGTGGTACAAATACGTATCAAGCTTTGTTGTTGGCAGATAAATACATGGCAATTGCGGCTACCGCTGAAACAGCGGCACAGGCAGTCAGAAGTATTGCTTCCAAGAATGTTGGTAACTTTGGTGGTGAACCGGTTAGAAAGGCTTTGGAAAAGGCTATTGAAGTATTCAAAAAGGTAGGCGATGCGGATGCCGGTTATGCTATTGATGATATTAAGGGTATTCTGCAAAAGCTTCCGGAAACAGCTTACGTTCCTGTTTTTGGAAACGAAACCTGGTCGGCCGTTGCTTTGAATCCGGTGGAAAAGGCTTCCATGAAGGCTAAGAAGATTAAGAAGGCTGAAGCTTTGGCCGCAGAAACGGCATCTAAGGTTTGGAAGGCTACGGATACCGGTATGGTATATGTCGGTGGCGAAGCTGCTACTATGGGTTCAAGTAAGAACTACGAAAACTTTGAATTGATGTTTGAATGGAAGGGAGAAGGTAAGGCCGGATTCGGCGTTCGTTCCATTCCTCAGATTGATTTAGGTGGCGAAAGGTCAGGAACTCTATCGGGTAATCTTAATGATAAGTCTACTTCAAAGGTTGTAGATAATACAGCCGGAGAATGGAATACAGTTTATGTAAAGGTTATGAATGACCGCGTAACTGTTCAAGTAAACGGCATTGAAACGGCATCAAATGTCATCCTTGAAAATGTATGGGATAGAAATATACCTGCTTTCATCGAAGGCCAGTTGCTGTTGGTTGGGGATGGAAGTCCGATTGAATTCCGAGAAATGTATATTCGTGAATTACCTTCAACTCCAATTTTTAAACTTTCGGAAGAAGAAGTGAAAGAAGGATTTGAAGTTTTGTTCGATGGAACTTCTATGTACAAATGGACGGGGAATACCGTTGATTATATCCCAGAAAATGGAACGATATATGTGTCGGCTCAATACGGTGGAATAGGCAATCTTTATACGAAAAAGGAATATAGCGATTTTATTTTCCGTTTTGAATTTGCCTTTACTCGTCAAGGAGCAAATAACGGTGTAGGTGTTCGTACTCCAATGGGAGTGGATGCCGCTTATGAAGGTATGGAAATTCAGATACTTGACCATGATGCACCTATTTATAAGAACTTGCGTGAATACCAACAACATGGCTCTGTGTACGGTATCATTCCGGCTAAGAGGGTAAAATTCCCGGCTTTAGGTGAATGGAATACAGAAGAAATTCGTGTAATAGGCGACCAGGTAACGGTCATAGTTAATGGTGAAGTAATTCTCGATGGAAACATTCGTGAGGCTTGTCAAGGACACAATGTTTCTGAAGATGGTAGTAAAAGAAATCCTTATACAGTAGATAAGAACAATCACCCGGGATTATTCAATAAACGGGGACATATTGGCTTTTTGGGACATGGAGAAGGTTTGAAGTTCCGTAATGTCCGTATTAAGGATTTGAGTAAATAAAGATGCACAATGAACATTAAAACTAATGAGGTTCGGAAACCGGTTACTATCGTAGCGATTGGAGCCGGTAACCGAACGAATAAATATTTGGAATATGTAAAACGCAACCCGGATAAGGTAAAGCTTGTTGGAGTGGTTGAGTTAAATCCTATTCGTCGTCATAATATAGCTGAGAGGTTTGGACTGACTGAATCTCAATGCTTCTCTGATTATAAAGAGTTCTTTCAGCATAAGGTGGAAACGGATGCAGTAATGGTCTGTACTCCGGAAAATATGCACTTTGAACCTTGTATGATGGCTATTGAAGCCGGTTATCACATCTTGTTGGAGAAACCTATTGCGCCGACACTGGAAGAATGTTTGGCTATTGGTAAAGCGGCCGAAGAAAAAGGAGTGATTGTGGCGGTTTGCCATGTGCTTCGTCATCATCCATACTTTATGAAGATTAAAGAATTGTGTGAATCTGGTGATTTAGGGAGAATCATTTCTATCAATCATCGTTCTTCTGTGGGGATTGACCGTTCCACACATGGTTTTGTGCGAGGCGTGTGGCGTCAAGAGTCTAAGACAAACCCGATGCTTGTGTCTAAGTGTTGCCATGATATTGACTTCTTGTTGTGGCTTACCAAGACTCCTTGCCGTAAACTGACTTCTTTTGGCTCTTTGCGATGGTTCAAGAAAGAAAATGCACCGGAAGGTGCTGCTTCGCGATGCATTGATTGTCATCGTTCGGTGGAAAGTAAGTGTCCTTTCTCAGCTGTCAACTTGTATCGTGAACGCCATGAATGGATTGCTAATTTTGATGTGCCGGAAGGAAGTACCATTGATGATGTTGTCGAAGAACAACTCCGTAATGGACTATATGGTCGCTGTGTCTATCATTGTGATAACGATGTAGTCGACCATCAGATTGTATCTATGGAAATGGAGAGTGAGGTAACGATTAATTTCTCAATGGACATTTTTACCTTAAAAGATAATCGTGAAACTCATATTAGCTTGACGGAAGGGGAAATTGATGGTGATGAAACACACTTGCGAGTTCGTCGTTTTAGAGGGGCAACAGAAACCATCTATGATTTCTCTGATATTCAGGGAACGCCTTATCATGCGGGAGCAGACTTAAATCTGATAGCAGATTTCGTGGATGCAGTTGCTACTGGCCGCCGTATTTTGGCAACTTCGATTGATCAGTCGGTAGAAAGTCATCGGTTGTGCTATGAAGCGGAACGTAGCCGTAGAGAAGGACGAACCTTGATCTTTTAATGGTTGGAGTTTAAGCAATAAAAAGTCTGGTGGATATGTTGTGAGACGTATCCACCAGACTTTTTGTCTCTATATTACTTAAGTTTCGCAAATAGTCTAAGGGCTGAAAGCCCTCTATTCAATAGCCCGGGGCATCGCCCTGGGTATAGTCGGCATCATTCAATCCTGCGCTGAAAGTGCAGAACAGTAGGTTGTGTTGCACTTTCAGCGCAACCTTTTCTATTCGTTTCTCCCCCCAGGGCGATGCCCTGGGCTATCGGGTAAGCGGGCTTTCAGCCCTTGTCTTACATACGAAAATAGAATATTATAGAAGCCCGAATATATGCATTTGCAACGAAAATAATCTTGGATTCAAAAAGCAGTATTTGATTGATTTTAGATAATAAAGAAATCTTAATTAGATATGTAAAACTCTGTACGATAATTAAATACACGTACTATTATAACCTTCAACGGTGTGAAGAATCCAAGAAAAACGCACAGGAGTGGGAGTAAGTGGACCCAAATGGACCCTGGCCCCAATTCTCTTTGGAGAAAGACTTAATTCTCTTTGGAGGAAGGGAAGTTTCTCCAAAGAGAATTTTTTTCATTTCTTCAATGAACCGACAGATTAAGAAGTAGGTTGGCATTATCATTTCCCCTCTTATTCTAACACACCCCCTTCCCCCTCTCAAGAGGGGGGAACACACATTCCCAACCCACTTCTTATTAATTCCCTTTTATTCTTTGATGACTTTCGTGACTACAATATATGTTTTTCTTTGATACCCTTTTTATCGTTAAAAAGGTAATAATGAGATGGATTTTGAAAATATTTGTAGAAATATTTTGTCGTTAATAAAAATTGATATATGTTTGCGCACTTTTATTAATTAAAACCTAAAGCAATGAACAAAAAAAAGCGAATTCAAAGGTTTGGTTTCATTTTGGCATCATATCTCATGATTGCCGTTTTATGTTGCTTGTCAACTACTAATGTGTATGCTCAAAATGCTACCGAACAAACCAACGTCTTATATCAAGGCGTTGTAGTAGATGATTCAGACAATCCATTAGTTGGTGTAAACATTACAGTTAAAGGAATTGAAGGCGAAGGAGTCATCACAGACTTAAACGGTAACTTCCGTATTTCCCTTCCGCAGAAGAAATACACTTTTGTGTTTTCGTATATTGGTATGAAAACTCAGGAAGTGATAGCTCAAGTAGGGAAGAAAATGACAATTCGCATGGTTGAAGACAGTGAAGTGCTCGAAGAAACGGTAATTACCGGTATCTACAGACGAAGAGCTGAAAGCTTTACAGGTGCTTCTGCCATCTATACAGAAAAGAAGTTGAAAGAAATCAGTAACCAGAACTTGTTACAGAGCTTGTCGCTTATCGATCCTTCATTTTCTGTTTTGGATAACAACCTTGCAGGTTCCAATCCAAATGCTTTGATGGATATCAGTATCAATGGTAAGATGAGTATTACAGGTTTGGAAGATACTTATGGTAGCAACCCAGACCAGCCTCTATTCATTCTCGACGGTTTTGAAACGACACTTGCCCGTATCAGCGACTTAAGTATGGACCGCGTTGAAAGCATCAATATATTGAAAGATGCTGCTTCAACAGCCATTTATGGTGCAAAAGCGGCTAATGGTGTCGTTGTTATCGAGACCAAGAAGCCGGAACCAGGTAAGTTGAGATTCAGTTACAACGGTAATTATCAAGTGGCATGGGCTGACTTAAGCGACTATAACTTGATGAATTCCAGCGAAAAACTTCAATTTGAAAAAATGGCAGGTTATTATGGACAATTGGATAGCAACGGTGAAATCCTGCAAGATTCGCAGCGTGCCCTTTACTATTCACGTTTAAAGAACGTAGTAGCCGGCTTGGATTCGTATTGGTTGAACGAACCTTTGCGAACAGCTTTCACTCACGACCATAGCATCAATGCAGAAGGGGGTGACTCTGCGTTCCGTTACGGATTGACATTGCGCTACAAGAATACGGAAGGGGTAATGAATGGCTCTGCACGCCAGAATCTGGATGGGACTGTTAATCTGGCTTATCGTTTGGACAACTTCAATTTCTCTAACCAGACTAACATCTATTATACAGATGTAGAAAACAATATCGTACCTTTCAGCGATTTCGTTCGTGCTAACCCTTATTATGCCAAGAGAGATTCTTACGGCGATATTTATCAGGTTTTGGAAAGCTATGACGGAATGTCGGGTACAGAGTATGTTTACAATCCTTTGTGGGATTATACACAAAAGAGTTTCAATGTAAGCGATCAGTTGACATTCAACAACAACTTTAACGTTGAATACAATCCGATAGAACAAATCCGCCTGGTAGCTCGTATCGGTTTGACTGTCAATAGAGATAAGGCTGAAGTCTTCACATCTCCGTTTGACTCTTCTTATACAGGAGTAGAGCAACTTAAGCGCGGAAGCTTCAATAGCTCAAACACCAATTCAACTACATTGGACGGTAACCTTTATGCAAGTTATGGGGATGTTATCGGTAAACACACTTATACGGTTATCGGCGGTAGCCAGTTGACACAGTACGACTCAAAGAGTTCTGCCTTTACTGCTGTAGGGTATATTACCGACCAATTCTCAAATCCTAATTTCTCCAACGGTTACGAACAAGGCGGTCGTCCTTATTCTTCGGTAAGTCGTAGTCGTTCGGCCAGTTTCTATTTGAATGGTAACTATGCATACGATCTGCGTTATTTGTTGGATGTGAATGTCCGTACCGATGGCGCATCTGTATTCGGTGTTAAAAATACATTTTCTACCACTTGGTCACTCGGTTTGGCATGGAATATTCACAATGAGGCTCCGTTCAAAGACTCTAAGGTCTTGAATACCTTCAAGCTCAGATATTCTATCGGTAACCCGGGTTATCAGAACATCAATGCCCGTTTGGCTAACAACGTGTACACTTACTACACCTCTTATCCGAACTTGTTTGGTTTGGCGGCTATCGTAAGCCAATGGGGGAACCAGAACTTGCAATGGCAACGTACCACCCAGCATAACGTTGGTCTTAACCTTGATATGTTCGACTCCCGCCTTAGTATTACAGCAGACTATACCATCCGCAATACGGACCCGATTCTGTTAACAATCCAGCAACCGACTTCTACAGGTACTTCTTCCATTCCTATGAATATCGGTGCTACCAAGAACAGAAGCTTCTCTATGTCTGCCCGTTATGATGTAATCCGTAACCGCGACTGGAGATGGATGTTGAGCTTCAGTACACTAAGCAGTAAGACCAAATATGACAAGATTGGAGATTTGCTTGAGAAACTGAATGAAGAAGGACGTTCCAATCAAACTTTGAACCGTTACTATGACGGAGCAAGTAGCACTGCATTGTGGGCGGTAAAATCAGCAGGTATTGATCCGTTGACAGGTAATGAAGTCTTTATTAAGAAAGATGGTAGTTATACCTACAAATGGGATGCATCAGAAGAAGTTATTTGCGGTGATGCAACTCCTGATTTTGATGGAAACTTCGGTTCCACTTTACGTTATAAGGGACTTTCATTAGGTATCAATTTCCGTTATAGATATGGTGGCCAAACAGTGCTGAACACCCTATTAAATAAGGTAGAGAACATTTCTTCTACAGAATTGAGATACAATCAGGACAAGCGTGCTTTGTACGACCGTTGGCAGAAACCGGGCGACATCGCCAAATTCAAGCGTATTGATGACACTTCGGCTACTCAAGTTTCTTCACGCTTTATTGCCGATGACAATACATTGGAATGTAAGTCCATATCATTGGGATATGAAACGACAACAGCTCCCTGGATTAAGACTATGGGCTTGTCTTCACTTACTTTCCGAGTTTACATGAATGATATATTCCGTATTTCTACCATTAAGGAAGAACGTGGTTTGGATTATCCTTTCCAACGTTCCGTATCTGCCTCTTTGGGATTGCGTTTCTAACTAATTAAGTCATGAATTATGAATATAAAGAATTTATTTAAGATAGTAATAGTTTCGGGTTTGTTGGCAAACACCACCACCTCTTGTTCCGATTGGCTTGAAGTGGATTTGGAAGACTCCATTTTGGAAAACAAACTATTTGAAACGAATGATGGATATACTTCCGTATTAAACGGTGTATATGCCAAAATGAACGAACAATATAGTACCACTCTTTCTATGGGTACCATTGATGCGATGGCCAAGCTTTATGATATAGGCTCCAATCACAATCAATACCCTTATTACAATTTCGATTTTGACGGTCCCTCTTTTAGAAGCATGTCAGGAAATGTATGGACAGGTTTATATAGCTTGATAGCCAATCTGAATACATTGTTAGAGTTCTGTGACTCACCGGAATCGACTTTGAAAGAACACTATTATCCGTATGTCAAAGGAGAAGCTTTAGCTCTTCGTGCCATGTTGCATTTTGATTTGCTCCGTATCTATGGACCGATTTATTCGGAAGGAACCCTTAACACCATCTGTATTCCTTATCAGGAAACTTCTTCCAAAGAAATCCAGCCACTGCTTTCTGCCGAAAAGGTGATGGAGAAAATAATCCGTGATTTAAAGGCGGCTTCCGAATTATTGAAGGATGACCGGATACGTACAGAAGGTGTATTGAACAGCGAACCGGAGGACTTGAACGAAGGAGTTGACTTCCGTTACCGTCAGTTCCGTTTGAACTATTATGCGGTACAAGGTTTGCTTGCCCGTGCTTATCTTTGGAAAGGCGATAAGACTGCAGCCTATGAATGTGCAAAGGCTATCATTACTGAATGTGAAACAAACGAGGTGTTCCCCTGGACTGCCAAAGCTAAAGTACAAGGAGACAATCCGGACTTGCTCTTCTCAACGGAAGTAATGTTCAGCCTGTACAATGTTTCCAGATTGAATCTTTACGACAGCTATTTCAATCCTAATGCCAGCTATACCAATGCTTTGACATTTGCAGGAAAAACAATGGCTGAAGGAGATATGACAACAAAAATCAATTGGTTCTATGATGACATGAATGATTTGCGTTTGTCGGAAATGTGGTCTGTTGAAACAATCGAAGAAGTGGATAATGTGGGCGGAACAACCATGCATACTGCTTTGTGCTTCAAGAAATACGATGATATATATGTCAGCGAAACACGCCGGTACATGATTCCTTTGTTGCGTATGAGTGAAATCTACCTCATTGCCGCCGAATGTGCTACAGATTTGACTGAAGCAATCGGATACATCAATACCATTCGTTCTAACCGTAACTGTGTGAATCTTGAATTGACTGATTTCGATACCCAGGAAACTATTCAAACTTATATAGGCAATGAGTTTGCCCGTGAAACCATTGGTGAAGGACAGCTTTATTTCTATTACAAGCGATTGGGAAAAACATCTGTATTGAGCGGATCAGCCGGTGATTATGAATATGCAGGCTGGTATGGAGCCGAAGTTTCCATGAGTTTGCAGAACTATGTATGGCCATTGCCTCCTGTTGAAGAAGATAAACGTGCAAATTAATTAATGAACCATTATGAGAAATAAGATATTAACAGTATGTGCCGGAATTTGTCTATTGGCATTAACCGGTTGCGAAAAGGAACTGATGACCTACGAAGGTAAGGATTGTATCTATTTTGATGTCCGTAAAGGTGCAGAATGGATTGACAAAGACTTATGGTCGCATGAATTCTACTCTACCGTATCTTTCGGTAGTACGTTGGACGATGATATTCCATTGAGCTTGAAAGTGCAGGCATCTGGTATGCCCGCTGATTACGATCGTGAGTTCAGCGTAGTGGTAGCGGCCGACAGTACAGAACTTCAGTCGGGAGATTTCGATGGTTTGGCTTCTACCTACGTAATCAAGGCCGGTGAAACCAGTACTAACATTGATTTGACATTCCATAGAACGAAACACATGTATGGAGATACGCTGTTGTTACAGTTGCAGTTGGTTGAAAACGAGCACTTCAGCCTGATGTATACCGACTTCGGTAAGGCACCGGAACAGTATGATCCTACCTCCAATCCTGTTTTCGATTACAACCACGATGCATCCGTCCATAATATTTTCGTATTTGATGTGATGTCTCGGCCAAAACAGTGGGCAGGAAGCAATGTTACAGGTATAGGTTCGCTTGGTGCTTTCTCTCCCAAAAAGTGGAAACTGATTATGGAATTGACAGGAACGACCATTGACGATTTTTCCAGTGCCAAAACAATGCCGTCAGCACGTATGGCAGCTATTGGTGAAACATTGGCACGCTATTTGATTGAAAAAGCGATTGCACGTGAACCGGTATTGGATGAAGATGGTACCATGATGTATTGCAATGCAGTAAGTACATTAGGAGGAAGTAATGCTTGGGCACCATTTACCACACCTGAAGAATATTATCAATAATAACATAACGATTAAATCATGAAAAAGAAATATATATTCTTTCCAGTCATAGCTGCCATGTTCAGCCTTTCGTCTTGTGTCGAAGACGAAGGTAATGACCTCATGGCTCCTATCAATGAAATAGAAATTTCGGGTATAGAAGAAGCGTACCATGTAGTGACGCAACAAGAGACTTTGGAAATTACACCGGAAATCAAGGGGACTCTCAGTAATACCGATGAGTCAGATTTGGAATATGAGTGGTATTTGTGTGATAACGGAATTACCGACCATCACCACGAAGTCATTTCTACCGAACGGAATCTTTCGTATCAGGTTGTAGCGGCACCAAGTACTTATACTCTTTACTTCTCTGTGAAAGATAAAGTAACCGGTTTGAAATGGGAAAAAGAATGTACACTGAATATCATTAGTCCGTTTGTTCGCGGATTTTATCTGTTTGGCGACAAGGAAGACGAAACGGTTGGGTTGGATTTTGTCAGCATGATTGAAGGACGTGATATTGCTGTCATTCCCAATATCCTGAACAACAACCTTGAATTGAAAGGTGCTGAAGATGTCTTTTTCACCGGTTATTATTCATTCTATCCTGATTTTAACAACTTGTGGATAGTTACCAAGTCCGGTTCTTATCAAGTGGAAAACAGTGCCAGTCAGACTTCGTTCAATCTGATCGAAGAATCGGGTGATCCGGAGAATTTTATTTTCCCGACTATTCCTGTTACTCGTCCGATGAAGGTTATCGGAATATGGCCTCGTTCCATCGGAAAGACCAATATGAATCTGGCTCGTACCAGTCGTGTGCTTTGTACAGAGAACGAATACTATAACGGCTCTTTCTATGGTGCAGCCGAAGCTTACGGTAACCCTATTAACCGCTATTCAGCTTCAACATCAGAATTGTTTAAACCTTCAAAATATGTGTTCTATCCGGGTAATTCAACGTATGTATCGGGAATGTGTTTTTACAACGAAACAGAAAATTGTTTTGTACGTTTAAATTCATCTTATTCTTTCTCCAAATATTCGGTGAAGTTAACAAACGATGGAACCCCATTCTATTTTGACCAAAAGGCATACGCTTCGGAACGAAGCTTGATCTATGGGGAAAACGGTTATGGAAATGCCGGACGTTCGTATGCATTGATGCGTGATACAGAAGATAACTACTTCGTTTACTTGTTCCGTGTAGCAGGTATTAGCGTGTTGGCACAAGCAGAACGCACCATTGATTTGAGTGTAGCTACCGACTTTGCTTCAGCCAATCATTATGCATTCTACTCCATGCAGCAAATTATTTTATATGCAGCAGGAAGCAAA
The DNA here is from genome assembly GCA_017467385.1 of Bacteroidaceae bacterium. Lineage (GTDB taxonomy): Bacteria > Bacteroidota > Bacteroidia > Bacteroidales > Bacteroidaceae > Phocaeicola. The sequence continues at coordinate 31,059 of JAFTSK010000155.1, forward strand.
CTCTATGCTTATGACTATAATCGTAATGAAAACAAGTTAGTTCGCGATTTTGGTGCAGAAATCACTTACGTTGGTATGGATTATAATTCGAACAACGATCCGAATCATGTGCTTGTAGCCACCTATAATGCTTCAGAAAAGGGTACAGTTTATGGTTATACCATGACGGACAACCAAAATCTGATTGAGGTTACACCCGTTGAAGGCGAAGAATGGCATACCGATTTGAAAGTTGTAAAAGTAGAATATCGTAATGCCGCAAATTAATCGATCTTATATGAAAAAAATAATTTCAATCCTTTTGCTGACAGTCTTTGTACTGTCAGCAAAAGCTCAGACACAGTTCAGAGATCTGAGTTTCGATGAGGCTATTGCCGCCGCCGCTAAAGAGAAGAAGCAAGTATTTATAGACTTCTACACCGATTGGTGTGGTCCCTGTAAGAACATGACAAAGAATGTCTTTCCGCAAGTTGCTGTCGGCGAATTTATGAACAAGAACTTTGTGTGCGTAAAATACAATGCAGAAAAGGAGGGAAAGGAACTGGCCAAAACATACAAAGTATCGGCATATCCAACCTTTATCATTGTTGACACACAAAAAAAGGTATTGTTTGAACTGAAAGGTTCTATGGATGGCGAAACCCTTATCAACCGTATTAAAGCAGGATTAAATCCGGAGCAAACGCCGGAACGCATGGAAGCACGCTACAACTCGGGTGAAAGAACACCGGAATTGATAAATTTGTATGCCATGTCGAAAATGCAGAAAGGACAGGAGAACGAAGGTTTCAAAATCATCAATGATTATTTCAACTCACTTGACAATAATCAACGTCTGGCTTCTGAAAACGCTTTCTTGTACACCGTTTATACCATCTCTTTGAATGATCCTAAAGCTACATTCATGATAGAACATCGCCAGGAATTTGGTCAGTATGTAGCAGAAAGAATCAATGCACGAATTGAAAAGCTATACCGTTCGACCTTGAATACTTATTTTTCTGGCTATCAACGTCAACAAAAGAGTTATAAGGAAGAAGAATATCAAGCTCTAAAGAAAAGTATGCAAGAAATAGGAATGGATAAAAAATATCCGTATGCCCCTATCTTTAAGTTAATTGAATGTAGACATTCAAGTGACGATAATGCCTTCTTGAGTATGTGTGAAGCGGAATTTGATGCGCTGAATAGTGCAGACCAAAATCTGTTGATTCTGAATTTCCCAAGACTAATCGAAACAAAGGACAAGGAAATGTTAAAGAAGATGTCTGTATTTATACGTTCACGTTTAAGTCAGTTAGACGCTAATGCCATTACCATGTCTGGACACACATTAAGAAGTATTGAAGAAAACCTCTGATAGGAACTGACATTAGAAAAATAGCTTTAGTAAACTGAGGTGTGCATTCTATGTTTCTATGCAAATAAAACATAGAATGCACAGCCTCAATCTATTCTCTTTCTTTGGGGTACTTTCAATAACCTGTAACCCCTGTGTTTATTACTTGATAGTAATATTCTGACAATTATCTACCTTTACGTAGTCTTTCTTTTGAGTCATGTTGTTTTCGATAAGAACATTCTCTGCATCTTTTAAAAGAACGGCAACATCTTTTTCTGTATCAAATATGTTGTTCCGGATGATAATGTTCTTATTTAAATAAGGGGGTAATTCGAGGGCTTCGGTACTTAATGTAATACAAGAAGGTACGGAATTACCCGCTTCATAACCACAGCCTGTAATGTAATTCTCTTCTATGAGTACGTTTTCGGCCGGGGCACTTTCTCTCCAACTTAATTCTGCTCCTAACTTGATGGCTGTTATTGTACTGTTTTGGATACAGTTCTTTGCAATAACAACATCACGACTCTTGATAAGGAATGAACGAGCAAGATGGCTATGGACGGAATTGTTGTATATCCGCACTTTGGGGAAACGTGAGTAGTTCCACATGTAGAACTTATCAAGGTTTTCTACATCGATTTTCTTATCCAGTCCGATAACTACTTTCCAATCCACAGAAGAGGTATCTACATTTTGGACTAAGTAACGTCCTTGTTCTTCCATGCTCTTGTTGTTGATAACGACCATTGTATCACCAATCTGTGGATAGTCGAGGGATAGGGCATGAAGGTCTGCGCCTTCAATCCTAATTTCAATCTTGTTGTCGCCTTCAGGGTACATGCGATAATAGTAACTGTGGATGTTTGTACAGTCATCGCCTTGTCCTTTAAACTTAGAGTTTTGGATGGTAATAGTACCCGAACAAGAGGTAAAGTGGGTGGCATCTGTATTGGTCGAGATTACACTACCTGCTTCGGGAACCACTTGAAGATTGTCTATCATGATATTCTTGCTCAAGTGGCCTACGATTCCCATGCCTGGCTGACTGTGAATTTTTACATCGTGGAAAGCGACATCTTCACATTCTTTTATCATGATGGCAGGGCGGTAGTGTCCACCATGTCGCAAAATAAAGTAGTCTCCTATTGCAGGTGCTTTCTTTGATTGAAAACGTATTTTCCCAGGGGCAACCAATTCTTTCTTGGTTGTTCGACCGGTGTATAATCTGTTGCGTATAGGATCAAAGAAATGAAGGCGTCCGGTTACTTTACTGTCGATGAAGCGATAACGTTCGGTGTCAAATTCTGCTTCAAACCATTCTTCGGTGCTTTCTGTGATTCTACCGATGGTTGAAGGTGGACGGTTGTACAGGATGGAAATACCATCAATGGTTACATTCTTTGCTCCTTGTATGGTTATAACTTCATACCAACCATGAAGGAAAAGGGTTGCACCATAGGCTTTGATGGTCGTATTGTTACATCCTGTAAGGTTCATTGCAGTAACGTAAGGACCATCGGGCTTGAAGAGTGTTCGTTGTACACTCTCTCCATACGCCCCACTAATCGCTTCAAATTCTATTCTTCGGGCTTCTTCGTGGTCGATGTCGTATTTCCCTGGAGGAAAAACAAGGGTTGTTCCCGGGTTCTCACGACAATAGGAAGTGGCTTCGCGTAATGCTTGAAAGTCGTTCTTGCCATCATTCGGAAAAGCTCCGAAATCGGCTACGGAAACCTCTTTTTGTTGGGCTTTGTTGCATGAAACAAGCAAAGCTCCCATGCAACAAAACGCTAAAATTATTCCTTTATTTAAATGGATCATGTCGACTTGAATTTTGTTTATTACTTAACTTCTACAAGTTGTAGGGCAACACTTGAATACTCTGACTTCAAGAAGTTTCTCATGGCCAATCCTTCTTCCATCAACATCTTGCCACTGAATACCTTACCGTCAACAGCACAAGGTTTGCTTGCGTCGACAGGGGTAAGGTCTTTTACCTTGTACTTCTTATTGGCATCAAGGCCGGCCATCTTAACCGTAGGAATGATGGAATTGATGAAATGAGCTGTCTTGTAGACATAGAAGACGGCTTCGTCTTGTTCCGGAGTAACGTACATCAATGAGGCTAAACCTTTGTTGTCGTAAGGAGACACAAGACGATAAAGGTCGCCAAACTGTACAACCGGTCGAATCGTCTTATAGGCGGCAATGGCGCGTTTGGCAAATGCTTTGTCGGTGTCCGACATGTCTTTAGGTTGGATTTCCATACCGAGGCGTCCGGACATGGCCACATCGAAACGGAATTTCAAAGGCAAACGACGACCGGTTTGGTGATTCTTGTCGGCACTTACGTGAGAAGCCATTGCGATGGCTGGGTAGAAGTTGGATACTCCCCATTGCAAATAAATACGTTGCAAAGCATCTGTGTCATCACTTGTCCAAAATTCATTGAAATACGGAAGCCAGCCATAGTTTACTCGACCACCGCCACCGGCACAAGCTTGCATAACAAGTTGGGGATATTTGGCGCGGATTCGTTCAACGACTTTACGAAGTCCACGATGATATTCAATGTAAATGTGGGATTGTTTATCCTTTGGTAAATAGTAGGAACCATAGTCTTGCACCATACAGTTGGCATCCCATTTCATGTATTTAATTTCAGGGAAGTTGGTCATGAGTGAATCGACTACGCCAAACACAAAGTCTTGTACTTCCGGATTGGAGAGGTCAAGAATGACTTGTGTGCCGCCGCGACCGGTAGATACAGGGCGATTGTCTGTACGAAGAATCCATTTAGGCTTATTTTCAAAGAGTTCGCTTTGAGTGTTGGAGCTTTCCGGTTCAATCCAGATACCAAACTTGATGTTGTGGTTCTTGGCTGAGGCCACTAAACCACCAATCCCTTCAGGAAGTTTTTCCTTGCATACTACCCAGTCTCCCAAAGAGGTAGAACCATTGTTGCGAGGATATTTATCTCCAAACCAACCATCGTCCATGACGAAAAGCTCACCTCCGATAGCAGAGAATTCCTTCATCATGTTATCCATTTCCTGCTGGTTAACCTTAAAATATACACCTTCCCAACTGTTCAGCAAGATGTCTTTAGGGGTATTCCCATCCCATAACTTGTATTTGCGAGCCCAACGATGGAAAGCGCGACTGACACCGCCTTTACCTGTTGTACTGAAAGTCATACAGAACTCGGGTGTGGTAAATATTTCGCTTTTCTCTAATTTGTAAAAGGAAGTTTCTTCGTTGATACCGGCACTTACGGAAAGAGCCGTATTGGAAGCAATTACTTTAATAAGGTAATTGCCCGTCCATGCCAATGTGCCGCCGAATACTTGCCCATGTTCTTCGCCGGGCTTACCATCCAATGACAAAAGGAAAGAAGGATTATCTTGTTCGGTGTTGCACATTCCGTCTTTGTTGGAGATTGTTTTTTGGCCATTGGTCAACGGCTCTTCGGCCATTGTATGCTCTGCTCCCCAAAATCCATGAAAATGTGTCATCCAGTTGTCGCCCCGTTGAAGAGGAAAAAACGCAGAGGCAAATCGGTAGAGGGTTACAGGCTTCTTTCCCTGATTCTCAATCTCTGTCCAGGTGCTGATAATGTCTGTGTCCTTGTAGGCCTTGAAGAACTGTTTTACGATAAACGGATATACTTTGTCTTTCATGGAAATCTCTGTGATGGCACTTCCATCTTCAGCGGAATATTGTTGTACGCCGGTTACGGCCAGGTCGAGTGTCATGTTGCCGTCGTTGTGCATAACGGCAATGGCTTTCTCGTTAGCAGTCTTAACACCGAATGCCGGATAGCTATCTGCGTTTAGGGCAAGTCCGGCATCAAAAATGCCTTGTACATCACTTTGTTCGATGCGCGCACCGTAATACTGATATAAGGGCTTTTCTCCCTCCGTTGCTGTAATAAGCAAAGAAGTCTTTGCGGTTGAAATAAGATAGTTCTCGGCACTTGCTGTACCCATTGCCAAAAGCAATGAAAGGAACACAAACATTTTTCTCATAATGCAATATTTAAATAAAACAAACTTTACCTTAATGTAAATCAGTTACTTTTGAATGTATTCGTTGAGAAAATAATGTACAAAATAAATGTTTCTTAGCTTTCTCAAAAGGTAAAGTTACATAAAAATATTAATAGTCAAAGAAATTTTATTAAAAAGTTACAGAATAAACACGTGCTTATTGAAATAAAAAGAAAGGTCGATACCTGTTTAGTTAATAATAAGATGCTGTTAATATACCATTCTCACGATTGGTGAGTAAGCTCTCTCTCTCACGAGTCGTGAGAGAGGGTTCGCATCAGTTGTGGAAGACGTAAAACATTGTTTTTAAGAGAATACTACAATTAAATGCCTGGGTTTTAGACTCTTTTTTTCTTCTTATGAATTTTCTCTGTTGTGATAGCAGAACGATGTGGTTTTCTTATTTGTAAATGATAATGAAAACTGCCGTTGAAGAAAGGAAAAATGGTCTTCAAAAAGTTGAAAAAAAATTAGGAAGTTTATATATATATATATATATATGAACTTGTTTTCTTAAAAGGAGAAAAGTATATGTGGAAGACTATAATACACCTGTTTTTCTGCGTATTGTTTGCCTCTTGTACGAGTGTAAATAGCAGGCCGGAAGTGAACTTGAAAGACTTTATGGTAGAAGGTACCATTGATAGTGATCACACACTCGCTTTTCGCAATGCGTTGGAGTATTGCAAAGCAGTAAAAGCTTCCAAACTCATCGTTCCTGCCGGTGATTATTCCCTTTATCCCGATTATGCTTTTGAAAAGTATCAGTATGTAAGCAATAATACTGCGGCTCTCAAACGTATCCTTCTCGATGTGTCGAAGATGGAGAACTTTGAAATTGTTGGAGTTGGTGCCAACTTGTTGTTTCATGGTTATATGGTTCCTTTTAATATAGATAGTTGTCGGAATGTGAAGATTACCGGCTTCAGTGTAGATTATGCTCGTGCCTTTCATTCCGAAGGTCTAATCATAAAGGCCGGAGAAGGTTGGGCTGATTTGTCTTTTGATAAGGAATACATTTATAAGATTATCAACGGTGATCTTCATTTCTTTGATGAACGAGGCGAAATATATCCGGTCTCCCACTTGCTGGAATGGAATAGCGAACGTCGGGAACCTCAACTTTATGGAGCCGATTACTGGTTGCAACAGAACACGATTCCTGCAGAACAGTTGCCAGATGGCAATGTACGGGTGTATCACAAACGCCTGAATGTAACTCCCGGGAATGTGCTGATGCTTGGGCCGGGTGGACATCGCCATCGTTATTCGCCTTGTGTGATTATCAACCATAGCCATGATGTACTTGTTCGGGACATGAATATTTATCATTGTGGAGGTATGGGTGTTGTGGCTCAGTTCAGCTCTAATATAGAAATAAACAAAGTAAGCATTAAGCCACGCCCCAACGGACGTATGGTGAGCATTACAGCAGATGCTACCCATTTTTCACATTGCTCAGGCTATGTGCGGATGATAGAGTGTGAGATGTTTAACCAAATAGACGATGCAACCAATATTCATGGCATGTATGGTATGGTAATGCAGAAACGAGCCGATGATAAGTTGTTGGTTAAGTTCCCTCATGATCAACAATATGGGCTTGATATTTTGCAACCGGGCAAGAAGTGTGAATTATTACATCAATACAGCCTTATTACACATGCCTGTCCGGTGGTTAAGGAATGTCGTCGTTTGAACAAGGAGTGGTATGAAGTAACATTTACTGAACCTCTATCTGATTCGGTGCGCGTTAGCGACTTGATAACAACACTTGACTATCCGGAAGTATTAATTAAAGGATGTCGTATGGGCAATAATCGTGCGCGAGGATTGTTGCTCGGTTCACGTGCAAAGACCATTGTGGAAGATTGTTATTTCCATATCCCGGGGGCAGCTATCTTGTTTGAAGGGGATGGGTATTATTGGTTTGAACAAGCTGGGGTTCGTGAGGTAATTATCCGTAATAATGTGTTCGATAATTGTAATTATGGATACGTTAATTGGGGAAAAGCTTGTATCGCTACCGGTAATGGTCCTCGTGAAAACAAGCTTGAAAGTCGTTATAATCGCAACATCACGATTGAAAACAATACTTTTCGGGTTTTCGATCCTCGCCTTCTTAACTTTGTAAGTACCGATAGTTGTCTTTTTGTGAATAATAAAATAGAAAAGACGACCGACTATGAGTATAAACTCAAAGAACAACGCCCCTTTGTCTTTGATGGTTGTAGTAATATGGATATACGGGTAGAACAATGAAAAACAGACGATGTAGAATGGGAAGAAAAGCATTATTATTAGGACTTTTGTTGCTGAATGTACTATTACTCTCGGCAAGGGATTATACGGTTATCAGTCCGAATGGTAATCTCCGTATGGTTATAGGAGTAAATGAAAAGGTAACTTATACGGTAGAGGCCGGCGATAAGACGTTGGTGGCTCCTTCTACTATTGCTTTAGAACTGGAAGATGGAACAATGCTGGGTAATCAACCGGAAGTATTGAACGTTCGAAAAGACCATCAAGCGGAAACTTTTGTTGCCCCTCTTTATCGTCAAAGTACCTTTGAAAGTGAATACAATAGTCTTGTCCTAAAGATGAAGGGTAATTGGGGAATTGAAGTTCGTGCCTTCAATGACGGTGTTGCGTACCGCCTTTTTACAACCTTCAAGAAAAGACTTGCTATCAAGAATGAAGTTGTTGAATTCAATTTTGAAAAGGATGTGCAAGTAACATTACCGTATGGCGATCTCTTTAAGGATAAGTATGTGGCCAGCTTTGAGAAGCAATACGAAACAGAGCCGGTCTCACATTTCAAGAATCATGAAGGACGTCTTAGTTACATGCCTATCATGGTGCATTATGATAACGAGGAAAAAGTGTTGTTGCTTGAATCGGATGTAGAGAATTATCCCGGTATGTTCATTAATTATAATACAAAGGAATTAGGCCTTGTAGGAGAGTTCCCACCTTATCCGTTAAAACACAAAGATACATCGAATGGAGTGTTGCGTGTGTCGGAACGGGCCCCTTATATTGCTTCGGTTGAAGGTAACCGTACCTATCCCTGGCGAATCATTGCTTATGCGGCCAACGAAAAAGAAGTACCCATAAATAATATGGTATATGCGCTTGCCTCTCCTTGTCGCATAGAAGATACTTCGTGGATTAAACCTGGACGTTCTACATGGGATTGGTGGAATCATTGTTCCATTTATAACGTGGATTTTAAAGTGGGATTTAATAATGATACCTATAAATATTATATAGATTTTGCTTCCGAGTACCATTTTGATTATGTGTTAATAGATGATGGTTGGTATTCCTATCATAATCGAAATGTGATGGATGCCGATCCGGCACTTGATATTCCCATGCTTTGTGAGTATGCCAAGAGTAAGGACGTTCGTTTGATTTTATGGATGGTGGGCGATGCTTTTGACAAGCAAGCAGAGGAAGTATGTGCTTATTATTCAAAGTTGGGAATAGCTGGTTTTAAACTTGATTTCTTTGAACGTCAAGACCAACACTTGATAGAACGTACTTATAGCATGGCGGCTGTTGCTGCCAAGTATAACATGATGCTTAATCTGCATGGCGTTTATGTACCTAAAGGGTTGAACCGCACTTATCCTAACGTAGTAAACTTTGAAGCGGTATTTGGACTTGAACAGTTGAAGTGGACAGACAAGACAAAGGCAGATATGGCGCATAACGATTTGATGATACCTTTTATGCGACAGGTAGCCGGCCCGCTTGATTATACTCCCGGCGCAATGCTTAACCGCAAGCGTGATATGTTCCGTTCCATTGACCACCGACCGATGAGTCAAGGAACACGCGCCCATCAGGTAGCCACTTACATTATATTTGATATGCCGGTTTCGGTGCTTTGTGATTCGCCTACGAATTACATACGTGAAAGTGAAACCACACATTTTATTAATAGTATACCTGCGGTATTTGACAGTACTTTCGTTCATCAAAGTGAGTGGAATAAATACCTCGTTATGGGGCGTAAGAAAGGAAACGATTTCTATCTTGGCGCGTATAATGACTGGGATGAACGGACTGTTGAAGTTGACCTCTCTTTTCTTTCTGAAGGCGAGTACACAGCTCGAATCTATAAAGACGGACTTAATGTAGATCGGGTAGCCGAAGATTATAAGTTGATGGAACAGATAGTAACTTCCGCCGATAAGTTGACTCTGTTTATGGGTTCCGGTGGAGGCTTTGCTATAATATTCACTAAAAATAAATAAGGTTGATATGATACGTAAGATTCTTTCATTTCTGATGATGGTTCTTTTCTCGGTTTTGTATGTACAGGCCGGGAATTATGGAAAAGATTTTGCCATTATTTATATTGGCAACAGTATAACGTTTGGTGCCATGCACGAACAACGTGATATGACGGCTCCTCCTGTATATACTTCTCAGATGCTTGAAAAGAAGTTGAAAGCGAATGTGGTATGGCGTAATTGTGGATGGAGTGGGGCGACAACTTACGACTTTCTTCCTTCGGCTAAACGCTATTTCCCTCGTGTGGAAAAAGCTATTAAAGAAGTACAAGCAGCAACTTCTGCTCCTATTGTTTTTTCCATCATGTTAGGAACCAATGATAGTGCATGTACCGGTCCTACCGGTTGTCCTGTATCCAATGAGAATTACAAGAAGAATCTTATCACAATTATGGAAGCACTGAAGGAACTTGCTCCTGGTGCAAAGTTTGTTTTCCAACGTCCGATATGGTATAGCCCTAATACTTATAACGGCGCTATGTACCTTTTGAAAGGCTTGAACCGTTTGATAGGCTATGCTCCCGTACTTGAAGAACTTGCTAATGAACGTGAAGATGCTATGATGGGAGATGTGGACGCTTATGAATTCTTTGAAAAGAATTATGAGAAATATTGCTATCCGGAAGATGGAAATGCAGGTGTCTTTTATTTGCATCCTACTCCAAAAGGTGCCAAGCAATTGGCTAAGTTCTGGGCAAAGGGTATCTTGAAAGCTCTTGAATGAAAGTGTAATGATAGAAATCTTTGAACTTTAAATAAACTAATTATGAGGACATTTATTATAGGATTATTGTTGACAATGGGTTGTTTGTCATTTAATACTGTACATGCTACAGTGAAATTGCCGGCAATTTTGACAGACAACATGGTACTTCAGCGAAATAGTGAAGTAAATTTATGGGGTACGGCTCAGCCTAACCATGCGGTAACGGTAGTTACTTCATGGAACGATAAGAAATATAAAACTCAAAGTGATGCAGAGGGAAAGTGGAGCCTTAAAGTCTCTACGGATGAGGCTGGTGGCCCTTATGAAATAGAATTTTCCGATGGTGAAAAGAAGGTCTTGAAAGGTGTTTTGCTTGGTGAAGTCTGGGTTTGTGGTGGCCAGTCTAATATGGAAATGCCCATTAAAGGATTTGTGGCTCAACCGGTACAAGGAGCTGCTGAAGCAATTAGAGAAAGTTATGCCCATCCGGATATTCGTATCTTTAATGTCGGCCGGAATCGTATCGAAGAATTGCAAGACGATTGTAAAGGCGAATGGAAATTGCCTACTCCGCAAAACGTCGCAGATTGTAGCGCGGCAGCCTATTTCTTCGGTCGTATGCTTACTGACATCTTAGGTGTTCCGGTTGGTCTTGTTACTTCGTATTGGGGCGGAACGAATGCAGAAGTTTGGATGACGCGTGAAGCCATACAGTCTACGAAAGGAATTGATATGGAACATGCGTTGCAACCGGACGAGAATGGTTTTGCTCCTCAAAGCATGTATAATGGAATGATACACCCTATTACTCCGTTTACTGCAAAAGGATTTATTTGGTATCAAGGTGAATCTAATCGCGACAGAGCCTTTGACTATGGTAAATTGTTTGTCTCTCTCATCCAATCTTGGCGTAAAGCTTGGGGAAATGATGCTATGCCATTTCTATGTACGCAGCTTGTTCAGTATCGTTACGACGGTATGGAATACCTTTCTTTACCGGTAGTAATAGAAGGGCAATATTATGCGGCAAAGACTTTGAATGATGTATATGTGGCACCTACAACCGACCTCTCTTTCCCTTCTATTATACATCCTCCTTTTAAGCGTGAAGTGGGAGAACGATTGGCAGGAATCGCGCTGGAAAAGACGTATGGCATTACTGGTTTTGCTTCGGAATCTCCTAAGTATGCAGGGATGGAAATTGATGGCTCTAAAGTAACCTTACGTTTTGAAGGAATGGCCGACAATGCAGAATTTGATGCTGTAGGAAACAATTTCTCTTGGGTAGACAAGAACATGAAAGTGATTTCGGTGAAAGGTTTTGAGGTAGCTGGAGAGAATCGAAAATTTTATCCGGCGAAAGCACGTCTCTCTTGGCCGGTTTCCGACCGTATCACTGTGGAATCTGATTCGGTCAAGACTCCGGTTGCAGTACGTTATGCTTTCCGCAATGTCATTGAAGCCAATGTAATGACAGGAATGGGTACTCCACTTGCTCCGTTCCGAACAGATACTTGGGAAATACCTGAACATGAATTATTCAAAAAGTAATATCTGATATATGAGAACTGTATTGTCATTATTGCTCGTGTGGTGTGCATTTCAAGTGGGTACAGCACAGGAAACAACCATTTATCAGTGTGATTTCAATAAGTCAGCTGATAGTAAGAAGTGGGTAAAGGATACAACTTCTGTTGGCAAGGTTACTTTCCTTCGTCAAGGGGTTGATGGCTCCCGTTGCCTGTTTGTAGAAAACAAGAAGAAAGCGACTAAAGGTGCTACTTATATGATGGAAGGACTTGTTCCCGGGGATATTTACAGATTCAGTGCGATGGTAAAAACCGAGAACGTAAAAGAAGGTCGTGGTGCTGTATTGTCTATCGTTCCTTCTACCGTAGAAGACCAAATCTGGAACGCCTCATCGTTCCTTTATGATACGAATGATTGGACCGAAGTGTATGTTGATGTGGAAGCACCGGAAAGCGGAATCGTTGGCTTGTATTGCTCATTGGGTGGACTGGAAGGTACTTATAACGGTGGATTGGCTACCGGTAAGGCTTGGTTTGATAATATAAAGGTAGAGAATGTAACCAAACAACTATACATTCAGGAAGGTAAATACATAAGATTTGTTCTTCCTCATGAAATGGTTACTATCTCCAAAGAAAAGATGGCTGAACTGTTATCACATTGGGATGATGTATATGAAGCCTATAAGGATTTGGTTGGCAATATTCCTTATAACGGCCGGAAAATCACGATTATGACCACTCCGGGTATTGAAAAAGGCTATTGGGCTTTGGCTGGCAATCCTATCTTGTGGAACAGTAATGTAAGAAATCAGGCACAGCTTGAACGTTTTGCTGAACAGGGAGACTGGTGTTTCGGATTGATGCATGAAATAGCGCATGTTTTTAATGTAGATTGTACCGATTGGGATTGGAACGATGAGATTTTCGCTAATTTCAGAATGTCTTATGCGTTGGAAAAACTGCAAGGGGCCATGACACAGAACAAAACTTTGTATGTGGGAGAGAACTCCTCTTATTACAAGTTGGCTTATGACAAGTCCATTGGTGCAGGAAAGGCAGAAAACAATGGAGATGCCATTCAATACACTTTAATGCGTATTAAATCGGAATATGGCTGGATTATATATAAAAAAGCTTTCAGGGAGTTACGTATGATGAAGTCTGATGACTTTGCCAATATGACTACTCCCTGGCAGAAGCTTAAGTTCTTTTGGTCAGTTCTTTCCAAACATGCAGGGGAAGATGTTGAAAAGACCTGCTATACACCTGAAGAACTCCGGTTATTGGAAAAGGCTTTGAATAATTAAATCTAATAAATAATGATGAAAAGACTGTTTGTATTATGTTTATCGTGCATCTTGTTTGCTAATCTTTCGGCACAAGTGCATTGGAAATTGTCTGAAAAGTCAAATGGTATATTATTGGACTTGCCTCAATTGGATGAGGCTTATTCAGACCATATTGAAATGAGTGGGGAACAGATGGCTTTCGTCTTGCGTTGGAATGTAACGGAAGATAAGGCTTTTACTGCCGAACGTTCATTGGTATTCCCAATGCTTCGTACTATCCCTAATAACACTCATGCAAGTTTGTTGCATCGAATAAAGACGGATATTCCTTCTTTATTGAGTGTGAATGGCTTGAATCTGCAACGTGAAGAAGTGGTGGACTTGGAGATTGATGGTTGCTTACGGGTTGTTAGTAATTTTTCAATAGGTAAATCAAATATCGGGTTAGGGGCCGGTAAGGTTATGTTGCCGACTCTTCAAATGGAACGTATCATTTATCCTTCTCCAACAAAGCCACTTATGTGTGAACTATATACGTTGAAAAATATCAGCCAAAAACCGATTACGGTGTTTGTTCCTGAGTTTTCGCAAAGTCATACTACACGTCCGGAGAAAGGAGTGGATGGTGCATACATCATTCGCGCAGAAATTTTGAATCCTACTACTCAGGTGTTACAGCCGGGAGAAACATTGGGTTTTAGTGCAGTATTCCAAGCCTATCGTTCTACCGAAAAGGCCGTTGTAGTCAATCCGATTGACGAGTGGAATGGCCGTCGTGATTTCTTGAATATGATAGATGAAAACTTGGTGTTGGAAACTCCGGACGCTGTTGTTAATCGTGAATTTCGTTTTGCCAAAATAAGGGCTTCTGAAAGTATCTTTAAAACAAAAGGTGGATATATGCATGCACCGGGTGGGGAATCTTATTATGCAGCGATTTGGGCCAATGACCAAGCAGAGTATGTAAATCCTTTCTTCCCGTTCTTGGGTTATGAAACCGGTAATGAATCGGCGCTTAACTCATTTAAGATGTTTGCTCGCTTCATGAACGATGAATATAAACCTATTCCAAGTTCCATTATAGCAGAAGGTACTGACATTTGGAACGGTGCCGGTGATAGAGGAGATGCGGCAATGATTGCTTACGGAGCTTCTCGGTATGTATTGGCTAAAGGAGACAAGCAAGCCGCTGAAGAACTATGGCCGTTGATTGAATGGTGTCTGGAATACTGTAAGAGAAGACTGAATCCGGAAGGTGTGGTTTTATCGGACACCGATGAGCTGGAAGGACGTTTCCCGGCCGGTGAAGCCAATCTATGTACTTCTTCTTTGTATTATGATGCGTTGTTGTCGGCTTCTTATATCTGCAAGGAATTAGGAAAGGGTAGCGCTTTGTCGGCCTCTTACCAACGTCAGGCCAAGACTTTAGCGGCTAATATTGATAAGTATTTTGCTGCAGAAATGTGCGGTTTTGATACGTACCGTTATTATAAAGGCAATACCAAATTACGTTCTTGGATATGTATGCCGTTGATTGTAGACATCTTTGATCGGGCTTCCGGTACGATTGAAGCCCTGACTTCTCCCCATTTGTTGATGAATGATGGTTTATTGACAGAACAGGGTAGCGCTACTTTCTGGGACCGTTCTACATTGTATGCTTTAAGAGGAATCTTTAGAGCCGGTAAATCGGATGTAGCTTATGATTTCTTGAAGCAGTATTCCGAACGTCGTTTGTTGGGTGAACATGTTCCATATCCTATCGAAGCTTATCCGGAAGGTTCACAAAGACATCTTTCCGCAGAAAGCGGTTTGTATTGTAGGGTAATAACAGAAGGATTGTTTGGTATTCGTCCGGCAGGTTTTTCTTCTTTTAAGTTGACTCCACACTTCCCAAAGGCATGGAATAATATGGCTTTGCGTAACGTCAGAGCTTTCGGTTCCAATTTTGACATTGTCTTGACTCGTATCTTCGGCAAGAAAGTAAAAATGGAAATACTTTTATTGGAAAAGAATAAAAAGATTACGCGTGTGTTTAATGAAGGTGAAACTTTAAATATCAGATTATAGCATGAAAAACAGTTGAAGGAAAAACTATTATTGTATGGGCAAAGTGCTTGATACAATAAGGATTGGAAATCTATATTACAATCTACTATAAAAACATTATTAATTAAAATCTTAAACTTATGAAAGTAACACATTTGAAATTCTTATTTCTAATGATTGCTGTGTTTGTCTGTGGTACGATTACCGCACAAACAAGAGTGAAAGGTACAGTTGTGGATGAAGAGGGTGTCCCCGTAGTAGGAGCAACTGTCATGGCAACACCGTCTAAAGTGGGTACAATTACCGACATGGATGGTAAGTTTGAATTGTCTACCAAAGCTGGAGACAAAACATTGAGCATTACCTTTATTGGTTACGCTGATGAAGTAGTGAAGATTCAGCCGAATGTGCATGTCGTTTTGAAAACCGATGTGAACGAAATGGATGAAGTCATTGTAGTAGCTTACGGCTCTGCAAAGAAATCTTCATTTACCGGTTCAGCTTCAGTTGTAAAGTCTGATAAGTTGGAAAAGTTCTCTGGTACAGGTTTTACAGATGCTTTGCAAGGTATGACAGCCGGTGTAAACGTAACAGCAGATGCCAGCAATCCGGGTGCAGAAGCACGTATCGCTATTCGTGGTGTAACCAACATGGCTGGTAATACAACTCCGCTTTATGTAGTGGATGGCGTTCCATACGATGGCTCTTTGAACTCCATCAACCCGAACGACATCGAAACATTGACTGTATTGAAAGATGCTGCAGCAGCTTCTTTGTATGGTTCTCGTGCTGCTAATGGTGTTGTTATCATCACAACCAAGACTGGTAAGAGTGGTAAGACAAAGGTTAGCTTCAACGCTACATGGGGTACTTCTGATAATGCAGTAGGTTATTTGGATAAGGCAGATCCGAAACAAACTTTGTTGTTGTTCTGGGAAGGTCTTTACAATGACAAGTATTATTTTGATGGAGGAACAAAGCAGGAAGCTATTGATTATGCTACTTCATCTTTGTTGGGTACTTTGTTCTCAAAGAAGGTTACTAACTCACAAGGACAGCAAATCTATATCTCTCCGTTCAAGCATATTGATGAAGATTGGGTAATGGCTGACGCTAATGGTAATCCATACATCAATCCGAATTTACAATACGTTTGGGATGAAGATGATTGGGATTGGTATGGTTCTTACTATGATCGCAAACTTCGTCAGAATTATAGTGTAGATATTTCTGGTGCATCAAAGGACGGTAGGACTAACTACTTTACTTCTATTGGTATGCTTGACGATAAGGGTTACGGTGGTAATGACTACTATAAACGTTATTCATTCAATGCCAATGTAAACTCTGAAATCAATAAATGGTTAAGCATGGGTGGTGGTGTAAGATATGCTTACTATCGTCAGAATACAGGTGGTAACACACGTGCTTTGAACTACAATAACTCTTTGTCTTCTCCGTATTTGAGAAATACTGACAATACAGACTGGGTTAGAGCCGAAAATACCGGTGATAGAGTTTATCAATATGGTGCTTATACTTCTGGTTTCTTTGGCGTGTCTCCATTTGGCTCATTGGGCGACTATTGGGATAACCCTAACAATGAAAGCTTTAGCAATTCAGACGGTACTAATATTAATGCACGTTTCTATGCAGAAATAAAGCTTCCGTTTAACATCAAGTTTAAATCAACTATTAACTTGGATGATAACACTTCTCGTAGCTATGGCTATGGTTCTGCTGTATGGGGTTCTGAACAACAAGCTCCTTATGGTATTACTATTAAGAGTGGCGGTGGTAACGCATCTCGTTCTACTTATCAGGTAAAGTCTGTAACTAACAGCAATATGTTGACTTGGGATTACTCATTTGGTAAGCACAATGTGAATTTGCTGGCAGGTATGGAAGCTTATTCTTACAGAACTGAATATACTTACGGCTATGGTGAAGGTATCTATCAGTTAGGACAATTCCAGGTGGCTTCTGCTTCTGACTATCATTATGCTTCTTCTACCAGTGATGAATACGCATTGCTTTCATGGATTGGTAAGGCTGACTATAATTACGATAACAAGTATTATTTGTCTGCTTCTTTCCGTCGTGATGGTTCTTCACGTTTCTCTCCTGAAAACCGTTGGGGTAACTTCTGGTCTGTTGGTGGATCATGGAGAATCTCAAAGGAAGCTTTCATGGAGGATGTAGAATGGGTAAACAACTTGACATTGCGTACTTCATACGGTACTACCGGTAATGACCGTTTGATTCCACGTCAATCTAATGGTAGAGGAGGTTCTGAAGCTTTGTATGCTTATCAAGGTACTTATTCAGATGATAACTTGTGGGCTCAGGCTGGTTTGAGACCTAATACACTTGCTACTCCGGATTTGAAGTGGGAAGAAAACGAACAATGGAACGTTGGCGTAGATTTCAGCTTGTTTGATATTTTCTCAGGTACAATGGAATACTACGTTCGTAAGTCTAATGGTTTGCTTTACTACTATGAATTGCCGTTGTCTGCTCATGTAGGTAATGTATCTGGTAAGAACACTAACTTAGGTGATATCAAGAATAGCGGTTTTGAATTTACATTGGGCGCACAAATCTTCAATACAAGAGATTTCCAATGGAGAGTAGATGCCAATATTTCTACCTTGAAGAATGAAGTAACTTACTTGCCGAATAAGGTAGGCTTCTGGCAAAACGTTATCGCTACATATAAGTTGGAAGAAGGCAGCTCATTGTATGACTTCTGGGCACCAAGATTTGCTGGTATTGATTCAGAAACAGGTTATCCATTGTATTATAAGGCAGATGGAACAACTGTAAACAAGACTTCTATGTTGGATAGAGATACAGATTATGAAAAGATCGGTTCTGCTTTGCCAAGTGCATACGGTTCTATCACAAATACTCTGTCATATAAGGGCTTTGACTTCTCTATGATGTGGTACTATTCTTTGGGTGGCTATATTTATTGCTACAACCGTTCTGAATTAGGCGCACATGTTCGTAAAGGTGTGAGTCCTGCTTGGGATTTGGTTAAGGATAGATGGACTGGTCCTGGTGATACAAATGCTCAAACTCCGATGATCGCTTTGAATAATCGTAGTACAGTAACTGTAGGTTATAGTGATTACTATGTCTTGGATAATGACTACTTGCGTTTGCGTAACCTTACTATCGGTTATACATTGCCAAATTCATTGACTAAGAAGTTGAACATTGAAAAATTGAGAGTGTATGTCTCTGGTGATAACTTGTTGACATTCTGCGAAGCTAAGAAGTATGGTACAGACCCTGAAACCGGTATTTCTGGTAATACTTATAACGGTAACTCTGATAGTGAAGGTTATAGCGGTGGTCGTCGTATTTATACTGTAGGTCTTAATTTGACATTCTAACTTTAATCGAAACGAATATGAAAAAACATTTGATTTTAGCTTTTTCTGCTATGGTCTTATCAGCTTCATTTGTGAGTTGTGATGATTTCCTTGAAACAAGCTCATCAACTGATGTTACTGATAATATAGCATTATCCAATACAAACAACCTGGATAAAATTCTTCTTGGCCCGTATCATTATTTGTTTATGGGCGGTAATGTGAACTCATCCGACCGCGTATTGTGTGGTTTGACCGGTATGTTGTCTTACTATGATATGGCTGGTGTAGATATCATGTCTCATAGTGGTATGGGTGGTAGTGAATATACTGGCTATACTTTTGCGGATACAAGAACTCAAGCCAGTGATGGAAGTACAAAGGCTATTTGGACACAATTCTATGACCATATTAACCGTTGTAACATCATTCTTGATGCACTTGAAACTGCTTCTGGTCCAGATTCTGATAAACAAATTATTAGTGGTCAGGCTAAAGCTATCAGAGCTATTTCTTATTTTCAGTTGATTCTGAATTATCAGCAAACATACGCTATCGCTAAGGACAAACGTGGTGTTATCCTTCGTTTGTCGGCAAATGATCCGGATGCAATGCCGTTCTCTACAGTAGAACAGGTATATACACAGATCTTGAAAGATTTGAAAGAAGCTGCAACTGAATTGCAGTCGTATGAACCGGGTAATGCTTGGCGTATCACTACGGAAGTCGTAAACGCTTGGTTGGCTCGTGTTTATCAAGTAATGGGTAACTGGACTGAAGCCTTTAATTGTGCAAAGGCTGTTTATTCAAATCACTCTACTTTGCTGACAAAGGAACAGTGGTGTAGTGGTTTCGATGATTTCATCCAAAACGGTTACAACGAGTTGGTATGGGGGTATCAAAATACAGATGATACCAACGTATCATACAATGCTCCTCACAACATGTGGTTCAATGGTGATCCATCAGTAGGTGAAGGTACTACCGGTTATATCTATACTTTCAAGACTTTGTTCGTTTCTAATCAATGGTTAGCATTGTTTGGTGATGATGATACAGACTATCGTGCTTCTCGTTTGGAAACAACACCGGAAGACGTTGAAGCTGATCCAAGCAAACAAGTTACTGACGAACAAGTGAAACAAGTGATGTTGTGGCATCGTACTACCAATGCAGAACCGGAACTTTCTCACAAATGGACTTACAACAAATTCAAACATTATGGTATAGATGGTAAAACCCGCCCGGATATTTGCTTGATTCGTAGCTCTGAAATGTTGTTGATCATGGCTGAAGCTAAGGCTAATATGTCTGGTGGTGAATCAGAAGCTCTTGGTTATTTGACCACTTTGCAGAACGCACGTAACGTGAAGAATCCTACCACAACTACTGCTAAGGCTGACTTGCTGGAAGCTATCTATGTAGAACGTCGTAAGGAATTGTTGGGTGAAGGTGTAACCGGTATGTACGACTTGAACCGTTTGCAGAAGGATGCTACTCGTGAAGTTTCTACACAGGAAAATAACTTCTCAGGCCACTTCTCTGCAGGTTTGGTACATTGGGGAACTAAAGCGGCTGATGGTAAAACTTCAACTTTGAAGTCAAATGATTATCAGTTCTTCTGTCAGATTCCGGAAGATGAATTTGCCAAGAATGATCAAATTTCTCAATCTGAACAAAACCCGATGAAGGGACAATAATTGTCGGAGAGAATTTGTAAGATTGTAATATACATGAGAGAAAAACTCAGATAATGTAGTTGCCCGTCATCTGCAAATAATGTTGATGGCGGGCTTCTTCACTCTTACACTTTTTGCATAAGAATGATTGACTTCTTATAACGTCTAATAAATGAAGTAAATATGAAAAAAATAGCGAATATTCTTGTCTTGATGGCTATTGTCATCTTGACGGCTTGTTCTTCGGCTCCTGAGGCCAAAACGGTTTATGTAAAAGATTACATTACGGAGGAAATGCAAGAAGATGCCTATCCGGCTATTCGTTTGGCACTGGAGGAATGTTTGAGACACAAGAATAGTACATTGGTTTTCCCTGGTGATACTTTGTATATTAAGGATAAATACTGTTACGAAAAATATCAGTATATCAGCAATAACACTCAGGGTAAAAAACGTATTGCGATAAATATTGAAAATGCAGAAGGACTTATCATAGACGGAAACGGAACCACTCTTTTGTTTACCGGCTTTATTTCTCCTTTCAATGTGGAAAAATCGAATAATATAACCATCCGGAATCTTAATATCGACTTTACCCATACATTCAATTCACAAGGGGAGATTATGGCAGTGGGCAACGGTTGGATGGAGCTTAAGTTCCCGGAAAACTATAATGTTGATATTCAAAGCGGCCTTCTTCGCATCCGCGATAAGAATAACATTACTTATCCTTATGGAAGTTTGTTGGAATTCGATAGCCAGAAAAAAGAAGTGGCTCATTACGTACACGATTATTGGTTGTGGAGTTCGTTGCAGGCCGAAAGTCTTCCTAATGGTAATTTCAAGATTTTCTTGAAAGACATTACGGGTACAGTAGGAAATATCATGGCATTTGGAGCTGCCCGTCGTGCTAATCCTGGTTTTACTTTCGATGAATGTAATACCGTACTGATTCAGGATGTGAATCTTTATCACTGCGGAGGCATGGGATTCATCGTACAGCGCGTGAAAGACATTGAACTAAATAATGTTCAGGTGGTTCCTACTCCTGGCTCTGAACGTATCATCAGTGCTACAGCCGATGCAACGCATTTCATTAATTGTGGCGGCTATCTTCGTATGATAAACTGTAAGTTTACTAACCAGAAAGATGATGCAACCAATATACATGGTTGGTATGCCATTACACGTGAAAAGTTGGCCGATGATAGAATCCTTGTATGGTATAACTATGGAAAGGACTTTATTCGTCCGGGTATGAAGATGGAAATCGTGAATCATAAAACCATGATGACTTACGACTATCGTACTGTCAAGGAAATAAGAAGCATCAATAGTGAATATGCCGAAATTACATTCACAGAAGCACTTCCTGAAAACTTCCAAATTAAAGATCCGATCGCTTGCGATGACCAATATCCGAATGTGCTTATCAAAGGTTGTCATTTTGCCAACAACCGCGCACGTGGTCTGTTGATAGGTTCACGTGGGGAAGTGATTATCGAAGACAATTATTTCCATGTTCCCGGTGCATCTGTTCTTTTTGAAGGCGATGGAAGTTATTGGTATGAACAATCCGGTGTACGCAACGTGCAAATCCGAAACAATACATTCGACAACTGTCTGTATGGTTGTAAGACTTGGGGAGATGCCCATATCGCTTATAACAGCCGCATTGCTGACCAAGAAAACAGCCGTTATCATCGTAACATTGTTGTGGAAAACAATACTTTCCGTACTTTCGATCCTCGGATCCTTTATCTTTGCTGCTTTGATGGCATTACGTTCCGAAATAATAAAATCGAAGAAACCACAGATTATGTGTTTGACCGAGAAGAAAAGAGTCCTTTTGTCATTAAGCATTGCGATAATGTGAATATTGAACAATAAATAAAAAGAGGGCGTGTCCAAATAATCGGCACGCCCTCTTTTGAGATACAATAAAGGACATATCTTTCAAAATATTAGAGAAATTGGATTTGCTGACTTGACTTGCAGAAATGTTTTTTTACGTGCATATATACTATACATTATGCTTCACACCCCCTTCACCCTATTCACCTTGCCTGATTATAGTAAGTGATTCTCCCCATTTTATCGGGACGGTGAAGAGGGTGAAGGGTTTGGAGAAGGTGTTGTATGTATAAGAAGGATGCGAAGTCTTTTGGACCCTGGCCCCAATTCTCTTTGGAGAAAGACTTAATTCTCTTTGGAGGAAGGGACGTTTCTCCAAAGAGAATTTTTTTCATTTCTTCAATGAACCGACAGATTAAGAAGTAGGTTGGATTTATCATTTCCCCTCTTGAGAGGGGATTAAGGGGTGTGTGAGACACATACAGATGGATGTTTTTTTCACGCTTGATGTACTCTAACACACCCCCTTCCCCCTCTCAAGAGGGGGAACTTACATTTCAAACTTGTTTTTCGGTGATGTCTTTATAGTTCGTTATAATTCTGACTGAATGTGTCTCCGTCATTCACATTTCCACTTGTCAACCCTTTTTTAAGCCAACGTACCCGTTGGGCTGATGTTCCATGATTGAAAGCGTCGGGAACGGTGTATCCTTGTGCTTGTTTCTGAAGATAATCGTCTCCAATCTTGGAGGCAACATTGAGCCCTTCTTCGATGTCGCCTTCTTCTAATGAGTGGAACATCTGGTTGTCATGATAAGCCCAAATACCCGCCAAGAAGTCGGCTTGAAGTTCCAGACGAACACTCATACGATTGCTCTCTTTTTCACTCATACGGCTCATTTGTTGGTGAGCATTGTCCAATATGCCCAACAGATATTGTACATGGTGTCCTACTTCATGGGCAATGACATAAGCGTAGGCAAAGTCTCCATCGGCACCTAATTGTTGTTTCATCTGACTAAAGAAAGACAGGTCGATATACACGCTTTGGTCGGCTGAACAATAAAAAGGCCCCGTAGAGGAAGTCGCACCGCCACAACCACTTTGTACACTATTGGTAAACAACACCAAGCGGGGAGGTTGGTAAGTACGTCCCATTTTCTGAAATTCCTTCGTCCATACATCTTCTGTTCCTGCCAATATCTGCTTGGAGAATTTGGCTAATGCTTCTTCTTCGGCAGTAGGTTCGTAAGTTCCACCGCCTTGTTCGGTCAGTACACTCCCTAAATCGGCTTGTGTCAATACACTAAGGGGATTCCCGCCCATCAACCAAACGACGAGGGCTGCCACTACCAGTCCACCAATGCCTACACTTGCTTTCTTTCCACCGCCACTACGACGGCGGTCGTCTACATTACTACTTTCTCTTCTTCCTGTTAATCTCATAGTATATGGTTTTTATTTAAATAGCACCTTGTTCAGCCAACGGTTGATATACACATTGGCAAAAGCACAGCCTATACCGATGGCGGCACCCGCCAGTACGTCACTCGGATAATGCACGCCTTGATTGATACGTGCCAAACCTACGCCACAGGCCCATACAGCCGAAGGTGCGATGACATACCACTTGGGATACGTGATGCTCAACGAAGTAGCCAATGAAAAAGCGGCCGCCGTATGTCCCGAAGGAAAAGAAGGACTGTCTTCTTTGTCAATAGGATGGATGAGCTCCGGATATTTCTCAAACGGTCGTTGGCGATCGAACGCATATTTGAAAGCATACGTAATGCCTACTGCTTCGATGACACTTGTTCCAATATATACGGCCTCTTTTAATAAAGGTTGGTCTTTCTTGATTAACGCATAGATTCCCATTGCCGTTGGAACACCAACGGGTAGGAGCATACCACTATAAGACAATCCTCGGCTGAGGTCGTGCATGTTCCAACGGTTGACTTTTTCTACGGTATTGATATCCCAATTTTGTGCATTCAGTTGGCAAACTGCCAATAAGCAGGCCAAGCCCAAGATGATTGCTTTTTTCATAGACTTTTGCTTTCCTTTGGGTGCAAAGTTAGAAATATTCTGTTTTCTTAGCTTATTTCGGCATAAAATCTTTGCAAGAGAGGACTTGAATAAAGAATTATTTCCTTATTCGCTTGTATTTACGGAATATTAAATCTACATTTGCATGGAAAACACACTTATTTCAGTGAAATATTAGTTCAAACAATTTAAATAATTTTAAAATCAATCATTTATGTGGTTAAGTAATTCATCTATTGGTAGGAAAGTGGTGATGAGTGTTACCGGTCTCGCCCTTATCCTGTTTTTGACATTTCACATGGCGATGAATCTTGTTGCCATCTTCTCTGGAGATGCGTACAACATGATTTGTGAGTTCTTGGGTGCCAACTGGTATGCACTGGTGGCTACTGCCGGACTTGCTGCCTTAGTAGTGATTCACATTGTGTACGCTTTCTGGTTGACTATGCAGAATCGTGCTGCTCGTGGTAGCGAACGTTATGCAGTAAGTGCTAAGCCGAAAGGCGTGGAATGGGCTTCTCAAAACATGTTGGTTTTGGGTATTATCGTAGTGTTGGGCTTGGCTTTGCACTTGTTCAATTTCTGGGCAAAGATGCAGTTGCCGGAAGTATTGCACATGTTAGGTATGCACGTTGACACTACTAATGTAGCAAATGGTGTATATCACATTGCAAACACTTTCTCTTGCCCTGTGTATTCTATCCTTTACTTGGTATGGTTGGTTGCTTTGTGGTTCCACCTTACTCACGGTTTCTGGAGTGCATTGCATACTTTGGGTTGGAACAACAAGATTTGGTTCGAACGTTGGAGAATGATTGGTAATATCTATTCTACTATCGTAGTTCTTGGCTTTGCCGTTGTTGTATTGTACTACTGGTTGTGCGGCGGTGCATGCTAATCTCATAAATCATAAATCTTAAATCATAAAATCAATTATGGCTACTATAGATTCTAAAATTCCTGAAGGCGCATTAGCCGAAAAATGGACCAATTATAAAGCTCACCAGAAATTGGTGAATCCGGCCAACAAGCGTCGTCTTGACATCATCGTTGTTGGTACAGGTTTGGCAGGTGCTTCTGCAGCTGCTTCTTTGGGTGCTTTGGGTTTCAAAGTATTGAACTTCTGTATCCAAGACTCTCCGCGTCGTGCTCACTCTATCGCTGCACAGGGTGGTATCAACGCTGCTAAGAATTATCAGAACTATGGCGACTCTGTTTCTCGTTTGTTCTATGATACTATCAAGGGTGGTGACTACCGCGCACGTGAAGCAAACGTTTACCGTTTGGCCGAAGTGTCTAACGCTATTATCGACCAGTGTGTAGCTCAGGGTGTTCCTTTTGCTCGTGAATACGGTGGCTTGCTCGATAACCGTTCATTCGGTGGTGCACAGGTATCCCGTACATTCTATGCTCGCGGTCAGACCGGTCAGCAGTTGTTGTTGGGTGCTTACTCTGCATTGAGCCGCGAAGTTCAACGCGGTAACGTGAAGTTGTACACTCGTCATGAAATGCTCGATGTAGTATTGGTAAAGGATAGCGAAGGTGTAGAACGTGCTCGTGGTATCTTGGCTCGTAACTTGGTAACTGGTAAGATTGAACGTTTTGCTGCTCACGCTGTAGTTATCGGTACAGGTGGTTATGGTAACACTTACTTCTTGTCTACCAATGCAATGGGCTGTAACGGTTCGGCTGCTATGCAGTGCTACCGTAAGGGTGCTTACTTTGCTAACCCATGTTTCGCACAGATTCACCCGACTTGTATTCCTGTACATGGCGACAAGCAGTCTAAGTTGACTTTGATGTCTGAATCATTGCGTAACGACGGTCGTATCTGGGTTCCGAAGAAGATTGAAGATGCTAAGGCTCTCCAGGCAGGAACAAAGAAACCGACAGATATTCCTGATGAAGACCGCGACTTCTACTTGGAACGTCGTTATCCTGCATTCGGTAACTTGGTTCCTCGTGACGTGGCTTCTCGTGCTGCTAAGGAACGTTGCGATGCCGGTTTCGGTGTGAACAATACCGGTTTGGCTGTATTCTTGGACTTCAAGTATGCTATCGAACGTTTGGGCGAAGACGTAGTTCGCGCACGTTACGGTAACTTGTTCGATATGTACGAAGAAATTACAGACGAAAATCCATATAAGACTCCGATGATGATCTTCCCGGCTATCCACTATACAATGGGTGGTATTTGGGTAGACTACGAATTGATGACTTCTATCAAGGGACTCTTCGCTATCGGTGAAGCTAACTTCTCTGATCATGGTGCAAACCGTTTGGGTGCATCTGCATTGATGCAAGGTTTGGCTGACGGTTACTTCGTATTGCCTTACACTATCCAGAACTATTTGTCAGACCAGATCCAGGTTCCACGCTTCTCTACCGACTTGCCTGAATTTGAAGCTGCAGAAAAGGCTTTGAAGGCTCGTATCAACAAGTTGATGAGTATCAAGGGTAACCGTTCTGTTGACTCTATCCACAAGGAACTCGGCCACGTAATGTGGGACTTCGTAGGTATGGGACGTACTAAGGAATCTTTGACTACTGCTATCGCTAAGTTGAAAGAAGTACGCAAGACATTCTATAGCGACCTCCGCATCCCGGGTAGTGCTGACGACTTGAACGTTGAACTTGAAAAGGCTTTGCGTTTGGAAGACTTCATCGGTATCGGTGAATTGATGGCTTACGATGCATTGAACCGCGAAGAATCTTGCGGTGGCCACTTCCGCGAAGAACATCAGACTCCGGAAGGCGAAGCTCTCCGTCACGATGACAAGTTCTCATACGTAGCTTGCTGGAAGTACACAGGCGAAGGTAATGAACCGGAACTCATCAAGGAAGACTTGAACTATCAGTTTACTAAGGTTCAAACTCGTAACTATAAGAATTAAAAAAAATAGAATATTATGGATAAAAATATAAGCTTTACACTGAAAGTTTGGCGTCAGAGAGGTCCGAAGGAAAAAGGTCATTTCCAGACTATCCCTGTGAAAGATATGCCAGGCGATACTTCATTCCTCGAAATGTTGGACATCGTGAATGAAGAATTGATTAACAAGGGTGAAGAACCTATCGTATTCGACCACGACTGTCGTGAAGGTATCTGCGGTATGTGTTCATTGTACATCAATGGTCATCCTCATGGCCCTGCAACAGGTGCTACTACTTGTCAGATTTACATCCGTCGTTTCAATGATGGCGATGTGGTAACTGTTGAACCCTGGCGTTCGGCCGGTTTCCCGGTTATTCGTGACTTGATGGTGGATCGTGGTGCTTACGACAAGATTATGCAAGCCGGTGGTTATGTGTCAGTAAACACAGGTGGTATTCCTGATGCAAACGCAATTCCTATTCCTAAGCCAATCGCTGATGAAGCGATGGATGCTGCTGCATGTATCGGTTGTGGTGCTTGTGCTGCTGCTTGTAAGAACGGTTCGGCTATGTTGTTCGTTTCTGCTAAGGTAAGCCAGTTGGCTTTGTTGCCACAGGGTAAGGTAGAAGCTGCTCGTCGTGCGAAGGCTATGTTGGCTAAGATGGATGAATTGGGCTTCGGTAACTGTACTAACACTCGCGCTTGCGAAGCTGAATGTCCGAAGTGTATTTCTATCAGCAACATTGCTCGTTTGAACCGCGAATTTATTGCTGCTAAGTTGGCTGACTAATCTTTTAAGATTGTTCTAATAGGAGAGAGGGCGTGTTTATCACGCCCTCTTTTAGTAAATGTAAACTTGATTGTTCTTGCAGAAGTATAGTCTTTGGATGGATAAAGCGTAAATTGTGAAAGACTATTAAAATAAAAGAACTTTTTGCTTGAAATATTTGCAGTATGCTATACAAATGCTATATTTGCATTGTGATTTTTCATAGTATTAGATTTAAGGTTAACAAGGATTGGAGCAAGGCGTTGCTCCTTTTTTTTATGTCCTTTGAGGAACGTTTACCTTGTTATTCCAGTTGTAACGTATGCATAAAGTTTAAAGACCTGTTCTACATTGTCAAAGTCTATTTTATGCGTTTCTATATATTCCTTGATTTCTTCCCGTTGCTGTTCCGGAAGAAGCTTTAGAAACGTTTTAGTGTTATTGAACCACTTCGTCTTTTTACCGATTTTGGCTTTGTATCTTTTATTGATGCCTACCACCACCTTGTTACTTGCATTCTTTTGAGAGCTTAATACCCCTGAACCGGAATAGCCAGAATAACTGTCTACTGCCGCTGTTTGAGTAGTACCGCCGTAGGTCAAGTTTTTAGGAGCCTGGCGGAGATTACCGGAATAAGCGACCTGGAAAAGTGGCTTGGCTTGTAATAGTTCTATGGCCTCTCCTTCACTTAACAGAAAGTTCCGGGAACCGATTTGAAGAAAGGCTATCTTTTCGGGATAAGCAAATTGTCTGGCTTCCTTGTCTTTCGCATCAATGAAAAGAAAATGACCGGCACGTAAATCAAAATTGACGGGTGCCTGAAAACGTTGACCGTCTTTGTAGAGAATCAATGCGTTTTGATAATTGGGGAAAAGAAAGCTTGATGCTTCTTGTCCTAATACGGCATTACATATCAATAAGAAGAAAGGAAGTAAAAATAGTCTTTTCATGTGGGAAACATAAAAGAAATGCACTTCATCATGAAGTGCATTTCATATTTAAAGATTCAATTAGTTAGCTCTTCTTCCCGGGAGGAAAGTAACACGAATTTCGTACATTGCCTTATGCTGTTCTACGCCAGCCGGACGATTGGCAATATTAATTACCATGTATCGTTGTGGCTTAGTGTAATCTGCAGGATAACCCAATGCTGGAGAATCACCTACAGGTTCTACCTTACAGTCATAGTTAGAGGTAGCCATAGAAATAGCGGCAATCACTTCATTCTTTCTAACCGGTATGCTTACATAACGAGTTTGAGTTTCTACTGTTTCAACATAGTTGTTGCCATCCCAATCCAAAAGGCTGTAGTCTGAAACACCATTGAACAAATCTGTTGCAAACACATAACCATTGTTTGGAGAAGTATAAACAGCATGGTCTACTGCATAGATATTGATTACAGTCAACTTACCGTTTGGAGCTTCTGCCAAACTTTCTTCAGTTCTTGTACTGCTAACAGTTACTGTTTCACCCGGCTGTACTTGTGTACCATCGTTCAATGTTACAACACTACCGCTTGTATTGACATAATCAAAGTTTGAAGTAGTACCGATTGTTACTGTTGGCATGTAGTTTTCAACCACTTTGTTATTCCAGTTAATAGCATACATCTTGTTTTGGAATAACTCACGTGCATACACGTTTACGGCGCTGACACCTACCTGGGTATATTGGCTTTCATCAGCTTCTTCATAAGTCAAGTCAGCCTTACAAGAAGTGAAAGCCAAAGCGAGACTAAGAACGCCTAAACCTTGATAGATTCTTTTTGAAAAAATATCGAATTTCATAATTACTCTTTTTTAATCGTTATAATAGAAGTTACTCCAACCCGGGTTCTGCTGTATCTGGTCGTAACCAGAGAAAGTAGTCTTATTGAATGGAATGAAATAGTATCTCACATTATCAAACTTTCTATCGTAATATGAGTTCAATTCATCCACCTTGTAAGTCTTGAAAGTCGGAACGAAGTAGTTAGGATCGTCCGGAGTTGCAGGATAACCCATCAAACCAACACCGTATTCAGTGCTTTCAACACCCTTACGTGAAATCCACAAACCTCTGGATGGTGTGTTCAATTCTTCAATTACAGTCTTACCTTCAGATTCACCCCAACGGAGCAAGTCAAAGTAACGGTGTCCCGGACATTCAAATGCCAATTCCAAACGACGTTGAAGTTTCAATTCAGTCATCAAATCAGAACCGGTAAAGTCATCCAAACCGGCACGGTTACGAATTTGGTTAATCAAAGATTTTGCTTCAGCATCCTTGCCACCCAACTTGATTGCTGCTTCTGCCTTGTTCAACAAAACTTCTGCATAACGGATGTTGAAGTAGCAAGTTTGTTTTTGATCCTTGTTGATAGAACCGTCTTCGTTGAATACATCCAATTGAGAATATTTCTTCAAGTAATAGCTGGTAATAGTCTGTTCAGAACCATAACCTGTCGGAGCATATTCGTCTGAATCCACATATCTCATACCTGTGTGCAATGCACTATATTTCAATGTGTTTTCAGGGTCGCTATCATCAATCCATGTTTGAATAATGTACATTTCTTCTTCCGGACCTCTGTAAGAACCGTCATACTGAATGGTTGCATAGAAGCGCTTGTCGCGATTTTCAAACATCTTACGATAGTCTTCACCCGAACCGGTAATTTCACCGTCTGCATTCTTGGTAACACCCAAAGCCTGCATCTGTGAAGTTTCCCACCAGTTCATCCACTTGCCTGTTGCTTCGTCTTTCATCAAGTAGCAGTCAACCAAGTCCTGAGTTGGGAAAGTACCACCACGACATTCCCAGTCCCAATTCTTTTCGCCTGTTGATGTATAGTAATATTCATTCGGACCGCAATTTTCAGTAGGATTGAATCCACTTCTTTGGTCTTTCTTGAACATTACCGGCCAAATAGATTCTACACTTGTGTGTGCAGTTGGGCTGGTAAAGAGGGTTTCATATTCCGGTTCCAAATCATAACCGGTTACAGCATTAGCTGCATTGTATGCCAACTGATAATAAGTGGTTGCACCCTTTTCAAACTTGAACAAACCGGCTGCATCATCTGAGAACAAATTCTTTGCAGAAGCTTCAGCGGCACAAGCTGCATAAAGAGCTACGCGAGACTTATAAGCATTGGCTACATCCTTGCTTACACGACCAACTTCAGGCTTCAATGTAGTTTGTCCGAAGTATTCTATAGACTTGTCCAAATTAGCCAAGATGTTGTCGAATACCACTTCACGCTTTTCACGTGGCAAGAAAGTGTCATCGTTCAAGTTCAATGCCTTGTCAACGTATGGTACTGTACCCCAGTACTTGATCATGTCGAAATAAACAAATGCCAAGAAGAAATGACTTTCTGCCAACAACTGATTCTTCAGGTTTTCTTCCAGACCGGCATTACTGATATTGTCAATACCTACATAGATACGTCTGATGGTTTGGTAAGAACCACTCCAGGGACCAATACCCGGAGAAGTCTGTTCGTCATACTGACGAAGATAGAAACCATATTGTCTATAGGTAGACCAGTCTGTCTGCAAGTTGCCCAAGCAGTTGTCTGACCATTGTTCCGATTGGAAAGATTGGCCGCTGTATGATTCGCCAGTTCTCAAATAGAGGTCGTCTACATAGGCGCGGGCCAACTGCGGATTAGCCCAGAACTGACTTTCCTCAACCTGTGATGTCGGTTCTACGCCCAATGGGTCACATGCTGTCATCACTCCCAAAGCAGAAGCGAACAACATACCTCCCAATATATTTTTTGATAAATTTTTAATCGTTTTCATAACCTATTATTATAATGTTAATGTTACACCCAATGTATATGAACGTTGTGTAGGATAACCACCGATAGTACCACCACTTGACCACATGTTAGCTCCTGATACCATAAATTCAGGATCCTGAATGTTCTTCAATGGATAAGACTTCTTAGTCCAAGTAAATGCGTTAGTTACTACGAAGCTCAAATCCAAACCTTGAATGAATGGAACGTCTTTCAATACATACTTCTTCATGTCGTAACGCAAGCTGATGTTCTTCAACTTCAAGTAAGAAGCATCGAATGACCAAGTTTCAGCAAATCCGGTATAACCATTTGTAGTATCCATAGCAGCCATAGGAAGTGCAGCTTCTACATCCGGATTGCTAACCGGCAAATATGAATTCTTGTAAGCATATTGACCATAGTTCCAGAAGTAACCGTAGTTAGAACGCAAAGCATCCGGCATTGCACCAGTTACATTGGTTGCACCCTGGAAGAAGAGTTCAAGGTCGAAGCCCTTATAGTCAGCACCCAAAGTGATACCGAACTGAGTCAACGGAGTCTGACCACCCTTAGTATTGTTCTGGTAGTCGTTTCCGGCGCGACCGTCACCGTTCAAGTCAACCAATTGGATAGTACCCGGAGCATAGTTCTTTGAAGAGTGAAGGAATGACCAATACATTTGATCCCAGCTACCGAACAATTTATCCTTAGTCGGATTTACATACCAATAAGTCCAGTTCATGTCACGTTCGCCGATGGTATCAAAGAACGGAGTACGGTTAAATGTACTGTTGCTTGTGTGGCGAGTGACGATTTCATCCCAGAATGAGTAGTTAACACCTACACGATAACCTACCTGACCAATCTTGTCTTGCCAGTTCAATGAGATTTCAAAACCACCCTTGCGTGATGTTACGAAAGGAGCATTGATCTGAGGAATGTTTGGCATACCGAGGATATCAGTACGGAGCATATCTGTAGTCATGTTCATTACGTCACCCTTGTTCAAATACAAATAGGTATCGAAAGAACCGGCCAATTTACCTTTGAACATTTCAAAGTCAACACCGGCACCCCACTGTGTAGAAGAAGACCATTCCAAATCGTTGGCAATCTGGCTCATGTACCAACCTACGTTTGAATTCATATCATCACCGAAAAGAACGCGGGTACCATTCTGAGAATATTGTGTCAGGTAAGAGAATGGATCACCTACTTCGTTACCTACTTTACCCCAACCACCGCGAAGCTTAAACATGTTCACGATATTCGGATTGATCAAGTCCTTGAACCATTCTTCGTCAGACATCACCCAACCCAAAGAAATAGCGTGGAAGTAACCCCAGCGTTTGTCCGGGCTGTATGACAATGAACCGTTGTAGTTAGCAGAGTATTGCAACATATACTTATCATCGTATGAATAAGTCAAACGACCGATGTATGATGCAGAGCCCCATTCAGTAGCAGAACCTGTAGCACCCTGAACAGTAGCACCCAAGCTTACTTGCGGAGTCAATGTGGTTGCATAACCATATCTCTTTGCCTGAGTATCGTTAGTCTTACGAATCTGGCTTTGGTAGTTGGCCATTGCAGAGAAACTGTGCTTACCGATTTGCTTGCTATAATCCACCTGGAAGATACCAGTCAACAATTTATACTTATACCAATATTGGCTCATGTTAGCATTGTTTGGATTGTATGTGCTGAAGCTGGTTGAATAAGGAGCATCGTATGCATTTTCAATGTCATGACGGAATACGCGCTGAGTATTATAAGAAGTAGTAAAGTTGATACTTGCTTGTGCAGACAAACCTTGTACCCAGGGCACATTCCACTTCAAAGCAGCATTCATCTGGAAACGGTAAGCTTCATTGGTATTGAAACCTTCGTTTGCCTTTGCTTCAACAGAATTCTTGTTCAACAAACCTGTACTCCATACAGCCGGTTTAGTAGGCATGCTACCACCATACATTGTATCCTGGAATACACCGCTAAGGCCTGTATCACCACGTCCCGGTTGCTTTCTCATACTGGTGTTACCGTTTACGTTCAAAGTAAACTTCAAGCTCTTGTCTGACAACAAGAATGCATCTGTATTCAAAATGAAGTTAATCTGTTCGTAGTTAGAAGTTTCACAGTAACCTTTCTGATTCAAGTAACCCAATGCTGAGTAATATTTCAAGCGTTCGCTACCACCGCGCAAGCTTAAGTTTGTCTGAACCATCGGAGTGTTCAAATCGAACTGATCCCATGGATCGTAATATGAATAGTAGTCCTGAATGTTATAGCCTTGAGACTTATAAGGATCGAACAAGTCAGCAATGTCCTGGCTGGTGTAGCCCATGTTGTATCTTTCGTTTACCTTAGAAAGAATTTCGCTTTGGCTATAACCTTTTTGCCACAAGTTACCCATGTAATATCTGGACATTTCAGTATCGTTGAAATACGGATTCTGTGCATAGTTAGCATAAGCCAATTCATTCAAAGTCTGAGCCAAAGAATATGGATCCATTGCTTCGGCCTTGTACGAAGGTGTCATCAAAGAAATCTTTTGATTCAATGTGATAGTCGGAGCACCTTCCTGACCACGCTTGGTAGCGATTACAACTACACCATTAGCAGCACGAGGACCGTAAACGGCGGTTGCAGCAGCATCCTTCAATACAGACATAGAAGCGATATCGTCCGGACGCAAGCGGTTGAAGAATTCGTTACCCTGGTCAGATTCCATTACTACGTCGTCGATTACGTAAAGGATGTTTTCACCACCACGAATCCAAATCTTAGCGTTTTCACCCGGAGCACCGGAACCCTGCTGAGTGATCACACCGGTTACACGACCACCAAGACCTTCAGACATAGAAGCCACCGGCAACTTGGCCAATTCGCCAACCTTTACTGTTACAGCAGAAGCAGTCATGGTCTTAGCCTTCTGAACGCCA
>JAFTSK010000156.1 GCA_017467385.1 Bacteroidaceae bacterium
TTATATCTGCGACCACCGTCTGTACGAGAACTTAAAATGATAGAACCGTCTGGAAGTTCTTCGGTCTTAGGTTCATCACCTTTGCTTGGTACACCTGGCACATTGATGTCGCCTAATATTTTCCAATTATTTCCGAAATCGTCTGAATAAACGACAAAATTACAGAAATTATTGTCCTTGTCGCGAGCCAACATACAAGCATACAAACGATAGTAATCGCCCACCTTTGTGGTACGGCTTTGGAAAATACGACCTGAACCGATAAACATAGACTGAATTGGGCCTACTGCTGATTGATCCAATGGCACATAAAATTGGTCAGTGATGATTTGTGGAGTTCCCCAAGTCTTACCACCGTCTTCACTGTGCATGATAGCTACCTGATTAGGCTTTTCGCGAGTAGAACGGAAAAAGACTTGATAACCGGCTACACAAACCAATAATACACGATCACTTTCACGATCGGCTATCAAACATGGATCGCCATAACCGGCATTCAAAGATTGATTGGGATCTTCATTAACCAATGTGCCGTCTCCTTCAATGATGGTATAAATATCTCCCCATGTCTTACCATTGTCTTCACTCATACGTGCATGAAGATCTACCCGACCATAACCAATATCTGCACGACAATGACGATAATCGGCAACAGCCAACAAATGACCTTTTGAAGTAGTAGTAATAGCTGGAATACGATAAGGAATAGCCTCTGTGGTCAATGTAGGAAATACATCCACTTCTTTGGGCTCAATAACTGTGTTTTTCGGTTGTTGCCCGCAACTCGTAAAAGCAGTTACGCATAGAGAAGCAACAAACAAACGGGTAAGTTTTTTCATAGCAATGATTTTTATAATTAATTAAATGTTATTCTCTTTATGCAAAGAAAGTAATATATTCTCAATTATGAAAATGATTCCACAGTTATCTGGTGTATGTAGGTACACAATTTTTCCCATTTTTATCTACCGGATAAAGCGCATTTTCTACTTCTAATCGCTTCTTCATGTACTTAATCATCTTCTTGATTATTCGAGGATTAGAGGAAGCTACGTCTTGCTGTTCGTAGGGATCTTCCTTCAAATTATAAAGTTTCCATGAAGGCATGTCGAGATTCTCTGGATGATAATAATATATTAATTTCCAGTCTTCTATCCGATATGTGGTAAAATAATTGGCTCTATGCTCCCCATGTGGAAAGTGCATCAGGAAATCCTTACGATGTTTGTTATCTTTCTTTCCTTGCAACAATATTTTTAAGTCTCCCCCATCTAAAACCCATTCCTTAGGAGTTTTGACTCCTGCTACTGAGAGAATGGTAGGATAAATGTCCATGACTGTACCCATTTGAAGTTGTACAACATTTTGTGCAATGGGATATGCCTGCTGATAGTTGTTTTCTGCATCCGGTTTTGCCCAAGCCGCAATGAAAGGAACACGTACTCCTCCTTCGTATTCTGAACCTTTCTTTCCTCGGAGGGGAGCTGAAGAACCATAATCGGCTGCTCCACCTAAGGGAGCATCTCCCCCATTGTCGCCCAAGAATAAAATTAGTGTGTTTTCTGCCACTCCCAATTCTTCTAACTTTTTCATGAGCCTGCCCAAAGATTGATCCATTCCTTCTACCAATGTAGCAAACGCTTCGGCCTGTTCTCCCCTTTCCGAACCTTTATAGCGGTCAATAAAACGATTGTCTGCTTCAAAAGGCTGATGTACAGCATAATGAGACATATTCAGATAAAACGGCTTTCCTTCCTTTACAGCTTTCTCCATTTCGGCTTCTGCTTCCAGCGTGAGTGCATCCGTCAAAAATGTGTCTGTTCCATGATATTTCTCCAACCCCGGAACAGCTCTGGTTTTATTGCCTTTTATCCAACCATATCCCCATTCGCCATAATAACTTCCCGGCTGACCAATAGAATTTCCTCCAACATTGACATCAAAGCCTAAATTCAAAGGGTTCTCTCCTTCACTATCTATACATCCCCAATGAGCTTTGCCTACATGAATGGTCTTATATCCTGCCGTTTGTAATAGCTTTGAATAGAGCATCATTTCACTGGTCAATCCTTTCCAATTCCACTCATGAGGGCCGTATGTTGTACGGTTGTTATTTTCCGAATTTATCCAGTTTGTTGTACGATGCCTGGCCGCATTCTGACCGGTCAGGATAGAGGTACGCGAGGGTGAACTTACACTTTGGGCATAAAACGTAGAAAAGCGAACGCCTTGCTGAGCAAGACGTTCCATATTGGGGGTATGGTACCAATCGTTCAACGGATGTGTCTGCACGTTTCCTTCCGAATCAGTCAGAAAAGGAACAGAAGTATCCATAACACCCATATCGTCTACCAAGAAAAGAATGATATTGGGACGATTTTGAGCAAAGACTTGGGTAGTAGCCAGCAAACTACTTAGAAGGAGAGTTTTCTTCATAAATCTATTTATTTCATCCCTCTTGCCTTGTATATCAGTTCTTTTGCATTATTTATCTGCTGGAACTTTTCTTCGGCTGCTTTCTTTACATCTTCGCCAAGAGTAGCCACTCGGTCTGGATGATGCTTCAATGCCAGTTTACGGTATGCGGCTTTCACTTCGTCGTCTGTGGCGGTTGGTTCTATTTCAAGCACCTTATAGGCTTGCTCAATGGTATTTCCTCCCAAGTTCAACATGGATTCGACTTCTTGTGAAGACATACCCATCGCTGTTGCAACTTCTTTCAATGCTTCGATTTCTGCTTGACAAACTTTTCCATCGCTTTGAGCAATCTTAGCCAAGAAGTTGAGCAGTTGAAGCCGTTCCTCGTATCCTAAATTTTGTCTAATCTGCAAACCACATTCATAAATGGTATTTTTAAAGGCTGAAGGATTGTTGGCATCCATACGCTTCCGTTGCTCAAAAAGGTTAAGTAAGATTTGATTGCCTTCTGCAACGGCCGCCTCTCCAAAATTCACTCGAAGAAACTGACGCACAAACTCCATTTCGCTGTGCATCACTTTTCCATCGGCCTTGATAATGTACGAAGCCATAACCAACATCGAAAACAGGAAACTGTTACGCTGTCCGTAAGTCGATGTGTTGTCATAACTTTGACTGCTATACCCTCCTTGTGTATTTTCGTCTTTATTTTCAAACATGGAACCAATGGCGTATCCTGCCAAAGCTCCGAGAGGGCCTGCTGCCATAAAACCGACAATCCCTCCTATCCATTTTCCGATTCCCATATCTCTATATTATTGGTTAAGTTTGACAAAGATAATGCTTTTCGCATAAAAAACGACTCATTCCTTGAACAAATGAAAACCAAGATATGTTATAATGTTGTGTTTTTCATGTAGTAGATTAAGATTTATTGGTATTAGCTTGCGAAAGTCAAATACTGAACTGGCAATAGAGATTGCCTGAAAAAATAAGGGTTGCCGCGATTGGCAACCCTTATTTTTATGATTGTATTTCATGCAAAGCCTTACAGAGCTGATCCGGACAGGATGTTACTCGGTTTCCGCATCGGATTCCTTCGAGTTTGGCAATGACATCTTCTACTTTCATGCCCTTTACCAAACGACTGATTCCTTGAAGATTTCCATTACATCCGCCCCAAAAGAACACTTGTTGGATGATTCCGTTTTCTACTTCCAATTCGATGTGACTGCTACAAGTTCCTTGCGTCTTATAGGTCAGTTTCATCTTAATCTTCAGCTGGCTTCATGTTAGTATATACGGTCTGAACATCATCAAATTCTTCGAGACGTTCTACCATCTTGTCTATTGTTTCACGTTGTTCCGGAGTTACATCCTTTGTATCGTTAGGGATGTAAGTGAAATCACCACCAACTTCTTCAAAGCCGCTTTCTTCCAAATGCTTCTGGATGGCTGCATAGCTTTTCGGATCGCCGTAAATAGTGATTGTACCTTCTTCCGGATCTTCATCGTATTCATCTTCTACGTTGTAGTCTATCAAGTCGAGGATGAGTTCGTCCATGTCGATGCTGTCTTTCTTCTTGAAAGTGAACACGCATTTGTGGTCGAACAAGAATGCCAACGAACCGGTTGTACCCAAGTTGCCACCGAATTTGTTGAAGACCGAACGAACGTCGGCTACTGTACGGGTGGTGTTGTCGGTCAATGTATCTACGAATACAGCGATTCCATGAGGGCCGTAACCTTCGTAAGTCATGCCCTTGTAATCACTCTGGTCCTTACCGAGTGCATTCTTGATGGCACGTTCGATGTTATCCTTCGGCATGTTTTCACGCTTACAAGTAGCGATTACACCACGAAGGGTTGAGTTGGTATCAGGATCCGGACCGCCTGCTTTTACAGCAATAGCAATCTGTTTACCCAAACGAGTAAATGTCTTGGCCATGTGGCCCCATCTTTTCAGCTTTGCAGCTTTTCTATATTCAAATGCTCTTCCCATTTTTGAATTATGATTTTTGTTTTATGATTTATTTTCTTTTTCACCACAAAGTTCACAGAGTCACACGGAGTTTTAAAATTATGATATTTACTCTATGAACTCTGTGGTATTAATTACCGCAACTTGGCATCAAGCTTATTCTGCAAGTTATTGATAAGTTTCTGCATGATTTTGTCAATCTGTTTGTCGTTCAGAGTGGCATTTTCGTCTTGTAGAGTGAAGCTTACCGCATAACTTTTCTTACCAACTTCGAGATTCTTTCCTTCGTACACGTCGAACAAAGCTACTTCCTTCAACAATTTTTTTTCGGTTTCGTAAGCAATCTTTTCGATTTCTGCAAATTGTACCTTCTTGTCGAGTAAGAGAGCTAAGTCGCGCTTCACAGCCGGGAACTTGGTCAATTCCTTGAAATTCACTTTGGAAGTTTTAATGGCTTTCATTAGCTCATTCCAATTGATTTCGGCGTAATATACTTCGTTGTCGATGTCGAATTTCTTCTGCAATTTCTTGCTTACAATGCCGAAAGTAGCCAACAACTTACCACCACGAGTGTGAACGCTGATAGCTGTTGCATACACATCGTTGGTCAAGTTGCCAAACACTACTGTGCCGAGGTTCAATCCCAAGCGTGCAAAGATGTTGAGAACGTAAGCCTTCAGTTCGTACACACTGCTGTTTTCGTCGGCATGTGCCCAAGAGTTGCTGACACGCTTACCTGTTACCCACAAAGCCAAATGATATTCTTCCTTATATGGCGACAAAGCTTTTTCTGCATTGCGCTTTTCTTCGTTGAAGAAATACGTGTTTCCGAATTCAAAGAACTTCAAGTCGGCATTCTTACGATTGGTATTATGCTGAATACTTTCCAAACCACCGAACAAAAGTGTCTGACGCATCACATTCAGGTCATTGCTCAACGGGTTCATCAAATGTACCAAGTTGGCCGGAGCAAATGTTTCCAAACCATCGTAGTAACCTGCTGCCGTCAACGAGTTGTTCAGGATTTCATTGAAACCACAACCTACCAACTGTTCAGAAATGATGTTCTGCAACTTTTGTGAATTGTCTGCTTCGCCTTTTGTGGTCAAACTTGATTTCAAGGTAGTTGGGATTTCTACATTATTATATCCATAGATACGGAGAATATCTTCCACTACATCGCAATCGCGCTGAACATCTACACGATAAGGAGGAACCAACAACGACAAACCTTCGGCTGTCTCGTTTACAATTTTCATTTCAAGGCTACTTACAATGCTCTTGACGGTCTCTGCCGGAATTTCCTTACCAATCAGTGAGTTTACCTTACTATATGTCAACTCAACCGCAAAGTCGGCAATCGGGTTTGGATAATTATCCTTGATTTCCGATGCGATGGTTCCGCCGGCCAATTCCTTAACCAACAAAGCGGCTTCCTTCAGGGCGGTAATAGTTCCGTTCGGATCAATGCCACGTTCAAAGCGGAAAGAAGAATCTGTACTCAAACCATGACGACGGGCAGTCTTGCGTACCCAAGTCGGATTGAAGTAAGCGGCTTCCAAGAATACATCGGTTGTCGTTTCGGTTGTTCCGGAATCCAATCCACCGAATACCCCACCGATACACATCGGCTCTTCTGCATTACAAATCATCAAGTCGCGTTCAGACAACTTACGTTCTACCTCGTCCAATGTTATAAACTTGGTTCCTTCGGCACAAGTTTTTACCACTACCTTGCCGCCCTTGATTTTGTTTGCATCGAAGCAGTGCAACGGCTGACCGTATGCGTGAAGGATGTAGTTGGTAATGTCGACGATGTTGTTAATCGGACGCAAGCCAATCAAGCGCAACTTGTTCTGCAACCATTCCGGGCTTTCCTTTACGGTTACTCCCTTGATGGCTACACCGGCATAACGAGGACAAGCTTTTGTATTTTCAACCACTACATCAATGTTCAATTCATTGCTTTCTACTTGGAAAGCATCTACCGACGGACGTTTCAGCTCGGCTTGATGACCGTTCTGAATCAAGTAAGCATATAGGTCGCGAGCCACACCGTAGTGCGAACAAGCGTCAGCGCGATTCGGTGTGATGTCCACTTCCAGCACATATTCACTCTTGATGTTGTAGTAATCCTTTGCCGGAGTTCCCGGAACAGCATCTGCCGGAAGTACGATAATACCGTCATGACTTGTACCGATACCGATTTCATCTTCAGCGCAAATCATACCATTTGATTCTACGCCACGAAGCTTTGATTTCTTGATAGTAAAGCAATCGTCACCGTCATAGAGCTTGGTTCCTAATGTAGCTACTACCACCTTTTGTCCAGCAGCTACGTTCGGTGCACCGCACACAATCTGTACAGGTTCGCCCTGACCTAAGTTGACGGTTGTAACATGCATGTGGTCGGAATTCGGATGTGGTTCGCAAGTCAGCACCTCTCCGATAACAATACCTTCCAATCCACCTTTGATTGTTTGGACTTCTTCTACGCCCCCTGTTTCAAGACCGATAGAGGTCAGCGCAGCCGACACTTCTTCCGGAGTCAAGTCGAAGTTGACGTACTCTTTCAGCCAATTATAAGAGATATTCATATCTGATTATTATTTATATATTTTTCTGTTTTACAAAAAGACTTGCAAATTTAATGTTTTTTTTTGTATCCAACGGCATAAATCGGATAAAATGCAATAACATTATTGGATGTTTAAAGTTATTTCTGTATGTTTCATGACAATTTGAGGGAGAATGTTTGGAAGGTTCTTCAAAAATTATATATTAATTCGTCAAAGGAAAATAAAAATTCTCTTTGGTGCGTAAGTGTTAACGCCAAAGAGAATTTATCGTTACGTCAAAGAGTTTTTGAAATACCTTTTGAACTTTTAAAATTTCCTCATAGGGAATCTCTAAAATTACTGCTCCAATTCGTAAGAAATATTCCCATCCGTAGCAATGGAAAGGTTGACCAAATAACACGAAGCAACATTCGGAATGCAGACAGTTGCCTGATATTGATAACCCTTTTCATTCACTCCCATAAAGTCCATATCGGAAAGGATAGCCCATTGCAAAAAGTCGTCTGGAACGATTCCCGTAAAATCTTTCTTGAAAATGTCTTTTCCAAAAAGCTTCTTTTTACCTTCATAGACACAGATATGAATGACATTGTCGTAGTAAATGTGGTCTACCTTGAAACCTTCTTCCGAATATTCCGGACGAACCACCTTTATCTGAGAAGGATTGATGTACACATACCCTCTGTAACGTACATTGTTGTAATAGGAAACATGGTCTTTCTGTATCACTTCTCGGGAAGGTTCGGACGATTCTGGCTCTGAGGCAAAAAGAAGCGAATCCATTGATTCGTCAAATCTCCCCATCTGAATCACATCCCCTATCTCCGTCTGAAGTTCCAACGAATATTGGTCTAACTTATCTATATAGTAGGATACCACCTGCGCCCCGTAGGTAAACAATGAATCCCCAATAACCTTGAAAGCAACCGGAAACGGCATCGCATCCATGTAATACATAGAATCTCCTTTTATCAGCAAGATGGGAACCTCCGTATGATTGTCCATCCAAGTACCTTGAAGCAAGGCTTTCTTGGCCAAATCCTCTTTCATTGAGTGTTTCGTAGCTTTCTCTTGTTTTGCGGAACAAGAAAGGAAAAACAGCAGACCGATGAACACTATATATTTATACATACTCGCCATAAAGTTGTTTGTCTGAAAAAACTTCGCAAAAATACAATAAATAATGCTCATTTGATATTTTATTTGTCGAAAAATGCGTTTGAATGGAATAAAATTGTTACATTTGCATGATGATTGAACTTTCAAAACATATCGAGATTCTTTTATTGAGCAATGATTGTGTCGTTGTTCCGGAATTGGGTGGCTTCATTGCCCACTACCAATCGGCTTATTACGAAGAAGCGGAAGCATTGTTCTTACCGCCCTCTCGGACGGTCGGATTCAATCCGCAACTGACGATGAACGACGGATTGTTGGTTCAATCGTACATGCAAACCTATCACACCGATTTTTCCGATGCTACACGTCGTATTGCCGAAACAGTCGAAGACTTGAAGGAAAAGCTCTATCAGGGAGAAACGGTAGAACTGCATGGAGTAGGCGCTTTACATTATAATATTTATAATGAATATGAGTTTCAGCCGCACGAAAGCGGTTTACTTGCTCCGTCTTTGTATGGACTCGACTCCTTTACTATGACCGCACTTCCTAAAGAGTATCCGATGGAATCGGTTCAACCGGTAGAACAAAAAGTGGTTTCTCCTCTCCTACCAAAGAAAGAAATCCGCTTGAATCCGCATTGGTTGAGCAACACAGTAGCCGTAGCAGTGGCCATTCTCTTGTTCTTCATCCTATCGGTTCCGGTAGAAAACACCTACATCGACAAAGGAAGTTATGCATCATTAGGCACAGATTGCTTGCTGGATGCCATCCGTTCTCAGTCGATGGCTACCACATTCTCGGCCGAAGAACAACCACAGCAA
The DNA here is from genome assembly GCA_017467385.1 of Bacteroidaceae bacterium. GTDB lineage: Bacteria > Bacteroidota > Bacteroidia > Bacteroidales > Bacteroidaceae > Phocaeicola. The sequence goes on from JAFTSK010000156.1 coordinate 8,922, forward strand.
CAGGCCAAAAGGGAAGTAAAGCCCGTAGTCGTAAAGGTAGAAAAGGTAGCTCCAGCCAAGACAGAAGAATTGTCTATCCCTAAAAAGCCCATTGTAAAGGCGGTTCCAGCAAAAGCAAAGAAAGAGAATGTGGCTCCTACTTCCACTCCGACTCCAAAGAAAAATCCGGTGGCTAAGAAAGAAACAGTTTCCAAGAATAAATATCACATCATCGTTTCCAGTCTGACCACTTCGGCAGATGCCCAACGTGTGCTAAAAGAATTCAAGCAGAAAGGGTATAACGGCGCTTCTGTAGTAGAAGGAAACGGACGCTTCCGTATTGCGCTGTATAGCTTTGCAGACAAGACAGAAGCAAATCAGAAATTAAGCAGCTTAAAGCAACAAGAATCATTCAAGAGTGCTTGGCTTTTAAGTTCTAAATAAATTATTATTCCATCCAATGAAAAGAATCCTTTGTCCTAAATGCGACAATTACATCACTTTTGATGAAACCAAATATTCGGAAGGCCAATCGCTGGTCTTTATCTGTGAACATTGTAAGAAGCAGTTCAGTATCCGTATCGGAAAATCCAAATTGAAAGCTACCCGTAAGGAAGAAGTGTTGGACGAACAAGCCAATAGCCAAGACTATGGAAGCATTGTTGTGGTAGAAAATGTATTTGGATACAAGCAAGTGCTACCTTTGAAAGAAGGTAATAATGTCATTGGCCGTAGAAACAAGGGAACAGAAGTAGATGTCTCTATCGAAACGGCCGATCCAAGCATGGACAGACGTCATTGCATCATCCACGTACAACGCAACAAGCAAGGCAACTTAGTCTACACCCTACGCGACAATCAAAGCATTACCGGAACTTTCTTGATGAACGAATTGTTAGGAGCTAAAGACAAGGTGCGCATAGAAGAAGGAGCCGTTATCACTTTAGGAGCTACGACGCTGATTCTACGTGTGGCCGAAAAATAATGGTATGGATATTGTTCTCATAGTCATCGCTTTTTTGCTGGTTATCATCGGCATTGCAGGATGTATTCTTCCGGCACTTCCCGGTCCTCCATTGGCTTACGGCGGACTTTTGTTGCTTCATCTGACCGGTCAGGTTACATTCTCCACCGCCCAACTCATTAGTTGGCTGGTCTTGATTATTATCCTTCAAGTACTGGATTATTTGACACCCATGTTAGGAAGTAAATACAGTGGAGGTAGCGAATACGGCAATAGAGGATGCATTGCCGGAACTCTCGTAGGCATGTTCTTCATGCCCTGGGGAATCATCGCCGGTCCTTTTATGGGAGCCGTCATTGGAGAGCTGTTGGGTGGAAATGATTTTCCGCATGCGTTGAGAGCAGGAATAGGTTCGTTTATCGGATTTGTTTTCAGCGTGTTGCTCAAGCTGTTTCTTTGCTTCTATTTTCTCTACCAACTCATTGTGGCCTTGTAACCAGAAGGATTACTTCCACAAATCGAATAGATTTTTATCTCCCCAATACCAATGCCCGTAACTTGCAATGACATTCTTATACCGATACAAAGGGAGTTCTACTTCTCCCCCTTTTAGGTTAGTGGCTTGGGTAACCACAAGTGATGTGTCTGAAGTAGCCACATTCGAGTAATGAAACTCATTTCCTTTCAGTTCCACATCGTTATATATGAGCTTTCTGTATCCGGAAATTAATTTGGCAGAAACAGCCGTAAAATCCAGCGGAAGTACACCACTCATCGGATAAGCCGTTCCCCCTTCCCTAACGGTCAAAGAACGTCCTAAGAACACCATTCCCCCACACTCGGCAAAAATACGTCCTCCATTCTCGGCGTATGCTTTCAAAGCATCCATAATCTTCCGTCGGCGATGAAGCTGGCGAGCAAACAATTCCGGATAGCCCCCGGGAAGATAGATAAAATCGGCTTCTGGAAGCTCTGTGCCATATACCGGACTAAAGTAAGTGATTTTACCATTGAGTGCCAGACGAGCTATGTTCTCCGGATAGATGTGATTGAAAGCCGGATCGCGTGCGATCGCAATCTTTATAGGATGAGCAGAAGGCGAAGGTATTTCTGTCTCGATGTCCGAACTATAAGGCAAGGTATATTGGCAAGGGAAATTACGGTTGCACCCGTTCAGCAACCGATTCACGTCTACATACTGTTCAATGTAATCAGCGGCCAAGTTTGCCTGCACATCCAATGCTTTTTTGGTGGTCAACGTAATGCTGGTATGCTTGGAAGGGAGTTTGAAAGCTATATTTTGAGGAAGGTATCCCAAACAATCCACCCCTGCATCTGCACAAGCTTCTCGTAAAAACGCATATTGAGCCGGAGAGGTTATCTGATTGAACACGACACCACCTATTCTAACTTTGGGATGGAAATGCTTGAATCCATAAATCACAGAAGCGACCGAATAGCCGGAAGCCCGAGCATTGACAAGCAGAATAACAGGAATATTCAAGAGCTTGGTTATCTCCGCACTACTTCCTTGCAAACGTTTATATCCATCGAACAATCCTCCGTTTCCTTCAATCAGACAGACATCGGCTTTCTCCCCATATTGATTATAGAGATGTTGCACGTTGGTATAAGAAGCAAACCAAGTGTCTAAGTTTATCGTTTCATGTCCGGCAGATAGAGTAAGCAACTGTGAATCGGACACTTCCGGTCCACACTTAAAGGGTTGAACCCGAAATCCTTTTCTGCGAAGGGCGCATATCAGCCCCATAGCGAAAATGGTCTTTCCGCTTCCTGCATTTGTTGCGCTGATAAGGATTTGTGGTTTCATCTTCTTAGTGTTTTATATTTCCCCTCTCAAGAGGGAAATATAATTACTTCAATCCTTCTTCTTCCAAAATTTGCAATGCCTTATCCAAAACGGTAGTATCGTCAAGCATCACTAATCCACCATCCGGGCCTGGTTCAAGATGAATGCCCACACTCTGTCCATTTACAAAGTTATGACCACCGAAGAAATTACGAACAGTTTCTACTGACATGTTCAGTTCATCGGCAATTCTATGCATACTTCCGGTTGGAAGTGAATCTTTAATCTTACGCAGTTCATTAAATGTAATAGTCTTCATACGCTAAATATCTTATTAATTAATAACTAAACTCATTATAACAATGCCAAAAAGAGTGAGCAGGAATATCGTACACAAGCAAACAATATCCGACTTCAGATAGCCACTTGAAGTATATTGGTTGGAAATACATCGGGTTTGTACCGACAATATTCGCTTTAGTACAAGCCGAAAAAGTAGGTAGGTTACAAAGCCTATCAAGACTCCTCCTATCCCACCGATTCCAATGTGTAGAAGTGAAACAAGGCCTTCACTTCCCCATATACCTAATAGAACACTTCCCCAAGCTACCAACATTACAGTCAGCAAGCCACTCTTTATAACCAAAGAAAGGAACACGACACTTGCAAAAGGTACATATTCCATTCCCAAAAGATTAACCCAAAAAATCTCTGATCCTGTCAGCGCAATAACCAACAAAGATTCTTGTATCTTATTGTTCTTTATAAGAATGTATAATAAAAAAAGTAAGGCAACCAACCAGATGAAAGGAGTTTGATAGATTTCCATAAATCGGTTCCAAAACAAAGAACACGATTCACTTTGTGGACTATACAACTCCGTTTCAATGATATGTTGCCCTACTTCCCCCATTCAAAAAATTGTTAGATGATTTCAATGACAGAGGTCGGAACCCAACCTGCATTACCGTCTTCCAACTGTATTTCTTTCCATTCCTTCATGGTGTTATCCTTGATCATGACCTTACGCCCTTCGTGAAGGATAAACAAGTCGGTGCCTCCTTCATTCGGGGTGCTTTTTACAGTTACGCTTGGAGCCATGATAACGGCATTACCATGATTTTGGGCTTTTTCCTTCTGGTTGGAAGCAAAGACATTGGCTACCACACAAACCACAAGCAAACAAAGGGTAACAATAAATCCTACTTTTTTCAAAACCACTTGCTTGCCAAAGAAATAAAGTGCCAAAGACAAGAGCATAAAGATAAAGGCTCCAATGCCCAACTTCGCCCAACCCTTTTCACTCATCAAATTGGTCAAAGACTTTATCCAAGTTACAAAAAACATTTCGCTGACGGGAGTTACTTTGTCTACGGTCTTGCTCTGAGCCAACTCTAAGTTGAAACGAATATCGCCATCGCCCGGATTAAGCACCAAAGCTCGTTCATAATTCAGAATCGCTTTGGCAATATTATCCATTTTGTAATAACTGTTTCCTAAGTTATAATAAATGTCAGCCGACTCGCCTTCGGTAGCCAAAATCGCTTCATACATTTCCACTGCCCCTGCAAAATCATTGTTTACGTATGCACTGTCGGCTTGTGCTTTGGTCTGGCCATAGGACACACTTACAGAAACCAATAAAAACAATATAAGATATATCTTCTTCATAATTCCTTGCAGATTTAACGTTTAATACTGTTTTCCATCTTACTGATAACCTCAATCGCCGAAGCATAGACTTTATCCATCGCTTCATTCTGATTGCCTGGAGCATAGCGTGCAAACTCACATTCGTTCAGCGTATCAATAAACGATTTGATGGATTCTTCGGCTACCCCGTATCGAGTCAATTCTTCTTCAATATTGTCTTTGGAAAGTTGTGAAACCGGAATATTCAACTTGTCGCTGATGTATCCCCACAAGGCTTTCAACACTTCATCATAGAAGGCGGCGGTGTTCTTTTCGGCCAATAACTTGCCGGCACTCTTCATACGCTTAGTGGCTACTTTGTTAGCCTTCTTGGTACGAACTTTGGCTACATTGGCATTTTCGATTGCTTGCTTACGATATACAATCAAGAAGCTCACAAACAACGCCAATGGTACCAAATACCATAAATAATAGGTCGTAGAACCAAACAAGTAATCATCTTTCTTGGAAAGAGTGGTGTCGCCTGTCTTAATGTAGCGAATGTCTTTACCCAAAACTTTCAGGTCTTCCTTGCTGGTAAAGTTGGCAACCACCTGTTCGGAGTTACCCTCTCCCTTCGCTACATTCAAGGTATAAGCGTCGGTTTTCAGCGTCTTGTAACTTTGGCTCTTCAAATCAAAGTAAGAGAACTCAACCGGAGGAATGGTATAAGTTCCGGCATGACGTGGAATAGCCAAATATTCGATGACTTTATTTCCGGCCAAACCGTTACGTGTCAGATTGAATTTGTTGTCTACTTTCGGATCATAGATTTCAAAGTCTTGTGGGAAACCTACTTCCGGTGTATTGATAAGCTTCATGTTGCCTGTACCCGAAATAATCAACTTCAATGTAACGGCATCATTGGTCTTTAATTCTTGCGTACTGATAGATGAGCTGAGAGTAAACTCACCGACTCCACCCGAGAAATTTGCCGGTTTACCTTCCGGAAGTTCTTTTACATTAATGGCAATCTTGGGAGTTACAATGTTCTTCTTGACATTCACGTAGCTACCCCCATTGAATAAAGCTTCAAAAGGATCGGATGAAGCTACCATTTGGGAAATCGTTCCTTCAAATGTGATGGAAGGAATTTCCAATTTACCTGCCTGTTGTGGGAACAGTACATACTGGCTATAAACGGTTGTGTTATAGTTCCTTCCGTTGTAATGCTCCAATGTCCATTGCTTTTGGGAAGGCAGTTCTACTTCTTGAGTGTGGAAGCCTTTCAAATCGGGCATATCTCCATGAAGGCCGGTCAGATTCACTTGTGTATAAATCTTGTAAGTCAACAGAATGGCTTCCTGCTCATACACATTGGTCTTACTTGCCGTAGCTGTAATAAACAGCTCCTTGTTGGTAATCTTGGAACCACCCACTTGGCTTTCTGAAGAACCATTGTTGCTTGCTTTTGCCGACTGGTCGGGAGGAAGCACCTTAACCGTTACCGAGTTGGAAACCTGGTTATTTCCATCAGCTACAATCGTTGCACCGGGAATCTTATACGTTCCTTCCTTTCCGGCCATCAGGATATAAGTAAAGGTAATGGTATTGGTTTCCACCCCATTGATGTTTTGATATTGAACGGAACGACTTGGTCCCATCAATACGTCAAAATCCTTGATGTCGGGTGCCCGAAAGTCTCTGACCTTCTTGGTATTTACCGTATAAGACAAGCGGAATTGGTCTCCGCTGACTACCACTTCCGGGGCGTTGGCAGTAAAAGTAATGTTACCATCTGCCCAAGCACCTATTACCGTACTTATCAGTATAAAAAAGAGAATTACTTTCCTCATCTTTGTCATCTATTTGTTTTTAAGTCCGCAAAATTAAACAATTACCAGTCTTTATCCAACTTCTTGCCCTGGATTTGTATCTGTTTCTTTACTTTATCCTGCACATTCTTTTCATCCTGCATAACGGCGTTCAACAACTGCTGAGCATTTTCTTTCGACATTTCATTCTTCTGTTGCTGCTGTTGTTGTTGCTGTTGCTGCGGGTCTTTCTTGTCTTGTTCTTGTTGGTCTTTATTCTGGTCTTGCTTATCTTCCTTTTGGTCTTGTTGCTGTTGTTGCTGGTCTTGGTTCTGCTGGTTCTGTTGCTGGTCTTTCAACAACTTCTGAGCCAACGCCAAGTTGTAACGTGTCTCATCATCTTTCGGATTGTTTCGCAAAGACTCCTTGTAGGCTTCAATACATTGAGGATATTGCTTGGCCGACTGCAAGATAACTCCCATGTTGTGATAGATTTCGGCCAACTTGGATTTGTCTTTTTCCACTTTGGAAACCGACTCGTATTGTTCCATCGCTTCCTTCACTTTCTGTTGCATCAGAAGCGAATTACCCAAGTTAAACATGGCATCCGTTGATTTGGGATTAATATCCAAAGCCTTGCGATAGTCTACTTCTGCTTTGATAAACAAACTGTCGTTGTAGAGCTTGTTTCCGCTACGGATGTAGTCTCTGTCCGTTTTCTGCTGAGCATAGCTTCCTGCCGCCATTCCCAACATAAGCAACGATATGATATAGAATTTCTGTAACATAGTCATTTTATTTAAAAAGTCTGATGTTCTTGAACAATGGATTCTTACGTTCCAAAATCAACATTTCCACCACCAACAAGATGAGCACCAGCCAAGCCAATGCCTGGAACTGTTCGTCAAAATCGGTAAAGACTTGACTTTCCACATCAGCCTTTGCCAACTTAGCGATTTCTCCGTTCAGCAACTTCTCTGCCGAGTTGGAGTTGTCTACCCGAATGTACACACCGTTGCCGGCTTTGGCTATCTCCTGACACATCTGTTCGTTGAGACGGGTTACAATGACATTGCCGTCCTTGTCGCGGCGGAAGTCATTACTGCCTCTTTCCACAGGAATGGGCGAACCATCCGGCGAACCGATACCCAAGATGAACACTTGCATGTTCTTCTCTGCCGCTTCTTTGGCCGCTTCAATGGCACCACCTTCGTGGTTTTCACCGTCTGTAATCACCACAATGGCTCTTCCTACTCCATCGTTCGGCGTAAAGCTTTTCATGGCCAAACGAATGGCCGCACCAATGTCGGTTCCTTGTGTGGTAATCAATGAAGGATTGATGCTTTCCAAGAACATCTTGGCAGAAATGTAGTCGCTGGTAATGGGAAGCTGGGTAAATGCTTCTCCGGCAAAGACAATCATCCCTACCTTGTCGTTGTTGAATGTATCGACCAATCTTGAAATCAGCTTCTTGGCTTTTTCCAAACGGCTGGGCGTTACATCTTCTGCCAACATGGAGTTGGAGATATCCAATGCGATGACCGCTTCCACTCCTGTACGCTTGACGGTCTCCATTCTGGAACCAAACTGTGGTCGAGCCAGCATGAATATGGTCAATGCCAAAGCAGAGAAAGTCAACCAGAACTTTACATCCGGACGATATTTCGAGATTGTTGGCATCAATTCCTTCAACAAAGCAGGATCTCCATACTTACGGATGTGCTGACGGCGGCGATAATTACTGTACAGATACACCGCAATCAATGCCGGAAGTAAAAGGAGCAAATATAAAAAGTCAGGGTTTGCAAATCGAAACATAACTTCTTCTTTTTAAGGTATTTTCTTTAAAATAGTGTTACGCAAAAGGATGTCGAGTAAGATGCAGAAGAAAGCAATCCAGGCAAACACCTCGAATTCTTCCTCACGCTTGCTAAACTCCTTCACGTTCAACTTGGTTTTCTCCAACTTGTCAATTTCTTGATAGACTTCCTTCAGCTTGTCGTTGCTGGTAGCGCGGAAATAGTTTCCGTTGGTAGTTCCGGCAATCTCAGTCAAAGTCTTTTCGTCGATTTCGACAGGCACGTTTACATACTGCACACCGGCATATGTCTGCATCGGATAAGGTGCTGTGCCGTTGGTTCCCACCCCAATGGTATAGACGCGGATTCCAAACTGCTTGGCTATTTCTGCCGCCATCAACGGAGAGATGTCTCCCCGATTGTTGCTACCGTCGGTCAACAGGATGATGACCTTTGACTTGGCCTTGCTGTCCTTCAAACGGGTTACGGCATTGGCAATCCCCATACCGATGGCGGTTCCGTCTTCAATCAATCCGCGTTGGGCAATGTCTCCCTTGATGCCATGAAACAAGTTCAACAGCACGCCATGATCCACCGTCAGCGGACATTGGGTAAAGCTTTCGCCGGCAAAGATCGTCAACCCGATGTTGTCGTTCGGACGACCATTGATAAACTCTGATGCGACTTGCTTGGCTGCTTCCAGACGATTGGGCTTCAAGTCTTCGGCCAGCATACTGGTGGATACGTCCACCGCCAGCATGATATCAATCCCTTCGATTTCCGTATTCTGCCAGTTGTCGGTGGTTTGCGGGCGTGCAAGCACGAGGATAACCATCACAATGGCCGCCACACGAAGCACAAAAGGAGCATGAAGCAAATAAATCTTCCAGCTTTTCGGCGCATTCATGTACATACGGGTGGTCGAAACCTGCAAAGTTGGTTCTGTCTTTTTCCGCTTCCATACATACCATATTATATAAGGTATAAGCAGAACCAATAAAAACAGATATTCAATATTTGCAAAAATCATTTCTTCAACGTTTAAATGTTAAAACCAAAGGTTATAAATGCCTTTTGTAACCATGTAAAGAATCACTACAATCGCCACTCCAATGACCACCATGCTGCCCAACAAGGCCATTCTACCTTGCTTGGATCGCTTTTCTTCAATGGTAATTTCCGTTGGTTCAGGCTTGGCATTCGGATCAGGCTCTACCTTTGTCTGATTGATAAACTCTACCGCATTGACCAAGTTCATGTCGTTTTCGTTCATCAACGGAGCATGCTTGGCAAACTTCACCAAGTCGGCTGTTTCAAAGAGATACTTCAACTCGCGAATGGATTCTTTGTCGTTGGTTTCCAA
>JAFTSK010000157.1 GCA_017467385.1 Bacteroidaceae bacterium
CAAGAATATGGTTTCGATTCCACTCAATTTCCGATTGATGTCGGCAATGCCTTCTTCGTATTCAAAGTCTTTTACTGTACGGATTCCGCGAACGATAAACTTTGCTCCTTGTTCCTCTGCAAAGTCAACGGTCAACCCACTGTACGAAAGTACCTTCACCCGAGGTTCATCGGCGTAGAGCTTCTGTATCGCTTCCACACGCTTTTCAACAGAAAGCAAGCATTGTTTGTTCTCGTTGATTCCGATACCCACAATTACCTCGTCCATGAAAGTCAAAGCACGCTTCACAATAGAGTGGTGTCCTACCGTAAACGGATCGAATGTTCCGGGATATATGGCTTTTTTCATTTTTGATTTATGATTTTTGATATGTTATCCCCCTCTTGAGAGGGGGAAGGGGGTGTGTGAAATACAACAACTGAAATGTATCCCCAACTGCGTGTGTCTCACACACCCCTTAATCCCCTCTCAAGAGGGGAAAAATAAACCTAAAAACTTCTTATTCTTTCGTAATATCTTCTTCCACCACCAAATTGTCTATGATAAAGTTCTGGCGTTCCATTGTGTTCTTTCCCATGTAGAACTCCAACAATTCCTTTACCAAGTCATCCTTACGAAGTCGTACCTTTTCCAGACGCATATCCGCGCCAATGAAGTTCTTGAACTCATCCGGAGAGATTTCTCCCAACCCTTTGAATCGGGTAATTTCCGGATTCGGACTGAGCTTTTCTATCGCGGCAATACGTTCTTCATCGGTGTAGCAATAGATGGTTTCGTACACGCCCTTCTTGCGGTTTCGCACTCGGAAAAGCGGTGTCTGGAGAATGTACACATGTCCTTTCTTAATCAGGTCGGGGAAGAACTGGAGGAAGAAGGTAATCATCAGCAGACGGATGTGCATACCATCCACATCGGCATCGGTTGCCACAATGACCTTGTTATAACGCAACCCTTCCATGCCGTCCTCGATGTTCAAGGCTGCTTGCAAAAGATTAAATTCCTCGTTCTCGTACACCACCTTTTTGGTCAGTCCATACGAGTTAAGCGGCTTACCTCGCAAACTGAACACCGCCTGTGTATTCACATCGCGGCTCTTTGTGATAGAACCACTGGCCGAATCCCCTTCCGTAATGAAGATACAGGTTTCATCTTGTTTGTCTCCGCGAGTATCATTGAAATGGAAACGGCAGTCGCGCAACTTACGGTTATGCAGATTGGCTTTCTTGGCACGTTCACGAGCCAACTTGGTAACACCGGCAATGGCCTTACGTTCCTTCTCCGACTCTTGAATCTTCTGGAGCATGGTTTCGGCCACCTGTGGGTTCTTGTGCAAATAGTTGTCTACCTCTGTCTTGATGAAATCGCCTACAAACTTGTTGACCGTTGGACCGGCCGGTTTGTTTTCCTGAGGAATGGCCGGCCACATGTTGTTGGAACCCAGCTTGGTTTTCGTCTGGCTCTCGAACATGGGTTCTTCCACATCCAAAGCGATGGCCGCCACAATCCCGTTACGAATATCGGCAAACTCCTGGTTCTTGTTGTAGAACTCCTTGATGGTACGGGCAATGTGTTCCTTCAAAGCACTCTGGTGTGTACCGCCTTGTGTAGTATGCTGGCCGTTGACAAACGAATAGTATTCTTCGCCGTATTGGTTGGTGTGCGTAAAGGCAATCTCAATATCTTCTCCTTTCAGATGTACAATGTCGTACAAGCCCTCGGAAGTCATGTTGTCTTTCAGCAAATCTTCCAATCCATGACGGGAAACAATACGTTGTCCGTTATAGATGAAGGTCAAACCCGTATTCAGATAAGTATAGTTGCGAAGCAACGTCTCAACAAACTGGTTTTGGAACTTATAATTCAAGAACAAGGTATCATCCGGTTCAAAGAAAATAGCCGTTCCGGTTTCTCCGGCAGAGTCTTCGGTTATATCACTTACCAACCGTCCTTTTTCAAAAGAAGCCCGACGCACCTTGCCATCGCGATAACTGGCCACTTCAAAATGGCTGCTCAAGGCATTGACCGCTTTCAAGCCGACACCATTCAAACCGACACTCTTCTTGAAGGCTTTGGAGTCATACTTACCACCGGTATTCAGTTTGCTCACCGCATCCACCAATTTGCCTTGTGGAATACCTCGACCATAGTCACGAATTCTCACTCGCAAGTCGTCTTCGATGGTTACTTCGATTTTCTTTCCGGCACCCATCTTGAACTCATCAATGCTGTTGTCCATCACTTCCTTCAACAGCACATAAATACCATCATCGTTCTGCTGGCCATCGCCCAAACGACCGATGTACATCCCCGAACGAAGACGAATATGCTCCATGTCATCCAGATGGCGGATATTCTCGTCTGTATAATCAGGAGTTATGAGTTCTGAGTTTTGAGTTATGAGTTCTTCTTCCATGTTTTTTGATTTTATTTCCCCTCTTAAGAGGGGAAATATACTATATTTCTTTCTTATACGCCCTTCTTCTCTTATGCTGTTCGGTCTTGAAATATTCCCATTGGGCTTGTACCTTGTCGTTCAGTTCCAATTCCGGATTACTTTCGGCGTACTCAAAGCCAAGCTGCTGATAGACTGGAATCAAGTCGTAGAACAACAAAGCATTTACTCCCTTGTTCTGGTATTCCGGTTTCACAGCTACCAACAACAAATCAAGCACTTTCGGGTATTTCTTCAAGAAGATGGTCTTTCCCAGATGATACCAGCCAAACGGCAACAAACGTCCTTTCGCCTTCTGCAAGGCTTCACTAAGCGACGGCATGGAAATACCTACGGCTATCACATTGTCTTCGGCATCGGTTACAAGCGTAACCATGCGAAGGTCGAGAATCGGCAGGAACATCTTGATGTATTGCTGAATCTGCTTGGGCGACAAAGCCGAATAGCCATATAGCGGACTATAAGCTTCGTTCATCAAATCGAAGATAGCCTGACCATATTTGTTGATGTCTTTGGTAGACGTACATTTCACAATCTTCAATCCATACTTACGCATGATGATTTCGGAGATACGCTTATGCTTGTCGGGAATCGCATCGGGGATATAGATTTTAAACTCCACCCAGTCGGCTTCCTTTTCAAAGCCAAGTTTCTCCATGTGTTGCGGATAGTAAGGGAAATTATAAATGGTCGACATGGTGCTGAGCTGTTCAAAGCCTTCCACCAACATACCTTCGGCATCGAAATCGGTAAATCCGAGAGGGCCTACCATTGAGGTCATACCTCGTTCTTTTCCCCAGGCCTCAACCGCCTTGAACAAGGCTTCGGACACTTCCATATCGTTCACAAAGTCTACCCATCCGAAGCGTACTTCCTTCTTTCCCCAGGTTTCGTTCGCCCGTTTGTTCAAGATGGCCGCCACTCGTCCTACCAACTTCCCGTCCTTATAGGCCAAGAAATAATCGGCCTCGCAAAATTCAAAGGCGGCGTTCTTTTCACGACTGAACGTGTTCAGCATGTCGTCGTATAAATCGGGAACCGAAAACGGATTTTCTTTATAGAGTTCGTAGTTGAACCGAATGAACTTCTTCAGCTCACTCGATGAACTGACTTTCTTAATCGTAATGGCCATAGTATTGATTAATTTTGAATTCAGGGGGTAAAGATACACTTTTTTTCTCATTAGCGAAACTATTCTCCTTTTTTGCATGCAGAATCACAGTTATTTGCGCATCCAAAAAGGATAAAGAAAACGACCGGTCGCTTCAAAGGATATTTTTTTTCTTCTTTGAAGCGACCGGTCGTGTGTCAAAGCTTTTTTATTGCTGAGCAATCAGATAAGCTGTATAAGCTACATAGCAAATGACTAACAAAGCTCCTTCGATGCGAGTGATGGTACGCTTCTTGAAGAACCAGCCCACCAACCAGAAAAGAATAGACGAACCGATAAGTACGGCCATATCCACATTGTTGATTCCACCCATTGGAAGCGGAGAAATCGTTGCACTACAACCCAAGATGAAGAATACATTGAACAGGTTACTACCTACCACATTACCTACGGCAATGCCTGCATTCTTCTTCAAAGCCGCAGTAACCGAAGTAGCCAATTCCGGGAGTGAAGTACCTCCTGCCACAATCGTCAAACCGATGATGGATTCGCTTACACCCAACGAAGAGGCGATACCGCTTGCACCGTCAACAAACAACTGGCCGCCGTAGATTAATCCAACCAAGCCTCCCAAGATAAACAAGACTGATTTCCAGATGGGCATTTCTTTGATTTCGGTTGTCTCATCTTCCGGATTACCATCACGAGCAATGGCAAAGGTATATCTTAAGAAAATAAGGAAAAAGCCTAACAACACCAACCCATCAATACGACTGATCACATTGGTAGAACCACCATCCAGAAAGACATCGTTTGCCATACAAGCCAGCACAATAGAACAGAGAATCATCAACGGAATTTCTTTGCTCATGGTACTTTGGCCAACCTTAATCGGCATAACCAAAGCTGTTACGCCAATGATAGCCAACACATTGAAGATATTACTACCCACCACATTACCAATGGCCATTTCGGCACTTCCTCCAAGTGCCGCCGTAGCACTTACCACCAGTTCCGGCGTAGAAGTTCCAAAAGCTACAATGGTTAACCCAATCACAAGGTCGGAGATTTTAAAACGTTTCGCTATGGCTGCTGCTCCATCAGTCAGCCCATTGGCGCCCAACAAAATCAATGCTAAGCCGCCGATTAAAAA
>JAFTSK010000158.1 GCA_017467385.1 Bacteroidaceae bacterium
TAGATACCCGTAATCCCGAATTCCAAGATGCGCTGAACCTGATTCAGTACACCCGCCAGTCAGTTTTTCTGACCGGAAAGGCAGGCACGGGTAAATCAACATTCTTAAAATATGTATGTGCCAACACCAAGAAGAAGCACATCGTATTAGCTCCAACGGGTATTGCCGCCATTAATGCCGGAGGAAGCACCTTACATAGCTTTTTCAAATTACCTTTTCATCCATTGCTTCCCGACGATCCGAATTTCAGCCTGAAAGGTGGCAAACTTCACAGTTTTCTGAAATATTCATCGGCTCATCGAAAGCTTATCAAGGAAGTCGAGCTGGTCATTATCGACGAGATTTCAATGGTACGAGCCGACATCATTGATTTCATTGATAAAATTCTACGTGTTTACTCACAAAACATGCGCGAGCCGTTCGGCGGGAAACAACTACTTTTGGTGGGCGATGTTTATCAGCTGGAACCTGTGGTCAAAAGCGATGAACGAGAAATCCTCAACCGGTTCTACCCTACCCCCTACTTCTTCTCGGCAAGGGTGTTCAACATCATGGAGCTTGTTTCCATCGAACTGACCAAAGTTTATCGGCAAACCGACAAGGCATTCGTCAGCGTACTTGATCATATCCGTACCAACACCGCCGGAGCCGCTGATTTACAACTACTGAACACCCGTTACAACACAGAGATAGAAGACAGTGAAAGCGACATGTACATTACCCTCGCCACTCGACGCGATACCGTAAACTATATCAATGAGCAGAAATTGGCTGAACTTCCGGGTGAATCAGCCATCTTGCGGGGAGAAATCAGAGGCGAGTTTCCGGAGAGCAGCCTTCCCACCCAAATGGAATTAGAGCTAAAGCCGGGCGCACAAATCATTTTCATCAAAAACGACTTTGAAAAGCGTTGGGTAAACGGAACAATTGGCACCGTAGCAGGCATTGACGAAAACGATACGCTTTATGTCATTACCGAAGACGGACAGGAATTAGATGTAAAGAAAGACAAATGGAGCAATATCCGCTACCGCTACAACGAAGAGGAAAAGAAAATCGAAGAAGAAGAGTTGGGCGTGTTTATCCAATATCCCATCCGATTGGCATGGGCGATCACTATTCACAAGAGTCAAGGATTGACCTTCAGTCGGGTAGTTATTGATTTTAGCGGCGGCGTATTCGCCGGAGGTCAGGCATACGTTGCTTTAAGCCGTTGCACCTCGCTTGACGGCATCCAACTTAAAAAACCAATCTCCCGAGGAGATATATTTGTCCGCCCTGAGATTGTAGCTTTTGCCCAACGGTTCAACAATCGCCAAATCATCGACAAAGCTTTGAAGCAAGCCCAGGCCGACATTCAATACAAAGAGGCGGTCAAACAGTTTGATGAAGGAAACTTTGAAGGTTTTCTCGAACAATTCTTCAAAGCCATCCATTCCCGTTACGACATCGAGAAGCCGGTTATCAAACGATTCATTCGTAAAAAACTCGGCCTCATCAACCAACTGAAAGAAGAAAATCGAAATTTAATAGAACGGCTATACGGCCAGCAGAAGAATTTAGAGAAATACGCCAAAGAGTATTACCAGATGGGAAATGATTGTATTACGCAGGCACACGACTCCCAGGCGGCTCTTGCCAACTACAACAAAGCCCTTGAGCTATATCCCAAATTTACGGATGCTTGGGTACGCAAAGGCATTACCTTATATAATGACAAGGATTACTACGAAGCCGAAGTTTGTCTGAACGAAGCTGTACGCCTTAGTCCAACCTCTTTCAAAGCCGTATATAACCGAGGAAAAATCCGCTTGGCTTTGGAAAACATTGAAGGGGCCTTGGGCGACCTTGACCGAGCTATTTCCCTTAAGCCGAAACACCCTAAAGCTCACGAGCTTTTCGGAGACGCACTGATGAAGGCCGGCAAGGAAGAAGAAGCGGCCATCCATTGGGCATTAGCTGAACGATTAAGAGAACAGAAGAAAAAAGAATAACTATATGACTATCAAACTTTACGAAAAGAACAATAACCCCAAAGACCTTGAACGCATTGTACAAGTTCTGGAAGATGGAGGCATTATCATCTACCCCACTGATACGATGTATGCTATTGGTTGTCATGCCCTGAAAGAACGAGCCATCGAACGTATCTGCCGACTCAAGGACATTGATCCTCGCAAGCATAATCTGTCGATTATCTGCTACGATCTCAGTAACATCAGCGAATACGCAAAGGTAGACAACAATACATTCAAGCTAATGAAACGTAATCTACCGGGAGCCTTTACCTTTATATTGAATACAGGTAGCCGACTACCCAAGATATTCAAGAACCGCAAGGAAGTGGGTATCCGTATTCCCGACCATGCCGTTATCCGCGAAATCTGCCAACGGCTGGACGCACCGATATTGACCACGACTCTCCCGTTAGAAGAAGGAGAAGACATCGAATACATCACCAACCCTGAGCTAATCGAAGAAAAGTTTGGCAATGAAGCCGACTTGATTATCGACGGTGGCATTGGCGGCATCGAGCCTTCTACAATCGTGAACTGCACAGAAGGCGAAGCGGAGATTGTCCGTCAGGGAAAAGGTTGGCTGGAAGAATAAAGAAGAACAAACAAAAACTATATTATTAACAATTAAATTTAAAGTAAAATGTTTTTAGTAATTACAAGCGAAATGGTTAACGATTTCATCGCAAAAGCGTTGAATGCAAGCATCGACTTGGGAGGAAGAATTCTCGGTGCGCTAATAATCTTCATCATTGGTAAGCTCCTCGTGAATTGGGCCAACAAACTGTTTGCCAAGATGCTCGCCAAGCGTAAAGTAGATGCCAGCATCCAGAGTTTCTTAAAAAGTATCGTCAACATTACCTTATTGGTATTACTGTTCTTGGCAGTCATCGGTAAATTAGGTATTGAACTGACCAGCTTTGCCGCGCTGTTAGCTTCTGTCGGCGTAGCAGTCGGTATGGCTCTTTCAGGCAACCTGTCCAATTTTGCCGGTGGTGTCATCATTTTGGTATTCCGTCCTTACAAGGTAGGCGATTATATTGAAGCCTCTACAGGTGCATCTGGAACAGTAACTGACATTCAGATTTTCCACACCGTACTTACCACTCCGGACAATAAGATTATCTATGCCCCGAACGGAGCCATGAGTGGCGCAGTAGTAACCAACTATAGCCGCAAGGATACTCGTCGTTTGGATTTCACTTTCAGTGTAGAATACGGAACCGACTTCCAGTTGGTGCGCGATACTTTGATGGCTATCATCAACAAAGACAACCGTATCCTCAACAATCCGGCTCCTTTCATTGAACTCGGCGCACTGGCAGATAGTAGTGTAAACATTACAGTTCGCGTCTGGGTAAATGCCGCCGACTACTGGAATGTAAACTTTGACATGAACAAGAACGTCTATGCAACCTTCAACGAAAAAGGTATTTCGTTCCCGTTCCCACAGCTTACTGTTCATCAAGCCTAATAAAAAAGAGGAGCTTTATGCTCCTCTTTTTTATTCATATAAATGAAACATTCTATCCATTAATTGCCATTTCTCAGCGGAAGTTGCATTCGGATCCGCGTTTTGAAGCTCCGCCATGTAAGCTTCCCATTCCTTTTGTTTAGGTAGCGTTGCCATCTTAGCCATCGCTGTATCCCAATCAAAGTCCAAAGGAGTTTCCACTATCATGACGGTATTTGTTCCAAGAATATAAATTTCCATCTCCAGAATACCTACTTCCCGAATAGCGGCCAATGTTTCTTTCCATACCGCCCCCTCAGAATGTCTCCTCCTATATTCAGTAATAAAAGAAGGTTCATCATCCTTCAAGTTTAGTATCTGACAATACCGTTTTACTGGACCATGATATTCCTTGACTCTATATCCTTGTTTCTTATCTTCCATTAAGATTCTCTAACTTCCCAACCCAATGCACTTGCACCTAAAACAGCTGCATCTGCATCTTTCAATTCAGATACCAACAACTTAGTCTTGCCTTCGTAAATCTTCAGGATGTTTTCATCTAAAGCTTTCTTGATAGGCTTCATGATGTAATCGCCAGACTTAGCCAAACCACCGAACAATACGATAGCTTCCGGACTTGAGAATGCGATGAAATCAGACAAAGCTTCACCCAAGATACGACCTGTGAATTCAAAAATATCCAAAGCTAACTTATCGCCCTTAACAGCTGCATCATATACATCCTTAGAAACGATTTCTTCAGCAGGAATTTCTCTCAACAAACTTGGTTCAGGACGTGCTACCAAGAATTCGCGTGCAGTACGAGCCACACCTGTAGCAGAGCAGTAAGTTTCCAAACAGCCCTTACGACCGCAACCGCATTGACGACCATTTTCACGACGAACGACTACGTGTCCCAATTCACCGGCAAAACCGTCATGACCATAAACCAACTGACCGTTGATAACAATACCACTACCTACACCTGTACCCAAAGTAATCATGATAAAATCTTTCATGCCACGAGCAGCACCGTATGTCATTTCACCGATAGCAGCCGCATTAGCATCGTTAGTCAAAGCAGTAGGAACACCAATTTTTTCTTCAAACAATGCAGCCAAAGGAATAACACCTTTCCAGGGCAAATTAGGAGCAAATTCAATGGTACCGTTGTAGTAGTTACCGTTAGGAGCACCTACACCCATACCTTTAATCTTTTCTACGCCACCCACTGATTCAATCAATGGAACCAATTTGCTTGTTACAGCATCTACGTACTCTTCTATTTTTGCGTAAGATTGTGTCTTAACTGAGTCAGTAGCCAAAACGTTACCACGTTGGTCTACAATACCAAATACTGTGTTAGTACCACCAATATCCATACCTACTACGTAGGGTTTTTCCATGCCTGTTACCATGATATATAAAATTTAAAGGTTAGTTATTTGAGACAAAAGTACAGAATGCAAGAAAAGCGAGCAAATTTTTAGGGAATTATTTCACTTCATTAAACAACTTTTTATGCATTCCATACCCTATACCAAACATTTTGTATCCGGAACATCAAAAATGACAACGGACATCGACTCCTAATTGCACAGGTTTACATCTCTGTTCAAAACCATTTCCCATGCTTTCAAAATAGAAAGTTGTATAATCTTTGTTAGTTAGATTACGCCCCCAAAGTTCTATTTCCACCATCTTTGTCTTCAATGACACATAACCATTCAATGTAGCATAGAAGTTTTGCGAAACGGCATTATCTTCCGTCCAATAAATCTTCCCTGCGCCTGTACAGTTGGCTCCAATGGTCAGACTCTGCGCCCATTTATTGGGAAAGAAAAGGCTGTATGCTGCCCCTACATTCAAGGTGTGTCGTGGAACAAAAGGCACAAAATTACCACTATAATCTACATTATTTCCTTCATCGTATTTTTCAAAGGCTGCATGAGTATAACCATAATTTGCATTTAGGTTCCAATGCCGATTCAAAGTGGCTGTAACCGAAGCCTCCAAACCGTAACTTTCACTTTCTCCGGCATTAACTATGACTCTTCCAAGTCCGCTATCTGCAAATTTAGCAATTTGCTGGTCACGTGTACTCATATAAAATGCCGCAATATCAGCTCGCAATTTACCATCCAACAGGTTAAGATGTGAACCAATCTCATAACTCCAAGTATATTCCGGTTTATACTCAACTGCGCTACGAACCTCCGGATTTTGTCCTGCGTCCGGGAATTTATCAGCCACCAAGCCAACGTATGCTTCAGGTACATTTTTCATTATTTCCTCCTTACTCTGACGCATCATATCGTTTTTCAAGCTGGTTTGCATCAAGTCTGAAAACATTTGTACATTATAGCCACCCGACCGATGTCCTTTACTAACACTGGCATATACATTTCCTTCTTGGAAATCGTATTGCAAAGCAAACTTAGGCAATAGTTGTACATAGTCTTTAGACAATTTACCAACATATCCGGATGTTACGGTCAATGGAGTGTCCGGCATCATATCAATCTCTCGAATGACATTCCCATTCCGAGTCATCTCTCCTTTAATGCCAACGGTGTAATCCAAAGATGTATCCGACTGATAATTGAGTTTCATCTTTTCATAATCCAAACGTAAGCCTAAAGTAAACGACAATCCTTTTGCACCAAACAAATCCTTGAATTGAGATTGATGATAAAGAGCCAAATTATATTGAGGCATTCTAAAATTCTCATTAATTGGCATTTCGCTATTCACAATATTCAACGAAGGCAGAATATTCATGGTCATAGCAGGTCCCATCGGCACTTCGATTTTGGAAGGAATCACACTTCCAAGCATCTGCCTCAACATACCCATTCCATCTTCACGAAACACGACAGGCACTTCATTCTTCGCCATCTGATAGAATCCAAAGGCTCCCGTAGTCCATTGCCATCTTCTATTCGGCTTACTTTTAAAAGTGATTTCTTCACTAAAGCTTCCAATATGCTGTTTTTGCTCCAGTGTATAAATATCTGCCGGAGTAAAGTCCTGGTCCATAAACATTCGGTCTTTCAAATATTGAAAGCCTGTTACAGCATGAAAGATAAAGTGTTCTGCCTGATGTTCAATAGAAAGCCCCGTATTCAACAAGCCACGACGATAAGAGCTTTCTCGATTATAAGCAATCTTATCCAACCAATCCTCATTAGTTTCTGTTCCGGTTGTACTTCCTACATAATAATAAGGATATCCACCTTCGTCCGTATAATCGTATCCTACACTCATATCCACCTTCCAAGATTCTGACGGAAGCCAGATAGTCCGAATACGACCACCTCCGGCCTGCATTTCATCCACTTTCTCTCCTGTAAAGCTATTCGTGAAGAAACCATCAGCTCCCTCATAATAACCACCGGCTGAAAAGGCAAAGTGTTCACTCAGACGATGATAATGTGTCAAAGACACACTTCGATGGTTGTTTTTACTTCCAAAACTCAATTTCAAGTCCGTTCCTTGATAAGTGAAGGGCGAACGAGTATGTACTTTCACCAAACCACCCATCGTGTTTCGACCATACAATGTGCCTTGTGGCCCCCGAAGAATATCTATACGTTCGATGTCATAGAAATTAAAGTCAAAAGCCGATTTATCCAAATAAGGAATATTGTCTACATACATCCCAACCGCAGGCGTATTGATACGAGAGCCAATGCCTCTAACATACATGGCCGAAGTAAGTCGGGAGCCATAATCGGGCATATAAAAGTTGGGAGCCATCGTGCTGACATTCTTCAACGACGATATACGATTGGCTTGCATATCTTTCTGAGAAATCAAGGATACAGAGGCGGGCAACTGACGCAACTTCCCCGTTTCTTTGGGAGAAGCCACAATGACAACTTCCTCAATATCTACCACCTTCAGAGTGTCTTTGGGTTGTGTATTCACATTCTCGGCCAAGACATTCGCACATGTCCACACAGCGGCCATCAACAATAGCTGTTTCTTCATAAATTTGTCTCTTTTTCTTTGGCTGCAAAGTAACATGGACTTTATGAAGCACACAATCCTAATAAATGAGGATTTTCAAACACTATCCGCTTCGACATAGCCATTCATTACGGCATAAATCGTCAGGCCGGAGACTGATTTGATGCCAAGCTTGGCCGTTATATTCTTGCGATGGCTGATGACGGTTGTCAGACTAATGTTCAACTTATCTGCAATTTCTTTGTTAATCAATCCTTTAGTGATTAACACTAAGACTTCAATTTCCCGGGCAGAGAGTTCGTGAACATCCTCTACATCGGAAGTCGAGAAAGAAGGTTGCTTGCCATGATGACCTCGATACAACAACCCCAAAATGGACTTTGCCAAATCTTTTTCGTTTTGATAGATATTCAAGGTCGTTATTCCGGACAACTGGGGCTGATTGTCGCTATTAGCCAAAACGATTGCTTTGGGCTTTCGTTGAAGAAAGAAAGCCGTATGTTCAAAATAGATGTGCGACGAGACAAAATAATGCGCATACATATCGGGCGTGTCATCCGTCAGTTCGCCAAAAGAACGAAACACACGAACAACCGCCGTCGGGATGATTTCTTCCAAAATCGTCTGCAATCCCAAACAAGTCAACGTATTAGCATCGACAATCGCAATCTCAGGACAATTCATATCATATCAGATTAATCGGACAAAGGTTTTTGGCCAATAATTGAAGAGCTTTTTGAAAAAGCCCTTCATCTTTTAAGCTAAATGTATGCCGCCCTCCACCAAGACAATCAAACGGCGTTTATACAAATCGCCCACTGCCTTCTTGAAAGTTTTCTTGCTCACTCCGAAAGTGGCGTAAATATCCTCCGCCGCACTTTTATCGTTCAAGGAAGTGCTTCCACCTTGTTCCTTAATATATTGCAACAACACTTCGGCAAAATCTTCCACTTTCTGCGAACCATCTTTCTGAAGCGTCAAATCTATCTTTCCATCTTCACGCACCTGGCGAACAAATGCCTGCAAACGCATGCCCGGCTCCAACGGTTGAAATATTTCCTTCTGATAAACCAGTCCACCAAACTGATTGTCTACAATCACTTTATATCCTAAGTCCGTCTTTTGCCAAGCCATCACTTCGACTTCCTCACCCGGCTGATAAGGAGGAAATTCCTTCGACAAATAGCGTTCTACCTTTGCCGAAGCCATGATACGATAGCTATCTTCATCCACATGAGCATGAACGACATAACGATGACCTTTCTGCATCTTCATCTTCTGTTCGCGGAAAGGCACAAACAAATCTTTCATCAAGCCCCAATCGAGGAAGGCTCCATATTCGTTTACCCAAGCTACTTCCAGACAAGCAAATTCACCCACTTGCACCAACGGTTGTAGCGTAGTGGCTATCAAACGTTCTTCATTATCCAGATAGATAAATACATTCAACATATCTCCCGGCTTACAGCCCTCAGGCACATAGCGAGTAGGCAAAAGGATTTCTCCATCGTCTCCCCCATTCAAATAAACGCCGAAATCTACCGTCTTTACGACTTCCAACTGATTGTATTTTCCAAGTTTTATATTCATTATGACCAAATTTTTTCCAAAGATAAAGAAAATCACTATCTTTACATCAATAATCATCAAAAAACTTATTCCCATGAAGACAGTTATACTCGCCACATTCTCAGACAATGTACAAGCACACATGTTACAAGACCTGCTGAAGCAAGAAGGAATTGAGTCAATGCTTCAAGGAGAGCTTTCCACTCAAATCTTGTCTTACATACATGGCATATTCATACAAGTGTTAGTTTTTGAAGATGATTTGGAACGGGCAAAAGCCATTCTAAAAGAAGCTTTCCCAGAAAACTGCTAATTATTAGCAGCAATCATCCTCAACAAAACACGACTCTTCCGTCTACCATGTGAATGGTGCGGTCGGTCAGTTGTGCCAAGTTTTCATCGTGTGTTACAATGACAAAGGTCTGTCCTAATTTCTCCCTCAAGGTGAAAAACAGTTGATGCAATTCCTCCTTGTTCTGACTATCCAAACTTCCTGAAGGCTCATCGGCAAAGATTACGGCAGGATTGTTTATCAAAGCGCGGGCTACAGCCACCCGTTGCTTCTCCCCTCCGGAAAGTTCTGCCGGCTTATGCGACACTCTTTCTGACAAGTCCAATAAAGCCAACGTTTCTTTGGCTTTTTTCATGGCTTCGTCCGATGACATTCCCCCAATCAACGCCGGAATCATGACATTTTCCAATGCAGAAAATTCCGGAAGCAGTTGATGAAACTGGAAGACAAAGCCAATATGCTTATTACGAAAAGCCGAAAGTTCTTTTTCCTTCATTCCATCCACATTTACTCCATCAATCTCAACCTTGCCGGAATCTGCTTTATCCAACGTACCCATGATTTGCAACAAAGTTGTCTTTCCAGCCCCACTCGGCCCTACAATGCTCACAATTTCGCCTTGATTGACCACAAGGTCAATTCCTTTTAAGACTTGAAGGCTTCCAAAACTTTTGGTTATACCTTGAACTTTTATCATTTCTTTTTTGTCATTCATTCCTGCTCATCTCCTTTCTTAAACCATTTATATACCCACTTGGATACATTGTCATAGATACGATTTTCCAATTGTTCACGCGGACTGGAGAAAGTGATTACTTCTGCCGGATCGCCCAACTGGTCTGGATAAACCAACAACAAACTATTATTGGAGAAATATTTCGTGATTTGGTCTGGCAAATCCTCAAAAGAAGCCTGATAAGAGATAGAACCTTTACGGGCGCTGATGATGACCAGCAAATGGTCGTAGTTCACTTGTCCGGTAAGCAACAACAAGTCATCCCAATCATCCAAGATGGAGTATTCTGTCCGGACACTATTATGGAACTTGGCAAGATAACCTTTTATTCGAGGCAATGTGTCCGAATGTCCCCAGAAATGCACTCGGCATCCCACTTGATTGCCGAGACGCGCCACACGTTCCACCCATTTGTAGAATCCGGCTTCGTACTCGGCCTTAGGTGGAACAGCCACCACAATGCGCCTCATCAAATTGGCCGGCATCACACACTTCACAATCATTAATTGTTTATAGGTACCTTTCAACAGACTTTGAGCAAACTTCCCTAAGAAGGAGTCAATCATGCCATGCTTGTGGTGCAACCCTAAAATGACTTCCGATGCATTCATCTCACTTATCGTATGCAAGATGCCCGAAGTTACATTCGTACTCAATCGGCAACGTGTCTTCATCGGCACATCTACCGCCGCCGCTATGCCTGCCGCTTGCTCCAAATTCTTTCTACGTTGTGCCAACTTCGCTTGTTTCTTGGCCTCATCGTATTCTACTTCCACCGTAAGCCCTAACAATTCCTTTTTGGATTTAGGATCACGCATCATCAATGCCATGTTCACCAAAGGTTCTACGGTCTCCGGATTGGCAATTGCCACCAACATCCGTTCTTCTTCCTTGTTTTTAGAAGCCATTCCATCATTGTTATCCTCAGCCAACGCCATCTTACGGGCTGCATGTTCTGTTGTAACCGAGCTGATGATACAAGAGAACAGAATCATGATAACCACTCCATTCAACATATCTTCGTTCATCAGGAACTGCCCCGGAGCTATTTCTATCTTTGTTCCCACCATCACCATTGCCAAAGCTCCGGCGGCATGGGCATTGCTAAGCCCAAACATCATTTGGCGAGAAGCAACGGACATTTTATAGATTTTCTGAGTTACCCAAGCCGCAATCCATTTGGTGATTGTGGCTACTAACACCATCACCAAGACCACTTGAATGGTAGAGCCGCCATTAAACAACGAGCCTAAATTAATCAACATCCCCACCCCTATCAAGAAGTATGGAATAAACAAGGCATTTCCCACAAACTCTGTACGATTCATCAACGGAGAAACATGAGGAATCAACGGATTCAACACCAAGCCTACCAAGAAAGCTCCAAAGATCCCTTCCATACCGGCCAACTCTGCCAAAGCCGCACTAAGGAAAACCAGAGCCAAGACAAAGATATATTGCATCACATTGTCCTCGTAAGTGCGGAAAAACCATCTGGCAAAACGAGAGAAGACGAAAAATACAAACGCACAATAGCTCAAGCATTTCAAAATAAACAAAATCCAAGAGCCGGATTCCATCTCTCCTTTATACATACCGGAGATGCCGGCAAGCACGAACAAAGCAACCGACAAAGCAAACATGGTTCCACCAACGGAGATAGACACCGACACATGCCTTGACATCCCGTAACGCCCTACAATGGGATAGGCAACCAATGTATGTGAAGCAAAGATACAAGACAATAACAAAGAGGCCACCACGCCAAAGTCCAAGAGATAAATCCCCACCCACATACCTACTGCAAATGGAATTATAAACGTCAACACCCCAAAGACCAATGCTTTACTTAAATTCTTCTTCAGGTTTTCCAAGTCCATCTCCAAGCCGGCCAAGAACATGATGTAATAGATTCCTACCTTGCCAAACAGTTCAAAGCTACTATCACGTTCCAAAATATTAAAGCCATACTTTCCTATCACTACACCGGCCAGAATCATACCAATGATGTGCGGTATGCGCAAACGTCCTAAAAGGATAGGCGCAAAAAGGATAATCATCAAAACGAGAAAGAATATCCACGTAGGGTCTGTTATAGGGAAATGTATGCCAAAGTCCATGTTATCAAATATAGGGTTATATCAAAATATCGACAAATTTACGAAAAAAGTTTCTTTTTTACCGATAAATATCTCAAATTGTTCTATTTTTGCATCCCGAATGATTGATTAACATAATCACCTTCGACTTATTACTAATTTAAACTAAAGAAATAGAGATGAAAGTAGCTATTGTTGGTGCCAGCGGAGCAGTAGGACAAGAATTCCTACGAGTGCTCGACGAAAGAAATTTCCCGATTGATGAATTGTTGTTGTTCGGTTCTCCACGTAGTGCAGGACGAAAATATACTTTCCGAGGAAAAGAAATTGAGGTAAAACTTCTTCAGCACAACGATGACTTTAAAGGAGTTGACATTGCATTCACTTCTGCCGGAGGAGGCACACCCAAAGAATACGCCGAAACAATCACCAAATATGGAGCTGTCATGATCGACAATTCCAGCGCATTCCGCATGGACGAAGACATTCCATTGGTGGTTCCTGAAGTAAATGCCGAAGACGCATTGAACCGTCCACGTGGCATTATCGCCAACCCAAACTGTACTACCATTCAGATGGTTGTTGCTTTGAAAGCCATCGAAGGTCTTTCTCACATCAAGCGCGTTCATGTAGCTACTTACCAAGCTGCCAGCGGTGCAGGCGCAGCTGCTATGGACGAACTTTACGAACAATATCGCCAAGTGTTGGCCGGCGAACCTGTTACCGTAGACAAGTTTGCTTATCAGTTAGCATTCAACTTGATTCCACAGATTGATGTATTTACAGACAATGGATACACCAAAGAAGAAATGAAGATGTTCAACGAAACACGTAAGATTATGCACTCTGACGTTCAGGTAAGTGCGATGTGTGTACGTGTTCCGGCTCTCCGTTCTCACTCCGAAAGCATTTGGGTAGAAACAGAACGCCCGATTTCTCCGGAAGAAGCCCGCGAAGCTTTTGCAAAGGGAGAAGGCTTGGTTTTAATGGACAACCCTTCCAAGAAGGAATATCCGATGCCTTTGTTCTTGGCCGGTAAGGATCCGGTTTACGTTGGTCGTATCCGCAAGGACTTGGCAAACGAAAACGGTTTGACTTTCTGGATTGTAGGCGACCAGATTAAGAAAGGTGCCGCACTGAATGCCGTACAAATTGCTGAATATTTGATTAAAGTTGGAAATATCAAATAAACATTGCTTGTAAAAAGAAACCCGTTCTTGATTGTGTTCAAGAACGGGTTTTCTTTTATAATACCTTATATTATCTATTTGTCTTCACTTTTGACAAGTGTACATCAAAGCACAAAGTAGAATGTCCGGGAATTGAACCGCTACTATAATCGCCATAGCCTAAATCCGAAGGAATGTACACTTCCCAACGGGCGCCTTCCTGCATTTCCTGCAAAGCAGTCGTCCAGCCTTCAATCACTCCACTTACCGCAAAGCTAACAGGCACAGCTACATTCTTGTCAAGTTCGCCTTGATAACTTTGGTCGAAAACCACCTTAGAACCATCATAAAGCGGAATCAGCTGACCACGATAATTGACAGATACAGAATCGGTATAAAGTGGCTTCACACCGTTTCCTTCGTCAACCACCTTACAATACACATAAGCATTTACATCGTAGTCTATCACTCCAATGGAAGTGGATGATTCCGGGTAGGTGTAGGTATGAATTACTTTCCATTCTGCCGGATTAGCTCTTGCTACTGTCGCAATGGAGTCAATATAAGCTTGATTTCGTTCTTCCCAATCGGTATAAAGGTCTATTTCACCATCCGTTTCTTCGCAAGAAGAGATGAAAGGAATCGCAACCAACAAACCTATCAACCAAAGTACACTTTTCTTCATATTAATTCTTTATTGTAAAGTCTTCAACAAACTGGTAATACTTACCTTATCGGCAATAATATTGTTCAATTCAGAAATAGCCACACGTTCCTGCTGCATGGTATCACGATTACGCAATGTTACGCAGTTGTCTTCCAATGTCTGATGGTCTACTGTGATACAATACGGAGTACCGATGGCATCCTGACGACGATAACGCTTTCCGATAGAATCCTTTTCGTCGTACTGACAGTTGAAATGGAACTTTAAGTCATTAATGATTTCACGTGCCTTTTCTGGCAAACCGTCTTTCTTTACAAGAGGCATTACCGCCAATTTTACCGGTGCAAGCGCTGCCGGCAATTTCAATACCACGCGTGTTTCGCCGTTTTCCAACTTTTCTTCTGTATAAGCCGCACTCATGATGCTCAAGAACATACGGTCTACACCGATAGAAGTTTCAATTACATACGGAGTATAGCTTTCGTTGATTTCCGGATCGAAATACTTGATGCTCTTTCCTGAGAACTTTTCATGCTGGCTAAGGTCGAAGTTGGTACGTGAGTGAATACCTTCTACTTCTTTAAAACCGAACGGCATGAGGAATTCGATGTCGGTAGCGGCATTAGCATAGTGAGCCAACTTGTCATGGTCGTGATAACGGTAGTGGTCATCGCCAAAACCAAGAGCCTTGTGCCACTTCAAGCGAGTTTCTTTCCATTTGCTGAACCATTCAAGTTCTGTACCCGGCTTTACGAAGAACTGCATTTCCATCTGTTCAAACTCACGCATACGGAAGATGAACTGACGAGCCACGATTTCATTACGGAACGCCTTACCAATCTGAGCAATTCCAAAAGGAATCTTCATACGACCGGTCTTCTGCACATTCAAGTAGTTCACGAAGATACCTTGAGCAGTTTCCGGACGAAGATAAATCTTCATTGCACCGTCGGCAGTAGAGCCCATTTCGGTAGAAAACATCAAATTGAACTGACGTACTTCTGTCCAGTTCTTTGTTCCTGAAATCGGACAAACAATTTCTTCATCAAGGATAATCTGACGAAGTTCATCCAAGTTATTATCGTTCAATGCCTTTGCAAAACGTTCGTGTAAAGCATCGCGCTTTGCCTGATGTTCAAGCACACGAGCATTGGTTGAACGGAATTGTGCTTCGTCAAAAGCTTCGCCGAAACGCTTAGCCGCCTTCGCTACTTCCTTATTGATTTTTTCATCGTACTTAGCCAACTGGTCTTCAATCAGCACGTCAGCGCGATAACGCTTCTTGGAATCGCGATTATCAATGAGGGGATCATTGAATGCATCTACGTGTCCGGAAGCCTTCCAGATAGTAGGATGCATAAAAATAGCTGAGTCGATACCTACGATGTTTTCATGTAGCAGTACCATGCTCTGCCACCAATATTGCTTGATATTGTTTTTCAATTCCACACCCATCTGGGCATAATCGTACACTGCGCCAAGTCCGTCATAAATTTCACTTGACGGAAATACAAAGCCATACTCCTTGCAATGAGATACAAGTTTCTTAAAAACGTCTTCTTGTGCCATATATCTTTTATTTATTCTTCCTAAAAATGTTGCAAAGATAGGGAATAATCCGCAAAGTAAAGAAGAAAGAAAACTTAATTTATCTTATTCGGGTTTATTTATCAATCAATGGGGTAAATTTATGAAAGAAACGGGGTGGCTAAGTTCTGTATAGACTTTGCCGTTTTATGGTTTTAAACAGATGCGCTTTCACTCTTACACTTCTTTCACTTTCTTCTGATATCCAAACAATTAGAGTGCCGTTTCTCTGTTTCATCCTTTCTTTGAAGTTACACCGCACTACGCTTGCAGTCTCATCGTCCTGCGAGACTTGCTCCGTTGGGCATCGAGACTGCATCCGTTGGCCGATGAAGCAAGTCTCACTTCAGCACGCTACTTTCATCGGGAAGTTCACACTAAGGCATTGAGTTTCAATAGAAAGTGAAAGAGGTGAAGAAGTTTCTTACATTCAATGAAAATTCTCTTTGAAGCGTTCCCTTGTCCTCCAAAGAACGTTTGTCTTCGTTTCAAAGAGCATTTTTATTTTCTCTTGAGCTTTTGACCGTACTTTTTTCTACCCATTTTCTACCCGACAAACTTTCTCATACATTCAGACTTACATAACATCAAGGTAAGACACAAAGAATTAACACAAAAAAGTTTATTATGATTATAATCCATTAAAAAATACTCGCATTTCTTAAAAACAATTAAGCTATTCTATTGTTTTTCACAGAAAGAAAACTATATTTGCAGAAGTTAACCTTAGCTAAACAAAGAGTAGCCAAGTCTATACAGAACTTAGTCAAAGGTTGGCCCTTTTGTTTTAATAAAAACCCTAAAAAAAGTCAGAGCTATGTTAAAACGGCTAAAAACAGTCAGCATGATGCTGTTCTTGATGGGAGCCTCAGCAGGAGCAGCTTACGCAGCTTCCCCAGCGGGAGTTGACGACGTGAAGATCACACAGCAGAATGAAACGGCTACCGGTGTTGTAAAAGACGCTATGGGTGAAAGCGTTATCGGTGCATCTGTTGTAGTAAAGGGAACCACCAATGGCACAATTACCGACTTTGAAGGTAATTTTTCCATTCCAAACGTAAAGAAAGGGGATATTATTGAAATCTCCTTCGTAGGTTATAAAACTCAGGAAATTGTTTGGCAAGGAAAATCTCTCAATATCGTTCTAAAAGATGATACACAAGCTTTGGAAGAAGTCGTAGTCGTGGGCTTTGGTTCACAGAAAAAAGCCGACTTAACGGGCGCTGTATCCCAAGTAAAGATGGACGAAGTATTGGGCGACCGTCCGGTCATCAACGCATCAGCTGCTTTGCAAGGAGCCATGCCGGGTTTGATGGTAAGCGGAAGTTCTTCTCCAGGCCAAAGCAAAAGCTTTAACATTCGTGGAGACCTTTCCATCAATGGCGGTTCTCCGTTGGTATTGATTGACAACGTGGAAGGCGACCTTAGCTCTTTGAATCCGGACGACATCGAAAGCGTATCTGTATTGAAGGATGCGGCCTCATCTGCTATTTACGGGGCGCGTGCAGCTTGTGGGGTAATCTTGGTTACAACCAAGCGTCCGAAGAACGATGCCAAATTCCAATTCAATTATAGTTTCAATCAGGGTTGGGAAAAATCCATTGGCCGACCAAAGCAAGCTTCATTGGAAGATTATATCGCAGCTTACGAAGAAGCCGGTTACTCCAGCCAATACTGGGCAGGCGACGGTCAAGTGAGTACCTGGAAGGAATTGTTACAGCAGTATAAAGCAGGTACTTTGGAAGGCGTACTCGACAACGGTATCTACCAACATACGGATGGTAAGATTTACTACCTGAAAGAAGGTGATCCACAAGGGAATGCATTGGATACAGGTATCTTGTCTAACCATAATGTTTCTGTTTCCGGCGGTACAGACAAGCTCCGTTTCCGTATCTCGGGTAACTATTCTTACGAAAACGGTCCGATGATTACCAACAAGGATAAGTACACCCGTAAGGCATTATCCGCTTTCATCTCGGCAGACATTGCCAAGTGGTTTACACAAGAAATAACCATGTATTATACCGATACCAAACGTTCGGCTTTGAGTAATAACATCCGCGATCCATTCGCAACCCGTTTGATTAGTTGGTATCCGGAAGGTTATATGCCGGGCGAAATCTTAGGTACAAGCGAAGATTATATCATCGACTCGCCGCGCAATTCCTATTTGATTTCACCGACATCGACTACTCGTAACTCTACTCCACGTATTCAAATCAAGTCTATCATCAAACCGTTGAAGAATTGGGATATTGTGGCAGAATATACGTTCAATAAGAACAGCTATAAGTACAACAACTATTCCGGTTTGATGCAATATGCCGATGTTCAGTTGGCTGTGAAGAAGTTGCCGACAAGCGGTATCGACACTTATACCATCAACAGTAGCGAAACCAAATACAATGCTTTGAACCTCTATTCTACTTATAAATTGGAATTAGGCAAACATAAAGCCAGCGTGATGGTGGGCTTCAACCAGGAAAGCTCATGGTACGGTTATCTGAACACCAGCATTGACGAACAATCGGTTCCAACCGTTCCTTCGTTCGGTGGCGGAACAGGTACCAAGAACATCAGCGAAGGTTACACAGAATATGCCATTCGTGGCGCATTCGGTCGTTTGACTTACAGCTTCGAGGACAAGTATTTGTTGACTGCTAACATGCGTTACGACGGTTCTTCCAAGTTCCCGAAGGAAAACCGTTTCGGTTTCTTCCCATCTGTATCAGTAGGTTGGCGTTTAGGCCAGGAAAAGTTCATGGACTGGAGTCGTGAATACTTAGACGACTTTAAGCTTCGTGCTTCTTACGGTTCTATCGGTAATCAGAACATCGGCGCTTACGGATACATTGCTTCAATGGGTATCTATCAAACATCCTCTTGGTTGGATGGCGACGACAAGGTTACTTACATCAGCGTACCGGGATTGGTTCGTGCCAACTATACTTGGGAAACTGTTACTACCTTAGATATTGGTTTCGACCTCAACATGTTCGGCAACCGCTTAAACGCTGTGTTCGACTGGTATAAACGTGATACCAAAGACATGCTTGATTCGGGTGTAGAACTTCCATCTACCGTAGGTACAAGCGCACCGCTTCAGAATGTAGCCAACATGAGTACCACCGGTTGGGAATTGGCAGTAACTTGGCGAGACAAGATTGGCGATTGGAACTATAACGTAGGTTTCAATGTGTACGACCACATGTCTGAAATTACCAAGATTAATAATGAATCAAACAATTTGGGTGCCTCTTGGTATAACGGCAAAGAATTTGGCGAAATCTGGGGATATGTATCCGACGGTTATTATACCATTGATGATTTCGACTTAGAAAAAGCTAAAGTCGGTACTTGGGTATTGAAAGAAGGTGTACCAAGTATCAACGGTTATACCGTACAACCGGGTGATGAAAAGTTCAAGGATTTGGATGGTAATGGAGTAATTGATACAGGTGCCAACACATTGGATAAGCCGGGCGACCGTAAGATTATCGGCAACAGTACCCAACGATTCCAGTTCGGTGCAAACCTCGGCGTAGGTTATAAAGGATTTGACTTGAGTATCATGCTTCAAGGTGTAGGAAAGAGAGATGTTGCCTTAGGTGGACATGCTTTGTTCCCATTTGGTGCGGCAGGTGCCGACGGTGTATTCCATCCGGTATATTCCAACCAGACAGACTATTGGCAAGCTATCAGCTACGATCCGGAAGATCCGAATTACATGGTTGCCAAGAATCCGAATGCTAAGTTGTTCCGCATCTATGGCCAGCAAACCAATGCCGGCTCCAATGCACGTACCAGCACCAAGTATTTGCAAGATGGTTCGTACATGCGTATCAAGAATGCGACACTTTCTTATACATTCCCAACCGAATGGATTCAGAAGATTCACCTTAATCAACTCCGTCTGTATGTCAGCGTAGAAAACCTCGCTACATTTACATCATTGCCAGATGGTTACGATCCTGAAAGCCTTTCTTGGTCTTATCCTTTCTATCGCACTTGGTCAGTCGGAGCTAATATTTCATTCTAAAAACTATGAAGACTATGAAAGTTAAGAACATTATATTAAGTGGCGTTGCTGCCATGTCTGTCCTTACCGCATGTAACGACAGTTTTTTGGACAAAACTCCCGTTGGAACGCTGGGCGAATCAAATGCCTTTCAAACCTACGATAACTTCAGGGCTTATATGTACAACTGCTATCCATTGTTTACAGACAGCCGTATCTATACCAATTTCTCCGGAGGCAGCTACTATTGGGGCGGACAGTATGCAAGTGATTTCTATGCCG
The DNA here is from genome assembly GCA_017467385.1 of Bacteroidaceae bacterium. Classification (GTDB taxonomy): domain Bacteria; phylum Bacteroidota; class Bacteroidia; order Bacteroidales; family Bacteroidaceae; genus Phocaeicola. The sequence goes on from JAFTSK010000158.1 coordinate 19,866, forward strand.
GTATCATGACAAATCGTGAAAACAGCAAGAATCCATACGCTTACGGTAGCAAAACGGTAACAACCAGCTCCAGCAATTGGAATTTTGCCTATCCGCGTACAGTAAATATCATGCTCAGCCATTTGGATGACGGCAATCTGACTGCGACCGAAAAAGCACATTGGCGTTCGGTTGGTTATTTCTTCCACGCATGGTGGTACATGGAATTGATTGCCAAGTATGGCGATGTACCCTGGATTAATTCGGTTTTGACCGACGAATCGGAAGAAGCCTACGGTGAACGTACTCCACGTGCAGAAGTAGCTGATTCCATCATTGCCCGTTTGGAATATGCGGCGGCTAATATCGGTGACACTTCCCGAGATGGCGACAACTGTGTTACTGCCAATGCTATCAAGGCCGCTTTAAGCCGTTTCCTTTTGCGTGAAGCAACTTGGGCTAAGTATCATGGTTTGAACGAACCCTGGGAAAAGTATCTACAAAAGTGTTTGACTGTTTCTAAGGAATTGATGAACGCTTACCCTGACTTGCATTACGGAAGTGGCATCAACCAATATCCGGGTGCCGGTTACGACGAAGTAATGACTACCGAAGACCTTAGTACTGTACCGGGTGTCATCATGTACAAGCAATATTTGGACCCGTTGACTCGCCACCGTTTCAGCGACTTGATTCACGTTGAAGCCCATCGTTGTGATGCTCCGCAACATACGGTAGATATGTTCTTGATGAAGAACGGTAAACCTATTGCCAATGCTGACTCTGAATTCCAGGGCGGCGAAGGAAAGGACTTGTATGACTATTTCGCAGATAGAGATCCACGTCTGTACATCAACATCTGTCCTCCGGCTGTTACCAAAATCGGTAATAATGCCAATCCGGACAATGTAAGCACTTTCAAGAAATGGAGTTTCTATAAGGCCGGTGATATGTATAAGGGAAAGTTTGAAATCACTCCGGAATACGAAGCTAAGTTCCGTAAATACATTGATTATTTAGGTCCGAATGTATTCTGTGAAAACGGTACTGGCGACGAATCCATCGGTTCCAAGCGTCTTCCAGGCCACAACTGGGGCGGTGCTATGTCAAGTTCTTCACCGAACATTTCACATTGGAGCCAAACCGAAAACTACATGCGTTGCTGGACAGGCTATTACTTCTGGAAGCACTTCACCATGTGGGAAGTAGGTAGCAATGACTACTACCAGACTTCGGACAAGCCTATCTTTACCATCGAAGAAGTATTGTTGAACTATGCAGAAGCCGCTTGGGAACTCGGTCAGTTCAATCAAACGGTAGCCGATGAAACCATTAACAAGCTTCGTGATCGTGCAGAAGTTGCGCCTATGATTGTAGCCGAAATAGATGCCAACTTCGATCCGAACCGCGACAAGGGTACTGCTACTTGGACTCGCGGTTATGATGCAAAGACGAATTACGAAGTGGATCCTGTTCTTTGGGAAATCCGTCGTGAACGCATGGTGGAACTTTTCGGTCAAGGTTTCAGCTTCTATGATGTAAAGCGTTGGCACAAGGCTCCTTACTATACAAACCGTCAGCCATGTGGTGCTTGGGTAACAGCTACGAATCTTCCATACGGTACAGGTACGTTTACCGGCCAGTTTGTAGACTATAATGAAATTCAACAGAATGGCATGGCCACCGCACAGAACAATAGTGCCGGTTCCGGTTGGATTTATACATACGAATCTCCATTGGCTACAGGTAGCGGATGGAACGATACCTTCTACTTGGAAATGGTTCCACAAGACCAGATTAACTTGAATCCGAAGTTGACTCAGAACCCGGGTTACAATGAACTGTTTGGTTTGAATTGATAGACAAAAAGAAAGGGATGTGTAGCGCATCCCTTTCTTCTTATGACTTATACTGTTTTCCTTGCCAAGCATCCCGTTCCCGCATCCGTTTCTTTACCTTGTCGGTAAACTCATGATTCTTCAAGCCCCAATCGGGAGCTATCAGCAGTTCTTTGGGAGACTGGGAAACGAAACGTTCCAAAACAATGTCCGGCCGAAGATGTTCTACATAGTCTATCACCAAATCAATGTATTCATCGGCCGAATACAGATGAAAGTCTTCGGGGCATTGTTCATACTCTGCCGCCATACGCGTACCTTTAATCAGTTGTAACTGATGGAGCTTCAAGGTCGTTAAAGGCAAAGCAGACAATCGTTCTGCCTGTTTGATTAACATCTCCTTACTTTCTCCAGGCAAGCCCAAGATGATGTGCACCCCTACCCGGATTCCTCTTTCAGCCGTCTTTCGGATTGCTTCCTCCGCTACTTCAAAAGAATGACCACGATTGATACGCTTCAATGTCGCATTGTCCGTACTTTCTATGCCATACTCCACGATGAGAAAAGTACGCTGATTCAGCTCCTCTAAATAATCCAACAAAGCGTTCGGCATACAGTCTGGACGCGTTCCGATGACCAAACCTACGACATCAGGTACTTGCAACGCCTCCTCGTATTTCCGCTTCAATTCTTCCAATTCGGCATACGTATTGGTATAAGCTTGGAAATAAGCCAGGAATTTCATGTCGGGATACTTGCGGGCAAAAAACTGTTTGCCTTCTTCCAACTGTTCCGTTACGGTTTTCTCCGTTCGACAATAGGCCGGATTGAACGTCTGATTGTTGCAATAAGTGCAACCGCCATAGCCCACCGTTCCGTCCCGATTGGGGCAGGTAAAGCCGGCATTCAAAGAAATTTTCTGCACTTTGTACGGGAAATGAGCCGACAAGTAAGCCGAAAGGTCATTGTATCGTATCTCCTTCTGATTCATCTGATTCTTTTTCATAACGCAAAGATAGACAAATCCGAACAAATGTCTTATCTTTGTCTCCGGTTAAATCTAAAAACATCCAATTCACATGAAAAAAATAAGTCTACTATTCATCTTATCTCTGTGTGTCATCTTCGGTTATGCACAACAAATGACATTGCAAGACGTTGCTTACGGCACTTATCGGACAGAGGGCATTTATGGTATCAAACCGATGCTTGACGGCGAACATTACACCCGCATCAGTCAAGACGGCAAGAAAATCGTCAAATATTCATTCAAGACTGGCAAGGAAGTTGCTACCGTCTTCGATGTGGCAACCGCCCGCGACTGCAAGTTGAAATCGTTCGACGACTACATCATGTCGCCCGACGAAAGTCGAATCCTTATCCAGACGGAGACCAAACCGATTTACCGACGTTCGTTTACTGCTGTATATTATATATTTAATGTACGCAACAACACGATTGAACCGTTGTCTGAAAACGGGCCTCAGCAGGTACCTTTGTTCTCTCCCGATGGTAATCAGATTGCATTCGTGCGTAACAACGACATCTACTTGGTGAAGTTGTTGTTCGGCAACAGCGAATCGCAAGTTACCACCGATGGTAAGTACAACGAGATTCTGAACGGTATCCCTGACTGGGTGTATGAAGAAGAGTTTGGATTCAATCGTGCCTTCGACTTTAGCGCAGACAGCAAGATGATTGCCTATATCCGCTTCGACGAAAGCAAGGTGCCGATGTATTCTTTCCCGCTTTACAAGGGATTGGCTCCGGTCTTGAACCAATACGATGTGTATCCGGGGGCTTACGAATACAAGTATCCGATGCCGGGTGTGGAAAACTCCAAAGTAACTGTACATACTTTCGACATCAAGAGCAAAGTTACCCGTCAGATGGATCTTCCGCTTGATGTAGACGGATACATTCCTCGCATTAAGTTTACCAACGACGAAAATGTATTGGCCATCATGACCTTGAACCGTCATCAGAACCGGTTCGACCTTTATTTCGCCAATCCGAGAAGTACGCTTTGCAAATTGGCTGTGCGTGATGAAGACGAACGATACATCAAGGAGAATGCCTACTCTACCGTTACTTTCTATCCGAACCATTTCGTGATGATGAGTGAAAGAGACGGTTTCAACCATCTTTATTTATATAGCAAGGGAGGCAACCTTATCAAGCAAATCACTTCCGGTAAGTTTGAAGTTACCAATTTCATCGGCTGGGATGAAAAAAGCGATGTGTTCTACTACGAAAGCAACGAAGAAAGTCCTCTCCGCACCGCAGTCTACAAAATAGACAAGAAGGGCAAGAAGACCAAACTTTCCACTCAGGAAGGTACGAACAATGCCATCTTCAGCAAGAGCCTGAAATATTACATCAACACATTCTCGAACATCCACACGCCGACCGTCATTACCATTAACGACAATAACGGTAAGGTGCTGACTACATTGGTAGACAACCAAAAACTGAAAGACAAATTGGCAAACGTGGTTTTGCCAAGCAAGGAGTTCTTCAGCTTTACCACCAGTACAGGCTTCAAGCTGAATGGTTGGATCATGAAACCGGCCAACTTTGA
>JAFTSK010000159.1 GCA_017467385.1 Bacteroidaceae bacterium
ATTGTCGTGCTGATATGGCTCTATACCCGAAAAAGTGGTATCAAGACGATTGTGTGGACCGATAGTTTTCAGACATTCTGCCTTTTGGCGGCTCTCGGATTGATTCTTTACCAGGTAGGTCGTCAAATGAACTTGGATGCGACCGGCATGGTTCAAGCCATCACCGAAAGCGATTATAGCCGTATCTTTGTATTCGATGATTGGCAGAGCAAACAAAACTTTTTCAAGCAGTTTTTTAGTGGAATCTTCATCACGATTGTCATGACGGGGCTTGACCAGGACATGATGCAGAAGAATCTTTCCTGTCGAAACCTTCGTGAAGCACAGAAGAACATGTACAGCTATGGCGTGTCGTTCGTACCGGTAAACTTGTTGTTTCTTTCGTTGGGAGTCTTACTGTTGCTCTTAGCCTCACAACAAGGTTTGGCACTTCCCGAAGCAGGTGATGACATTCTCCCTTTTTTTGCCGCCGAAGGTAGATTGGGATTTGCTACATTGGTGTTTTTCACAATTGGAATCATTGCCGCAGCCTTTTCGAGTGCCGATTCGGCCTTAACTGCACTTACCGCAAGCTTTTGTATTGACATTCTCGGTATCGAACGTACCGACGACCAGCATGCAGAAAAGAAACGAAAATGGAGTCATTTCTTCATTTCGGTGGTGTTTATTGGTTTCATTCTACTCTTCAAGGCCGCCAATAATGACAGTATCATTGACGCTATCTATACAATCGCTTCTTACACCTACGGCCCGTTACTTGGCTTGTTTGCCTTCGGATTGTTTACGAAGTGGCAACCACGCGACAAATTTGTACCTGTGGTAGCCATCCTCTCTCCTTTCGTTTGCTATGCGATAGACAGGGCGGTGTATGAATCTACCGGTTATCAGTTTGGCTATGAAATGCTGATGTTCAACGGTTTGCTTACATTTGTTGGATTGTCGTTGCTGAGTATTGGTAATAATAAAGAATAAAAAGAAAATAATATGGAAATAAAAAGTGCAGAATTTGTCATTAGTAATACGAAAGTAGAACTTTGTCCGGAGGGGAATTTGCCGGAATATGCATTTATCGGCCGTTCCAATGTGGGTAAGTCAAGCCTGATCAATATGCTGACTAAGAACTCTAAGTTGGCCATGACTTCCTCTACTCCGGGAAAGACATTGCTCATCAACCACTTCCTGATAAACAAGGAATGGTATTTAGTCGACCTTCCCGGCTACGGATATGCGGCCAGAGGCAAGAAGCAGATAGACAAGATTCAGAAAATCATCGAAGACTACGTATTGGAACGTGAGCAGATGACCAACCTCTTTGTACTTGTTGACATTCGTCTTGAACCGCAAAAAATCGACTTGGAATTCTTTGAATGGTTAGGCGAAAATGGAATTCCTTTTTCCATCATCTTTACCAAAGCCGACAAGCTGACGGTGGGCAAGGCAAGAGCCAATGTGGATACTTACTTAAAGAAACTCAGCGAGCAATGGGAAGAGCTTCCACCGGTATTTGTCTCATCTTCGGAAAAGAAGACAGGCCGCAAGGAAATTTTGGATTATATAGATAGTATTAATAAGAGTTTATAATTATTATTCCCCTCTTGAGAGGGGATAAAGGGGTGTGTGAGACACATTCACAAATGAGAATATATAGTTGATGTATTTTCACACACCCCCTTCCCCCTCTCAAGAGGGGGTAATAATGATTCAAAATAGATAAATATGGCAAATCCTTATTTGCAAGTAGATGGACTGACCAAGTCTTTTGGCGATTTGGTTTTGTTTGAAAAGATATGCTTCGGCGTGGCAGAAGGTCAACGAATCGG
>JAFTSK010000160.1 GCA_017467385.1 Bacteroidaceae bacterium
CTTCGGACAACAAGAGATTTCCATGAATAAAGCCGTCCTCATCGGCACGTAAACGTACCTTTACAAGAATTTCTTTAAACGGATTCTGTAAAGTTACAAAGACATACCGGCTCTTTTTGTTGGGTATATTCGTAATTCCATGACCACGTATGCTTTTATCCAGACCTTTTCACCGGCAATATAAGAGCTTCTATCCGTAGTAGGTACAGCCTTTCAGACGGATACAACAAAGCCTGTTGTTCCATACGGCTGAAAAGACTATCAACGGGAAGCGTCTGAGCCTGCATCGTAAAGCCAAAAATAATGAACAACAGACTGATGTATATGTTTTTCATAAAGCTACAGGTTATAATTAAGTTCTATCAATCCACTTCGAGAATTCTCCACCATCCTTCCCCGTCTTCTATAATATCAAATGAGCAATCTCGGGTACTTGGATAGAAAATTACATGAAAAGAAACATGACGATTATTAGCATCAATGCAATTGTTTGCACTATCTAAATGACTGAAATTACATTGAATCACTAAATCAAATCTTGATTCAGAACATGCAGACAAATAAGTAGCAACGTGATCCAAACGATAAACAGGTGCATAGTAACTGCCACTAGGAAAGGGATTTGGATCCCATGAAAAATATCCAGCATAATTTGAGCCCGAGATATAAGCATATATATTATAGTTTTCAATTTCAAGATCCCAATAAATGTGTACGGGGAATGCCGTATCTTTATAAGTTACTGTTCCTTGAAAATAATCTCCGGTTCTTGGCATAATTGTCTTATTTTCCAATAAAGTGTATTGACTATAATCAAATTCATTAGCACTACGGGAAGAAATGATTGATTCGTCTATGGGGTAAACAAGAGGTTCTGTATTCTCTATATCATCGTTTGAACAACCCCAATTAAATACTGTAAGTAATACAATTAGAACTTTTGTGAAAATGTTGTTTCTCATGGTACTTATTTTTTTGTGTTTATTAAATTATTAGTAATTTCGTGTTAAGGTAAATGATAATGGACTACATTATCAGACATTTTACACATAATGTTTATATCTTTTTAAGTTCCTTTCCTCTGATTACAAACTTATTAAAAACTATGCAAAGAAACAAATCAAAGAACGAAATTCTTTTTTTACTTGATTTTTTCTTCTACTCTCAACAAACGGCCATCCTCGCTTACGCCTTCTATTATTACCGAGTAATTAACCAAACCGTCTGCGGAATAAAAATCGAAATCAGCCTTACCATTTCTTACTTTTAAACGAGGTTGCCAATAAATAGTAGTACGAAGATCGGGTGTTTTGTTCTTTTCATCCACACGTAAGCCATAACGAGGAGAATAGAATTCCACCGGCAACTGATAACCTAACGGCATAGTCACCTTAAGATTAGTAGGAGCCCATTTTGCATTATATTCCTTTCCTCCCCTTTTAGTCGTTATAGCTATGGCACAACCACTACTATGAGCTACATAAGGAACGACACCAGCTGCGCCCTTTATAAAATCAATTTGTTCAATATCGTTTTTATTCATCATCATTAGAAATTGATGTGCGCTGTGATATTTACCATGTTCACCGCCAGTATCCACATACACCGTACCGTCAATAATAATAGTAACCGGGGCTCCTCGATATAAAATATATTTTGCACCGTAACGGTCAGCCCCAATACTAATTCCACCTAACTTTTGGCGTAATAATGTAGGAATATCAAGCACTCCACTTTGTTCTATTTCTTTAGCCCTAACAGATACAACGCCGAGTCTTGATTCATATTCGGTTTTAGGAACAAATTTGGGCGCTGTTACCAACACTTCATCTAAAAAGATATGTCTCATCCCTTTTTCGTGAAGAAACCTCAAATCTGCCTTAGCCAAATACTCGGGAGAGACTTCTTCCCGTTTCGGAAGTTTTTCATCTTCGCGATAGGGTGGTAAAATTTCGGCTAAAGAGGGCGGAACAATGGTATCCAAGTCAACGACTACATTGTCTTTCCCTTTCTCGGTGTAAGCATTCACCCAGTATATCGTGCTGTCGGGATATTCAAACCCATCAAAACGGAAAAGGCCATCACTTCCTGTAACCAACTTCTTCGTTTCTCCCAATGTGGGAACCATCAGCTGTACGACGGCATTCTCAACCGGCTTTCGAGAAATGCGTTTGGTTACTTTCCCTTCGACAGACAGGCTTGCTTCGTGAGGAATGGAAGGATGTTGGAATTCGCCCTGCCAAGTTTTCTCAAGGTCATAGCGTTTCCAGCCTTGTGTCATCATCAAGACATCCAATGCTTGTTCGCGGTAAAGTTCGTTGCCCGACTGGAAGTACCAGGCAGGGGATTCAATATGACCACGCAAACCGCTTTCCAATAATAGTGTGGAAAAGATATTCACACAACTGTCAGGCTGGACATCATAGTTGTCTGTTACAGCAACGGAACATTCGCCGTTCCAATCCTTTCCGTTGCTGTCTTTGACAGATACACTCAAAGAGACTTTTTCGCGACTGTCATATTCCGCTTTGTCGGCCGTAACATGCCCTTGCAAGGACAAGTCATTCCTGACGAAAACCATCCGTTCATTCAGAATCTTGCCATTTTCTGCGACCAACAAGAAAGAAGCAACACCGGGAAGAAACTTCTCTACCTCGAACGCATAAGTCATGTTACCCTGTTTGTAGGGATGAATCATGACCGGCCAACCTTTCTGATGTGCCAGAAGATAGAGAGATTCCGTAGGTGCATCGCCACAGCATAACAGCTTGACGAAGAACTTTTCATTCACGCGATTTACCTGTAGTCCATGGCCTCTTTCAAGGGCTTCAGGGAGAACAAAGCGTTTGCTTTGACCGCTTTGATTTTCGCAGACCGCTACGTACTTCTTTCCGGATTGGGGAATAAAACCGAAGGTTCCCATACCCCGATGGATGGAATGAAACGCAAACAAAATGCTATCCTGTTCATCGCGAAGCGTACCGCTGACAGCCTCTCCCTGTCCGGAAGAGTTGATTGCCTTGAACGCTACACGATTGAAAGTTCCTGCAACTAAATTGCCACCTTCGGGAAGAAACGAAACGTCATAGTCGGGTTTTACGTCCAATGCTACGAACTCCTTGTAATTCCCCACCTGAATCAGCAAGGTTCTGTCTTTGGATTCGTGGAATTTTACCGAATAACCGTCGTCCTTCTTCTGAAGATTGATTCCACCGGAAGGGGAAGTAGCC
>JAFTSK010000161.1 GCA_017467385.1 Bacteroidaceae bacterium
ATAGCACAAGGGTTCCACCTCTTCCCATTCCGAACAGAGAAGTTAAGCCTTGTCACGCCGATGGTACTGCGTTTGTGGGAGAGTAGGTAGCTGCCGTTTTTTAAGAGTCCTTCGATACAGAAATGTGTCGGAGGATTTTTTTATAACTTTTTACTTGGAAATAGTTGAAAAATAAGCTTCGGTTTCTTTATTCAATGAAAATAAATTTGTAACTTTGTCGCCCGAATTGTATAGCATATTGTTTTGGGAACTCTAAGTACATATAAGGTAGAATTGAAGAATATGCTAACTGATACGGCTGAATATAAGTATCAGTTGGATAATCAATTCTTTGCGGATTTAGATGCACCGGAAGTACAGAAAGGACAGATTAATGTTACTTTAAAAGTACGTAAAACTTCAGGTCTCTATCAGTTAGACTTTCATTCAGAAGGTAAGGTCGTGGTTATTTGCGATCGGTGTTTGGATGAGATGGAACTTCCGATTGAAACGGAAGATCGCTTGAAAGTAAAGTTAGGTGCAGAGTTTGCGGAAATTGATGATATTGTAGTTGTTCCCGAAGAAGACGGCTATATTAATGTTGCATGGTTTATTTACGAATTCATTGCATTGAGCATCCCGATGAAACATGTGCATGCACCTGGCAAATGCAACAAGGAAATGGTAAATAAACTCAATAAGCATTTGCGTATAGAGGGAGAAGAGGATGATGAGTTGGACGAAACTTTGACTGACTCTCAGGAAATTGATCCCCGTTGGAATGAATTAAAGAAAATATTAGATAATAATTAAAGTTTAGAAAAATGGCACATCCTAAAAGAAGACAATCAAAGACGAGAACTGCAAAGAGAAGAACTCATGACAAGGCAGTTGCTCCTACTTTAGCTATCTGCCCTAACTGTGGTGAATGGCATGTATATCACACTGTATGTGGTGCTTGCGGTTATTATAGAGGTAAGTTGGCTATCGTAAAAGAAGCTGCTGTTTAATCAGTGGCTTTAAACACGTTTGTACGTTTAATAAAATAAAGCCGGCGAGCTTCGGCTCAGTCGGCTGTTTTATTATGCGCAAACTAAATTTTAGGAATGATGGAAAAAATTAATGCAGTAATTACAGGAGTCGGTGGATATGTTCCTGATTATGTCTTGACGAATGAGGAACTCTCAAGAATGGTAGATACTACTGATGAATGGATTATGACCCGAATTGGGGTAAAGGAAAGACGCATCTTAAATGAAGAAGGATTAGGAACTTCTTATATGGCACGTAAGGCTGCCAAACAATTGGTTCAGAGAACCGGTACTAATCCGGATGAAATTGATGCCGTTGTTGTTTGTACTACTACCCCAGACTATCATTTCCCGTCAACAGCTTCTATCTTGTGTGATAAGTTGGGATTAAAGAATGCTTTCGCGTTTGACTTGCAGGCCGCTTGTTGTGGCTTTTTGTATGGTTTGGATGTGGTCGCATCGCTTATCGCATCTGGCAGACACAAAAAGGTAATTCTTGTAGGAGCTGATAAAATGTCTTCAATGGTTGATTACAGCGAACGTGCAACTTGCCCAATCTTTGGGGATGGTGCAGCTGCTGTGATGGTTGAAGCAACTACGGAAGATTATGGTATTATGGACTCCATTCTTCGTACAGACGGAAAAGGTCTTCCTTTCCTTCACATGAAAGCTGGTGGTTCGGTTTGTACTCCTTCTTATTTCACTGTGGATCATAAGATGCATTACATTTATCAAGAAGGTCGGACAGTGTTTAAGTACGCAGTATCCAATATGTCTGAAATCACAGCAACCATTGCGGAAAAGAATGGTTTGAATAAGGATAATATTGATTGGGTAATTCCTCATCAGGCAAATATGCGTATTATTGATGCGGTCGCTTCACGATTGGAAGTTCCAATGGAGAAGATTATGGTAAATATTCAGCGATATGGTAATACCAGTGCTGGTACTCTTCCTCTCTGTTTGTGGGATTACGAAAAACAATTGAAGAAAGGTGATAACTTGATTTTTACAGCATTCGGTGCAGGCTTTACATACGGTGCCGTTTATGTAAAATGGGGTTATGATGGCAGTATAAAATAATTAATTTGCAGATTATAGAAAAACGCATCCGATTTACAGATGCGTTTTTTTGTCTGTAACTAAAATAACGTTGAGATGCATAAAGCTGGATTTGTGAATATTGTAGGCAACCCCAATGTAGGAAAATCTACTTTAATGAATTTGTTGGTGGGCGAACGTATTTCGATTGCTACCTTTAAGGCGCAAACCACTCGACATCGCATTATGGGGATTCTGAATACGGATGAAATGCAAATTGTATTTTCGGATACTCCTGGGGTATTAAAGCCTAATTATAAGTTGCAAGAATCAATGTTGAACTTTTCGGAGTCGGCGTTGGCTGATGCAGACGTATTGCTCTATGTAACGGATGTTGTAGAGAAGCCCGACAAGAATATGGACTTTATAGAAAAGGTCCGTAAGATGCAGGTTCCTATTCTGCTTCTTATCAACAAAATTGATTTAAGTAATCAGGAGGCTTTGGTAAAGTGTGTAGAAGAGTGGCATACGTTGATTCCGCAGGCCGAAATTATTCCGATTTCAGCCATCTCTAAATTTGGTGTGGATGTGGTAATGAGACGAATCAAAGACTTGTTACCTGATTCACCGCCTTACTTTGATAAAGACCAATGGACTGACAAGTCGGCTCGTTTCTTTGTAACTGAGATTATTCGCGAAAAGATTTTGCTGTATTATGACAAAGAAATTCCGTATGCGGTGGAAGTGGTCGTAGAACAGTTCAAAGAAGAGGCAAAAAGTATTCATATCAATGCCGTAATCTATGTAGAACGTGATTCTCAAAAAGGAATTATCATCGGTAAGCAAGGAAAGGCATTGAAGAAGGTTTCTACTGAAGCCAGAAAAACATTGGAAAAATTCTTCCAAAAAACCATCTATCTGGAAACATTCGTAAAGGTGGATAAGGATTGGAGAAGCTCGGATAAAGAATTGAAGAACTTTGGGTATCAATTGGATTAATCGACTGTGATAGCCGTAAAATTGAAAAGGAAATGGGAAATTTAGTAGCTATTGTTGGACGCCCTAATGTGGGTAAGTCTACGCTTTTTAATCGTTTGACTAAGACTCGCCAGGCAATTGTCAATGAACAGGCCGGTACTACTCGCGATCGTCAGTATGGTAAATCGGAATGGTTAGGCCGCGAGTTTTCTGTGGTGGATACCGGCGGATGGGTAGTCAATTCAGACGATATATTTGAAGAAGAAATTCGTAAACAGGTAATGTTGGCTGTGGAAGAGGCTGATGTGATTCTGTTTGTGGTGGATGTGATGAATGGAGTAACCGATTTGGATATGGCTGTGGCCGGTATTTTACGCCGAACACAAAAGCCTGTTTTGATGGTTGCCAATAAGACAGATAATAATGATTTGCAATACAACTCAGCCGAGTTTTATTCATTGGGCTTGGGTGATCCATATTGTATCTCGGCCTTGAGTGGATTTGGTACAGGCGATTTAATGGATTTGCTTGTTAGCAAATTCAAGAAAGATACTGTGGAAGAGTTGGATGAGGAAATCCCTCGTTTTGCAGTTGTAGGCCGTCCAAATGCGGGTAAGTCGTCTATCGTCAATGCTTTCATTGGAGAAGATAGAAACATTGTAACGGATATAGCGGGAACTACTCGTGATTCTATCTATACACGTTATGAGAAGTTCGGCTTTGATTTCTATTTGGTAGATACTGCCGGTATTCGTAAGAAAAATAAGGTAACGGAAGATTTGGAGTATTACTCGGTTATCCGTTCTATTCGTTCCATTGAAGGAGCTGATGTTTGTATTCTGATGCTGGATGCTACTCGAGGAATTGAAAGCCAAGACCTGAATATCTTCTCGCTGATTCAGAAAAACCAAAAAGGCCTGGTTGTAGTGGTAAACAAGTGGGATTTGGTGGAAAATAAAGATGTGAAAGTGATGAAAACATTTGAAGAAGCTATCCGTTCTCGTTTCGCACCTTTCACAGATTTCCCTATTGTTTTTGCTTCGGCATTAACTAAGCAACGTATTTTTAAGGTGTTGGAAGAAGCGAAGGAGGTATATAAGGCTCGTACTACTCGTGTACCGACTGCCCGTTTGAATGAGGAGATGCTCCCATTGATTGAGGCATATCCGCCACCATCCACCAAAGGAAAGTACATTAAGATTAAGTATTGTACACAATTGCCGAATACGCAAGTTCCTTCTTTTGTGTTCTTTGCAAACTTGCCTCAGTATGTAAAAGAACCATACAGACGTTTCTTGGAAAACAAGATGCGGGAAAAATGGCATTTCTCGGGTACACCGATTAATATTTATATCCGTCAGAAATAAATCTTTATTAGACATTAACCATGCAATTACACATGCAGTCTCGTGTGCCAATGAAGCAAGTTATGTTGTCTGATGGAGCAAGTCTCGTAGGGCGATGAGACTGCAAGCATGTATAAGAGCAGTTTGAACCTTAAAAACGCTTTGGAGAAACGATAAACCTTCTTTGGAGGGATTCCCTTTTCTCCAAAGCGTTTTTTTTGTTGGGTTTTTGAGCTTTTCTTTTTTGAGGAACTATATGTTATTGAACATCGGTAGATAAATTTGTAGATAAGAGAGTACATAAATATTGCACTTTTTTGTACCTTTGCAAAGGTTTACGGTTATAGTGGTAATCGGAATCATTTTATTAATAAAAGGGTGTTATTGAAATTATCTTCTAAAGTCAAACTTCGCACATTTGATATTGGAATGAAGATGATAGCAGTAGCACCACATCGTTTGATATATACTAACCTCAACAGGTCTGGATATTATCATTTAGGTGTGGGCTATTGTTTTATCCATTCCAATGGTAATGCGAAGACCAGACTTTAGGATAAAGCAATATAGTTCCCACACCTTATTTTTTATTTACGGCTTTTTTCGGGGAATTAGGAAGCAAAAATGCAAAATTATGAAAAAGGCATTATTAATGTTGCTCCTGTTTGTTGGAAGCATTACAGTAGGTGTTGCACAAAACGTGCAAGAAGTTGTTTATTTGAAGAATGGCAGTATTGTTCGTGGTGTTGTTATCGAACAAGTACCAGGGGTTTCTTTAAAAGTTCAAACCGCTGATGGAAGTATTTTTGCTTATCAAATGTCGGAAGTTGAAAAGATAACCAAAGAAGCTGCTAATTTTAAAATGAGAACCAATACGTTCAATAATAACTCTGGTAACGAAACCGGTTACAAAGGATTTGTTGATTTGGGATACACTTTGGGAGTAGGAGCTTGGGGAGTAGACAGAGTTGAACTTTCAACTTCTCATGGGTACCAGTTCAATCCTTATCTATACGTCGGTGCGGGTGTTGGTGTTAATTATTATTTTGATGCAGAAGTAGTAGGTTTGCCTATTTTTGCACATGTACGTGGAAACATCTTGGATAATAGTATTTCTCCTTATGTAGACTTTAGAATTGGTTATTCTCCTTTGAAAGATGTGCAAGGATTGTATATGGCTCCGTCCGTTGGTTGTAAGATTTACTCATTCAATGTAAGTATCGGTTATGTTATGCAGAAAGCTAAATATATTTATGATGACGGTTACTATTATTTGGATGGTTCTGAAAATTGCGGTGGATTTAGTATCAAAGTTGGATATGAATTTTAATGGAGACAGCAAAAGTGGTAAAAACAAATGGGCATCCTTTACGGGATACCCATTTGCGTTAATATAGTTGCCTCTAACCTTTATTTCTTCTGATGAGTTTCTTCTTCCTTGACCTTCTTCAGTAAATCCGAAGCAAAGATAAAATCGTTCAGGCGTTGGTTGGTAGCACTGAATACCTGACTTTTGTCGCCTTCCCATTCTTTGTGGCCTTGATAAATGTAAATGATGCTATCGCCAATGCCCATAACGGAATTCATGTCATGAGTA
This sequence comes from Bacteroidaceae bacterium, assembly GCA_017467385.1. GTDB lineage: Bacteria > Bacteroidota > Bacteroidia > Bacteroidales > Bacteroidaceae > Phocaeicola. The sequence continues at coordinate 5,973 of JAFTSK010000161.1, forward strand.
TTGATGATGGTGGTCATGTTGTATTCGGTGGTAATGTCGTGAATCAATTCGTCGATGACTAATGATGTCTTGGGATCAAGGCCGGAGTTTGGTTCATCGCAAAAGAGGTATTGCGGATTGAGGGCAATGGCTCGGGCAATAGCCACACGCTTTTGCATCCCACCGGAGATTTCTCCCGGATATTTGTTTTGTGCATCTATCAAGTTGACGCGGTCAAGGCAGAATTGCGCCCGTCGGGTACGGTCTCTTAATGTGTCGTTGGAGAACATATCTAACGGAAACATGACGTTTTCCAATACGGAAAGAGAGTCGAAAAGAGCCGCACTTTGGAAAATCATTCCCATCTCGCGGCGAAGAGCCTTCTGCTCTTTCTTGTTCATGCCTAAGAAATTACGTCCGTCATAAAGAATCTCTCCACGTTCGGGAGTAAGTAAGCCTACAATGCTTTTCATTAAAACGGTCTTCCCTGAACCACTTTGCCCAATGATAAGGTTGGTCTTGCCATTCTCAAAGCGCGCATTGATGTCGACCAGCACGTCTTTGTCTTCAAATGATTTATAGATGGATTTAAGTTCTATCATCCCATTAAAAGTTGTGTTAATACTAAGTCGGAGAACAAAATCAATACGCTGCTCATCACAACGGAGTCGGTGCTTGCCTTACCAACCGCAATAGAGCCGCCTTCGACCGTATAGCCAAAGTAGGCAGAGACGCTGGCAATGATGAAAGCAAAGAAGATGGATTTGATGAAACTACACCAAATGAACCATTCTTGGAAACTATATTGCAAACCATACTCCAAGTCTTCGGCATTCAGCACGCCTCCAAACCAGCACGTGCAGAAAGCCCCAAATATCCCGGCTACAATGCTGAATATCACTAAGAAAGGAATCATCGTCATCAAAGCGGTGATTTTGGGAAGAATGAGATAGCCGGCCGAGTTGACTCCCATGATTTCAAGTGCATCAATTTGTTGGGTAACTCGCATCGTCCCGATTTCAGACGCAATGTTTGAACCCACTTTCCCGGCCAGAATCAAACACATGATGGAGGAAGAAAATTCCAACAACATGATTTCGCGGGTAGTGTAGCCCACGACAAAACGAGGCATCCAGGGACTTTCGATGTTCAACTTGATTTGAATCGTGATAACTGCTCCGATAAAAAAGGAAATAAGAAGCACGATGCCGATGGAATTGACACCCAACTGCACCATTTCATTTACATATTGCTTGAAAAACATCCGCATACGTTCAGGACGAGACAATGTACGCCCCATAAGCATCAGGTATTTTCCAACGGTTGCGATAGGTTTTAGAATCATAGTCTTCATAATTGGTGCAAAATTAGCTCTTTTTGTCTGTATTTTTGCAAAAGAATGGCTGAATTTGTGTTCTGTTATCCGTTTACTGAACTTTTTTCGTATTTTTGTGCAAAAATAGAGGCTATGTCAGAACAAGAAAAGAATATACAGGACGTGAATGTGAACGAACCCAAACGAATGATGCTTCGGGCGGAAGGCTTGGTAAAGAAGTATGGAAAGCGTACAGTGGTGAACGGCGTGGATTTTGAGGTTAGACAAGGCGAAATTGTGGGCTTGTTAGGCCCGAATGGAGCAGGGAAGACCACCTCTTTCTATATGACGACCGGACTGGTTGTGCCGAATGGCGGCCATGTTTATTTGGATGATTTGGAAATTACGGACTTTCCTGTGTATAAACATGCAAAGGCCGGCATTGGCTATCTGGCGCAGGAGGCCTCTGTTTTCCGAAAGATGAGTGTGGAAGACAATATTTCTTCGGTTTTGGAGATGACGGATTTGTCGGAAGAGGCACAAAAGACCAAATTGGAAGAACTTTTGGATGAATTCCGTTTGCAGAAGGTGCGTAAGAACTTGGGCGACCAGCTTTCGGGGGGAGAACGTCGACGTACAGAAATTGCTCGTTGTCTGGCCATCAGCCCTAAATTCATCATGTTGGACGAACCCTTTGCCGGAGTCGATCCGATTGCGGTGGAAGATATTCAGCACATCGTGTGGAAGCTGAAGGATAAGAACATCGGCATCCTGATTACAGACCACAATGCATTGGAAACCTTACGATTGACCGACCGAGCCTATTTGCTGTTCGATGGAAACATCCTTTTCAAAGGAACTCCGGAAGAGTTGGCCGAGAATCCGGTTGTAAGAGAAAAATACTTAGGCTCTAACTTCGTCTTGACACGTAAAGATTTCCAAAAGACGGAAGAGATGCGTAACAAACGAATCGAAGAACAAACCCGATGATAAAAAGATGAAGAGCTTTTCTCGAAAGCTCTTCATCTTTTTTATATAGTTTTTGGCCTTTAATCTGAAATGAAAAGAAAGTTTTTTCGCTGTGTATTTGGTGGTTGACAGATAAAACACTAATTTTGCAACCTCTTTGTGTAAACGACGAAAAAGTAATAATTAAATAACATAATAGGAAATGAACGTTTCGATGCAGAACGTTGACAAGGTAAGCGCATTGCTCACCGTCAACATTGAAAAAGCAGATTATCAAGAAAAAGTAGAAAAAGTATTGAAGAAATACCGCCAGCAGGCTAACGTGCCGGGCTTCCGTAAGGGTATGGTTCCTATGAGCCTTATCAAGAAGCAATTCGGAAAGGCAGTAATGGCCGAAGAAGTGGATAAGTTGATGCAGGAAAAGGTAAACGAATATATCCGCGAAAACAAAGTGAACATGCTGGGTATGCCGTTGCCTAACGAAGAAAAGATGCAACCGGTAGACTTCGACACACAAGAAAACTTTGAATTTGTGTTCGACATTGCTTTGGCTCCGGAATTCAAGGCTGAAATCACCGAACAAGACGCTATTGATTTCTATACAATCACCGTTTCTGACGAAATGGTAAATTCTCAGGTTGACATGTATGCTCAGCGTGCCGCTAAGTACGAAAAGGTAGAAGACTACCAAGACCGCGACATGTTGAAGGGCTTGTTGGCCGAATTGGATGAAAACGGCAACACTAAGGAAGGTGGCGTTCAGGTAGAAGGTGCTGTAATGATGCCTTCATATATGAAGAACGATGAACAAAAGGCTATCTTCGCTTCTGCTAAGGTAAACGATGTATTGGTGTTCAACCCGAACGCTGCATTTGATGGCAATGAAGCCGAACTTTCTTCTTTGTTGAAGATTAAGCGCGAAGAAGTGGCTGAAATGAAGTCAAACTTCAGCTTCCAGGTAGAAGAAATCACTCGTGCGGTTCCTGCAGCTATCGACCAAGCTTTGTTCGACCAAGTATTTGGTGAAGGTGCCGTAACTTCTGAAGAAGAATTCAGAGGCAAGATTAAGGAAGGCATTGCTGCTCAGTTCTTGGCAGACAGCAACTACAAGTTCTTGTTGGATGCTCGTACATATTTGATGAACAAGGTAGGCAAGCTTGAATTCCCGGATGCACTCTTGAAGAAGATCATGCTTCTCAACAACGAAGACAAGGGCGAATCATTCGTAGAAGAAAATTACGAAAAGAGCTTGGAAGAATTGACTTGGCATTTGATTAAGGAACAGTTGGTTGAAGCATTTGGCATCAAGGTAGAACAAGACGACTTGTTGGCTATTGCTAAGGAAAACACTCGAATGCAGTTTGCTCAATATGGCATGATGAGTATTCCTGAAGAAATGTTGGAAAACTACGCTAAGGAAATGTTGAAGAAGAAAGAAAACGTAGAAGGTCTTGTAAATCGTGCCGTTGAAAGCAAGTTGGCTGCCGCATTGAAGGAAAAAGTTACTTTGAACGCGAAGGAAGTTTCTATGGAAGAATTCAACAATCTGTTGAAATAAGATATACTGATTCGGAAAGAGGCTTTCGACCTTGAATTTCTTTAATGAAAAAGTATTTGGTAGTAATACCGCATTTTTGTACTTTTGTCTCATTATAAGAAAGAGGTGGAAAGCCTCTTTTGTGTAGGTAAAAACTAAATCAGATAAATATGAATGATTTTAAGAAGTATGCAACCAAGCATTTGGGTATGAACAGCTTGGTGTTGGATGATGTAATCAAGTCGCAAGCCGGATATTTGAATCCGTATATTTTGGAAGAACGTCAGCTGAATGTAACCCAGTTGGATGTGTTCTCACGTTTGATGATGGACCGCATCATCTTCCTCGGAACAGAAATCAATGATTATACGGCCAACACCTTACAGGCTCAGTTGCTGTATTTGGACTCCGTAGATAATACAAAGGATATTTCAATTTATATAAACTCTCCGGGTGGTTCTGTGTATGCCGGTTTGGGCATTTATGACACGATGCAGTTTATCAACAGCGATGTAGCAACTATCTGTACAGGTATGGCTGCTTCGATGGCGGCTGTATTGTTGGTGGCAGGTAAGGAAGGCAAGCGTTCAGCCTTGACACATTCTCGCGTGATGATTCACCAACCGATGGGAGGTGCGCAAGGTCAGGCTTCAGACATTGAAATCACAGCTCGTGAAATCGCCAAGTTGAAGAAAGAACTTTATAACATCATCGCCGAACATTCTCATACAGAGTTTGACAAGGTTTGGGCTGATTCTGATCGTGATTATTGGATGACAGCACAAGAAGCAAAAGAATATGGAATGATTGACGAAGTGTTGTGTCGTAAGCCTAATATATAATAAGGTATAAACTAAACAGAAAAGAACATTGGGAGAAAGAACAAAAAATAAAAGATGTTGTAGCTTCTGCGGACGACCGGAAACTGAAGTAGGATTCCTGATTACGGGGATGAACGGTTTCATTTGTGATATGTGTTCGCAACAAGCTTACGAAATAGTGAAAGAGGCGATGCAGGCTCCGAAAGGGGGGGCTGATATGCCGGATTTGGAAGAACTTCCGAAGCCGATGGACATAAAGGCATTCCTTGACCAATATGTAATCGGACAGGATGATGCAAAGCGTTTCTTGTCGGTGGCGGTGTATAATCACTACAAACGTTTGTTGCAGAAATCGGATAAGGATGATGTAGAAATAGAAAAGTCCAACATCATCATGGTGGGAAGCACCGGCACAGGAAAAACCTTGCTGGCTCGAACCATTGCCAAGTTGTTGAAAGTGCCGTTTACCATCGTCGATGCAACGGTGTTGACCGAAGCCGGTTATGTAGGCGAAGATATTGAAAGTTTGCTGACACGTTTGTTGCAAGTGGCCGACTATAATGTAGCAGAAGCTGAACGGGGCATCGTGTTTATAGACGAGATAGACAAGATTGCCCGCAAGGGAGACAATCCTTCCATTACGCGTGATGTGAGTGGAGAAGGTGTTCAACAAGGTTTGTTGAAGTTGTTGGAAGGTTCGATTGTAAATGTGCCGCCACAAGGAGGACGTAAGCATCCGGACCAGAAGATGATTCCTGTAAACACCAAGAATATTTTGTTTATCTGCGGTGGTGCGTTCGATGGAATTGAACGTAAAATTGCTCAGCGTCTGAATACAAACGTAGTAGGATATGGTGCGGCTAAGGAAACCGTAAAGATTGACCGCGCCAACATGATGCAATATATTGCTCCTCAAGATTTGAAGTCTTTTGGCTTGATCCCGGAAATTATTGGTCGTCTGCCAATCCTGACTTATCTGAACCCTTTGGATCGAAATGCATTGCGGAACATCTTAACGGAACCGAAGAATTCGATTATTAAACAATACATCAAGTTGTTTAAAATGGATGGTGTGAAACTTGTTTTCCAACCGGAAGTCTATGAGTTTATTGTAGACAAAGCCATTGAATACAAACTTGGGGCCAGAGGATTACGTTCGATTGTTGAAACAATTATGATGGATGTCATGTTTGAGATTCCTTCCCAAAAGGTCAAGGAGTACGAACTGACGTTAGAATATGCTCAACAACAAATGGAAAAGGCTAATATTTCTCGTTTGCAAAACGCATAAAAGGGAAATTTGAGTATTTTGAAAGAAAAAATGCAATTCTTCTGCAAAATAATGCTTGAAATATTCGTGTAATTTGAGAACTTGTTTATAACTTTGTTAGAAACAAAGATTAGAAAAGAATCGGAAACCAGAAAAACAAGAAAATCATGGCGGAAAAATTGAACTTAACGGATACGCTGAAGAAATATTTCGGCTTTGACACATTTAAAGGCGAGCAAGAAGCAATCATTCGAAATCTTTTGGATGGAAACGACACCTTTGTGCTGATGCCCACCGGAGGTGGTAAATCGTTATGTTATCAATTACCCTCTTTGATGATGGAGGGAACCGCAATCGTGATTTCTCCGCTGATTGCGTTGATGAAAAATCAGGTGGATGCCATGCGTAACTACAGTGAGGAAGATGGTATAGCTCATTTCATCAATTCGTCTTTGACCAAGTCTGCCATAGACCAGGTAAAGTCGGATATTTTGAATGGTAGAACCAAGTTGCTCTATGTAGCTCCGGAATCCTTGACGAAAGAAGAAAACGTAGAGTTCCTGAGAAGTGTAAAAATCTCTTTTTACGCAGTAGATGAAGCTCACTGTATATCGGAATGGGGACATGATTTCCGTCCTGAATACAGACGTATTCGTCCGATTATCAACATGATTGGTACGGCTCCGATTATTGCATTGACGGCAACAGCCACTCAAAAAGTACGTGAGGATATTAAGAAAATCTTAGGAATGCCTGACGCGAAAGAGTTTAAGTCGTCGTTCAATCGTCCTAATCTGTATTATGAGGTACGCCGAAAGACCAATGACATAGATAAAGATGTCATCAAGTTTATAAAAGCTAATGCGGGAAAGTCCGGAATTATTTATTGCTTGAGTCGTAAGAAAGTAGAAGAATTGGCTGAAATCTTAAAGGCGAATGGTATCAATGCAAGTGCTTATCATGCCGGAATGGATTCGTCTGTGCGTTCAAGTGTGCAAGATGATTTCATTAAGGAAAACATTGATGTGATTGTGGCGACCATCGCTTTTGGTATGGGTATTGATAAACCGGATGTTCGTTTTGTGATTCATTACGATATGCCGAAAAGTCTGGAAGGATATTATCAGGAAACCGGACGTGCAGGCCGCGATGGAGGGGAAGGGCAATGTATTGCTTTCTACTCCAATAAGGATATGCAGAAACTGAGAAAGTTTATGCAAGGAAAGCCTGTGTCTGAAAAGGATGTAAGTGATGAATTGTTGAAAGAAACAGAAGCATACGCGGAATCATCTGTATGTAGAAGAAAGTCATTGTTGCACTATTTTGGCGAAACCTATACCGAAGATAATTGTAGAAATTGTGATAACTGTTTAAATCCTAAAAAACAAGTGGAGGCAAAGGATTCGTTGTGCGCTGTGATTGAAACAATCATGGCTGTTAAGGAAAATTTTAAATCAGATTATATTATAGATGTCCTTTTAGGTAAGGAAACTTCGGAAGTGCTTGCTCACAGACATGAAGAGTTGGAAGTGTTTGGTTCGGGTGAAGGTGAGGATGAAAAGGTTTGGAATGCCATTATTCGACAAGCGCTTATTGCCGGTTATTTAAGTAAGGATGTAGAGAACTATGGTTTGTTGAAAGTAACTCCAGCCGGACATAAATTCTTAAAGAAACCTGTATCGTTTAAGATTGTGGAAGATACGGATTTTGATGAAGAAGAGGAAGAAGCACCAGTGCGTGGAGGAGGTAGTTGTGCGGTAGATCCGGCACTTTATTCCATGTTGAAGGATTTGCGCAAGAAGATGTCTAAGAAACTGGATGTTCCTCCTTACGTTATTTTCCAAGATCCTTCATTGGAAGCGATGGCAACCATTTATCCGGTAACTTTGGAAGAATTACAGAATATCCCGGGAGTAGGAGCCGGTAAAGCTAAACGTTACGGACAAGAGTTCTGTGTCTTAATCAAAAAGCATTGTGAGGAAAATGAAATAGAACGTCCGGAAGACCTTCGGGTTCGTACAGTTGCCAATAAGTCGAAGATAAAGGTTTCCATCATTCAGGCAATTGACCGTAAGGTGGCATTGGATGATATTGCTTCTTCAAAAGGATTGGAATTTAGTGAACTGTTGGACGAAGTGGAAGCTATCGTTTATTCGGGTACTAAGTTGAACATTGATTACTTCCTGAATGAAATCATGGATGAAGACCACATGCAGGATATTTATGATTACTTCAAGGAATCGACCACCGATAAGATAGACGATGCAATGGATGAATTGGGTGATGATTACACCGAAGACGAAATCCGCTTGGTTCGTATCAAGTTTATATCCGAAATGGCTAATTAACAGCATAGAAATAAGAAAGCTACTTCAATTGCGAAGTAGCTTTCTTGTTTTATTAAAAGGCAATACCCAATCGTAGACCGAAGTTGCTCATTCCGTCCACGCTATAGGTCATTAGACTACCTTTATTGGTGGCATAACTATAATAGGCGGCCACATGAATACCCGGTTTGTACACCCAGGGGAAGATGTTCATACCGATTTCGGGTGAAACATAGAAGCCCCAGGTATTCGTCGTTTCCTGAAATACGTTGAATACGGTCTTTAATTTTCCATACTGTGGACCTAACTTCAACCCGAAATAGGGCTGGAACATTCCTTCTCTGTTCAGTGTATAGCGACCGGACACCCCAAACGGAAGTTGGAAGAGGGTATGTTGCTGGTCAGTATTCAAAGAACCATTTTCGGGAAGGATAATCGTTTCCCTCGGAATGTATTTATGGTTGCTATGATAAGTAAGGAACGCACCTACTGATAGGTTTTCAGTAAGGTAGTAACCCCCTTCAAAATTCAGTCCCCAACCACTTCCTTTTTTGACAAAACCGTCGCTTTGTGGAAAGTTGAATTGCCAGTCGATGTTGGCATAATAGTTTTCGAGGGTTTGAGCCTTTCCCGGTAGGGTGGCAAAGCCTAAAGCAATGGCTGTTATAGCCAAAACCTTCATTGATAAATATTTAATAGTTTTCATAATACTTATTTTAAATAGTTGAACAAATTATTTATTGGTCAGATAAGTGGACTGGGTAAATGCCTGACTGACTGCTTGAGTAGCCAATTCTACGTTGAGGCTTGTCGAACCGCTGAGCATACCGGTCATATAGGCACTCCAAATAATTGGCAACTTTTCGTTCTGACCTTGTACGGCTTTTAAGTTAAGTAATTCGGTCAGGAAAGAACCTGTGCTGTATGCGTAGCTGACGGCATACGGATAATACCAACCGCCTCCCCAGTTACCCCAGTAAGGTACATCCCAATAACCGGGATACCCCCACCACCATTCCGGATAACCGTAATCGGTGTAAACATAGGTGTTCTTGACATAGCTGACTTGTAAGCCTAAGTCTGCTTCTTCTCGTTGAGTAACGCGGGTGTACCCTCGATTGTCCATGTTGAATACGTAGGTCTCGATGATACGTTGGGCGTTTTCGTCGTTCCAATATTCGGTTTTGTCCTTGTCTCCGATGATAAGGATGCTATCCGGAATATAGTACGTTTGGAACTGCTTGAAGTCAACCTGTTTGTCGTAGTTGGTATAAACCACGAATTTGTTGTCAAGCTTGTCTGTGTCAGCGTCCTTTTCACAAGCGGTGAAAGCGGCTGCAGCTAATAGTAAAGGAATAAGTTTCTTCATACGTCTATCATTATTAGAGTTAATAAATCTGCCTTTTGGTACCTGGGCTCGTGGTGAAAAAACAAGGTGGAGATAAAAAAGTTCAAGAATTTGAAGTGGTTAAGTTTTATTTCGGGAAGTATATATTTTGTGTCAACAAATGTGTTTTTCAAAAAATAATCTTTATTTTTGCTTTTCTAACGAATTAAACATGAAAAACATAGTAACTAAATTATATGCAGTATGGCTGTTATTGTCTTTGTCTGTATATGTCTCTGCTTCCGATGAGTACACGCTGACACAGATAAGTTACACACAAGGTTTGTCAAACAGTGCTGTATTGTCAGTCTTTCAAGACAATCATGGGTTTATGTGGTTTGGCACTTACGATGGTCTGAACCAATACGACGGGAAGAGAATGGAAGTGTTCCGTACAGACATGACCGTTGAGAAGCCTTTAATCAATAATTCTATTTATGGTATCAATGCGGCCGGAGACGATTGTCTTTGGATTTCTACTCAAGTGGGTATCAACCGCTTTTCTGTTAGAAAACGGGCGGTTGTTGGAACGTATGAAAACTTCAAGGATGATGCCCGAGTGGTTTCCAACCGAGAAGGAGATACTTGGATTTTGGAAAAGAACAGCATTTATTGTTATGATACAAATTTGTCCGAGTTTGTTCGCGTCAATAAATGGGAGAAAAAGCATGAAAAGGAGTTGTCGTTTGTTGACTCAAAAGGGTATCTGTGGTTGTTTTCTACCGATAATAGTATCTACCGTTGCCGAATGAAACCGGATAATGATTTCACAATTATCCGAGCAAATATTCATCAGAAGAAAATTATCTATACATTTTATCAAAACGGAATCTTGGCTTTTATAGATAAGGACAAGGATTTGTTTATGTTTGATGTTATCCGCAATACCAAACTTTATGTGCGTAATGTGGGTGAATTGATAAAACAATACGGGAAAATACAAGGTATTGTGTCTTTCTGCAACGATATTGTCATTGCTTTTCTTCAAAACGGTTTAGTTCGTCTGGATGCGGCTTCCCGCTATTCGGAAAATGTGATAGACAGTAAGTTCAGAATATTTTCTATTTACAAAGATCCGGTGCAAGACATTGTTTGGATTGGAACCGACGGGCAAGGTGTTATGGCTTATTCTAAGAAACCTCGTCTGGCTACGCATATCATGTTCAATCAGTTGCAAAACAAGATTGTTCGCCAAGTTCGTTCCATTTATACGGATGATAAGGGCGACTTATGGTTTGGCACAAAGGGCGACGGACTGGTTAGAGTGAAAGATTTTGCCATAAATGCAAATAGTCCGGATTTGGTGAATGCTACTTCTGTTTATTTCCCTGGAACCAAACGGAGCTTATTGGGTTATCGGCGGGGGTTGCCGGAATTTCAAGTTTTCGGAATCATTCCCAGTCGTTACATGAACGGCTTTTGGTTAGGTTCGGCTGAGAATCCGGCTTTGTCTTTTTATGATTATGATCGAGACGCTATTATTCCATTGGAACAGGATAGTATCTTGTCGAAAGTGCATCGGGTATATGAAGAAAACGATAGCACGTTGTGGGTAACGACTTCCGGACGCGGATTGTGTAAGGTCATCATCGACCGAAGTGGTTCTAAAATAGTGGCCCAGCATATCCGCCAGTTTATCTTCAAAGACGGTCAACGGGAAATCAACGATTTCTTTCCAATGTCGGTGGAAGGCGATTCGGTCATGTGGTTGGGAAGTCGTGGTATGGGGTTGGTCAGATTCAACTATCATACGGAAGCTTATAAGGTCTATTTGTTGGAAAATAAGGAGAAGTTCTCTATCAATGACATCCTTGCCATTTATCCGAAAGAAGACCATCTTTATTTAGGAACGGTTTCCGGATTGGTTAAGTTGAAATTTGCTGAAGATGGAAGTCCCGTTGTATTTAGCATTGGCAAGGAACAAGGGTTCCTAAATGATATGATACATGGTATCCTGGAAGATAGAAACGGCTTTTTGTGGCTTAGCACCAACAAAGGCTTGGTTAAATACAATCCGACCGACCATGCTTTCCATACTTATTATTATACCAACGGTCTGCAAATCGGAGAGTTCAGCGACGATGCTTTCTATAAGTCTTCTCCCGAAGGTAGCCTTTTCTTTGGAGGCATCGACGGTTTGCTTTGGTTAGAAAAGGGTGGGGCGATGAACGAAACCGACCACTTGCCACAAGTTTGCTTTTATGACATGGAGTTGGAAGGAGAGACCGTCAATTTTTACGATTATTACGATGAGGCTACTCAAACCCTTGCCTTACAGGGAGTAAACTTGGCACTTTCCTTGTCTTTTATTGCTCCCGACTTTATCGAAGGAGACAATTTTGAATATTCTTATTGTTTGGATGACAAGGAATGGTCGTCCTTCTCCTCGACCAATACGGCTCGGCTGAAATCATTAGCATTTGGCGACCACGAATTGAAAGTGAAATACAAACGGGATGCTTTTGACTCTGAATGTCAGTTTTACTCCCTGAAGATTCATGTGCAACCGCCCTGGTATCTGTCCATGTATGCTTTCATCGTTTATCTGTTGGTGTTTACGGTCGGAGGTATATATGCCGCCCGATTCCTTCGAAGACACGTACAGCAAAAGAAACTGATTAAGGAGTTGATGTTGCACGAATCTCACAATGCGGCTTTGGGAAGCATCAGCGGCCAGTTTCATGAAGCCACCGGTTCTTTTGCCGCCATTTACAAAATGTGTAGTGAGTTGCGCGAGTTTAAATCCATGCCGGAGGAATATTATGCCAAGTTGGATGTCATTCATGAGACGGTGCTTTCTTTTGCTTTCAAGGCCGATGGAGCATTGCAAGAACCGTTGGACTTAGGCGATTACTTCCCGAAGAAATTGCCTATCTATGGAGAAGTCAACATCAAGAAGGTTTCGGACGAGGTGATTGGCATCCTGATTCATCAAGGATTCAACAATGTTTCGGACTTGAATCCGGTGTTTGCCTCCGAACAGAACTTTTATCTGCCAGACGATGCATTGAAGTTCTTGTTATACAATCTCTATGTGGAAGTTTTGCGGGCAAAAACGAATGTAGCTATGCGGTTGGAAGGCCGTTCAGACAGCCTTTTGATTCAGTTGAAGCTTCCGGAAGATATTTGCGAAAAGTTGATAGAATTAAGCGAAGAAGTGCTGGTGGCTTCCAATATGCCCGACTTTGACACCTATCTGCGAAGCTGGTTGTTCGTTTATGCCATGAAGGGATTGAATGCTTCGGTAAAACGAGAAGGCGATGAGGTTTGTGTGCTTATCCCTATCGAGAAAGAACATCATGAACAGACGATTTCACCCGATGAAGCCGACAAGGAACTGAAGACGGTGTTATTGTTGGAAGACAGAGTAGAGATTATTTGGATGGTCAAGAATATCTTGGCCGAAGGGTATCGCGTTGTGGTGGTAACTACCATTCAGGCGGCCTTTGCACATTTACGAAAGAACATACCCGACCTTTTCTTGGTCGATACGTTGATGTATCTGTCGAAGGAAAAGAAGTTTATAGACTACATTCAGGCCAATAGAGGATTGTTGTCGAAGACGGTATTTATTCCTATGCTGACGTGGAAAGCTGCCCATCTCTTGGCTAAGCAGTTGGATAACTTGATTGCCGGGTTCATTGTTATGCCGTACAACATCCTGTTCTTAAAGGAAATTGTGAACATGGCATTACAGCGTGCATCGAACAAGCAGATTGCTTTGGCCGAGTTGTTCAAAGGAGCCGATGAGGAACCTTCAAACAATGTAGCCAACGATAATTTCATGAAGGACTTGCGGGAGGTTATTGACGCCAACTTGGATAAGGAAGACTTGGGCTCTTCTTTCTTGGCCGAACAGATGTTTATGAGTCCTCGCCAATTCTATCGGAAGTTCAAAGAAATCAACGGGACCTCTCCATCCGAATACATCAAGGCATATCGCATAGACAAGGCTGCCCGTTTGTTGCAGGAAACCGATATGCCGATTGCCAACGTCATAGCCGAAGTGGGCATTGCCAGTCGTTCGTATTTCTACAAGGAGTTCTATTGTCGTTTCGGAGTAAAGCCAAAAGAATATCGAGACATGAAAAAGAAATAAGTCGGCTTTATTAAAAAGATGAAGAGCTTTTTCTAAAAGCTTTTGAAGTATTGGAAAAAATTCTCTTTGACGAACGAGGCAACGCGTCAAAGAGAATTTTTATTTTTCTTTGACGCGGCCTTCGATTTTCTTTGGCGCATTAATCCTTTATCCAAAACAGGCTTTTTACCGCATTTAAATGAACTTTCTATACTCGTAAAGGGCTACTTTGGTCGATATAGAAGGCTGATTGGACTTGAAAAAGTGCAGTAACAGACATATTTTGTGCTTTATACTCCCATATATGCCAAATTTTCTTCTTTTGGCCAATAAACGTACTTTTTGTGTTTATTAATTGAGAATCAGATAGTTTGCTATGTGCTCTCATTGGTCAAGGTGTGCACTCATTGACCTCAAGATTAAAATGTCAAAATTTTGGCATGGTAGAGCACACTTCTTAATTTTACTTAACCTTAATTTGCAACCGCGAGTAAATTTATTCAAAAAATGTGATTATTAACCTTATTATTAAAAGAAGTACATGGAAAAATTTTCTAAGTCAAAACTGTTTAGGACATGTATGCTTATGGTGATGCTGTTAGCGGTAAGTACCGTTACTTTCGCACAAAGTTCATCATTGGTAGGACGTGTTACGGATGAAAAGGGGGAATTGATGGTCGGAGTAACCATTCAGGAAAAAGGAACCTCCAATGCAACTATTACTGACCTTAACGGACAGTATTCGTTGAAATTGTCTTCAGACAATCCTGTGCTGGTTGTATCCTTTATCGGATTCAAAACACAAGAAATCAAGGTCGGAAGACAAAAAGTGCTTGATGTCGTTCTTGTTGAAGACATCTCGGAATTGGAAGAAGTGGTGGTAGTTGCTTATGGTAACCAGCGTAAGGTTTCTGTAGTGGGTGCCCAATCTTCAGTAAAGACAGAAGACATCAAGATGCCTACTGCTAACTTGTCATCGGCTATTGCCGGACGTTTGCCGGGTGTGGTTGCTGTACAACGTACAGGTGAACCGGGACACGATGATTCAGACATCTGGATTCGTGGTATCTCTACCTTTACTAATCAGAACTCTAAACCGTTGGTGTTGGTAGACGGTGTGGAACGTAGTTTCAACAACATCGATCCGGAAGACATCGAATCATTTACTGTATTGAAAGATGCTTCTGCTACTGCTGTTTACGGTGTGCGTGGTGCGAACGGTGTAATCATCGTAAAGACTAAGCCGGGTAAGGTGGGTAAACCTCAGTTCAACGTGGACTATTATGAAGGTTTCACTACTTTGACACAGAAGCCGAAATTGGCTAACGCTTACCAATATATGGAAGCAGCCAATGAAGCCTACATGAATACAAAGGGAAGCTTGCTTTATACTCCTCAGTATATTGAAGCTACCAAGAAGGCTAACGGCGTATTGCCAAACGATAACCCGACAATGTACAACAAGTATCTTTATCCGGCAGTAAACTGGATGAACGAGTTGTTTAGAAATTTAGGTCATAACCGTCGTGCGAATGTAAGTATTCGTGGTGGTGTGCCTAACGCTACTTACTATGTATCTTTGAGCTATTACAATGAATCGGGTTTGACACGTACAGCTGAAATGGAAAATTACGATGCCAACATGCGTTATGACCGTTACAACTATACTGCCAACTTGAACTTGAAGCCGACAGAAACAACTACTATCGACTTAGGTTTCAATGGTTATTTGTCAACAGGTAACTATCCTCAACAGTCTACTTCAGACTTGTTTAGCTCTGCAATGAGTATCAATCCGGTTTACTTCGCAATGGAAATGCCTGACGGTTCTATCCCGGGTATCTCTGGTAACGGCGACTATCGTAACCCGTATGCTGACTTGACTCGTCGTGGTTATACCAACGAATCAAAGAACCAGTTGAACTCCAACATCCGCATTACACAAGATTTGGGCTTCTGGTCATGGAGCAAGGGCTTGAAAGCTTCTGCTATGGTGGCATTCGACGTGTATAACGCCAGAAACTTGTATTACAAGAAACGTGAAGATACTTACTTCTTTGCCGGAACAAAAGATGCTACAACCGGTTTGTGGAATGATGACGTATTCGATTCAGAAGGTAACTATCGCTTGAATCGTACTTATCAAGGTAGCAAGGATTTGTCATATGAAACAGGTAGTTCAAACAACCGAAGCACATACCTCGAAGCTTCTTTGAACTACGACCGTTCTTTCGGACTCCATCGTGTAGGTGCATTGGTACTTTACAACCAGAAAGTTACTCGTTACGGTGCATCGGATTTGGTTGGTTCATTGTCTTATAAGCAACAAGGTATTGCTGCTCGTGCTACATATTCATGGAATGACCGCTACTTCTTGGAAGGTAACTTAGGTTACAATGGTTCTGAAAACTTCAGCCCAAGCAAGCGTTTTGGTGTGTTCCCTGCTGTTGGTTTAGGTTGGGCTATTTCCAATGAAAAGTTCTGGGAACCTTTACAGAAAGCTGTTTCTTACTTTAAGATTCGTTATACCGACGGTTTGGTTGGTACAGACGCAGTAACCAGCCGTCGTTTCATGTACCTTGACCAGATGGCCAGCCAGGACGGTTATCGTTTCGGTACAAGCAACTCATCTGTAGGTGGTTGGGGATTCTCTAAGTATGGTGCCAATGTAGGTTGGTCTACTTCACGTAAGCAAGACTTGGGTATCGACTTGAAGTTCATGAGAGACGAACTTTCTTTGACTATCGACTTGTTTAAGGAACATCGTAAAGATATCTTCTTGCAACGTGCCACTATTCCTGACTATTCAGGTTTCGTAGAAATGCCGTATGGTAACTTGGGTATCGTTGACAATAAGGGTATTGAATTCAATATGGAATGGAACAAGCGTCTCGGTGATAAGATGGCCTTGACTTTGCGCGGCAACTTCTCTTGGAACGAAGACGAAATCGTAGAAGACGACAAACCGGCAGTGAAATACCCCTGGTTGGAAACAAGAGGTACCAACGTAAACGGTCGTTGGGGCTGGATTGCAGAAGGCTTGTTTACAAGCGAAGCTGAAATCATGGACCACGCTAAGCAGTTCGGTGAAGAATATCCGGGACAGGTTTCTCAAGTTGGTGATATCAAGTATAAAGACTTGAATGCAGACGGTGTAATCGACGACTATGATAAGTGTTTGATTGGTCAAGGCGACGTGCCTAAGATTTACTACGGATTTGGTTTCGATTTCCAATACGGTAACTTCTCTATCGGTGCTATCTTCCAGGGTACAGCATTGGCAGACCGTTGTTTGAGTGGCGACGCTATCCATCCGTTCTCTGATGCAACCGGTATCTGTAACTTGTATGGCAACATTGAAAATCGTTGGAGTGCTGACGATCCGACTAATCAGGATGTATTCTATCCTCGTTTACACTTTGGTGCATCAGCCAATGCCAATAATACCAAGACCAGTACTTGGTGGCAGAAGGATGTCAGCTATTTGCGTTTGAAACAATTGACCGTTTCTTATAACTTCCCGAAACGATTGATTGAAAAGAGCTTCTTGAAGGGTGCGCGTATTTATTTGTCAGGAACTAACTTGTTCACTTTGTCTGATTTCGATTTGTGGGATCCGGAATTGAATACAAACAACGGTACAAGCTATCCTAATACCCGTACATATTCTGTTGGACTGAATGTTAGCTTTTAATCTTTAAATGAGAAACTCAATGAAAAAGAATATATTAAAAATAGGAGCTGTATTAGTATCTGCATTGATTGGATTCAGCTCATGCAATGACTTTTTTGATGCTATTCCTGGTGAAACGTATGACATGGAAAGTACATTCGCCAATAAATCAAAAACGGAGCAATTTTTGAACAATGTGTATAGCTACGTTCCGGATGAAACACAGGAACGTTTCCCGACTTCTGGTAGAGGTGGTATTTGGTGTGCCGGTTCGTTGGAAACCAATATTACTTGGGACTGGCACATCTCCAACGAATGGACAATGGGGATGACGTATGCTTCTTCCAGCTGGATTAACTATTGGTTCATTGAATACTATAAGGGTATTTCAAAGGCCAGTACGTTTATTGCCAATGTAGACAAGTGTGTTGAGGCTGATGCAAATGTGCGTAAGTATTGGAAGGCACAGGCTCGTGGATTGAGAGCTTTGTATTATTTCATGTTGTTCCGTTCTTACGGTCCGGTAGTAATTCTTGGAGAAGATGCGTTGGCATTGGATACTCCGTTGGAAGATTTGTTGAAGGAAAGAAATTCTGTAGATGAATGTATCGACTTCATTACTTCTGAATTTGACAAGGCTGCCGAAGATTTGCCAAGCAAGTACAATGGTGCTAACTTAGGCCGTATCGACAAAGCTACTTGTAAAGCATTCAAGGCAAAAGCTTTGTTGTATGCTGCCAGCCCGTTGTTTAACTGTAATCCGGATTATGCGGAAATCAAGAACAACGATGGAAAGCAACTTTTCCCACAGGATGCTGCTAACGAACAGAAGAGATGGGAAGCTGCCCGTCAGGCTTACAAAGAATTCTTTGATGAATTTGTAGCAACCGGTCAGTATGAATTGTATAAAGTGAACAATACAGTCGGTGAAGTAGACTTCTACCGTTCTTATCGCGAAGTAACTTCTGGTTTGCACTATGATGATGCCAACAAGGAACAAATCTTTGTTCGCGTAGTAGACCACCAGAACCATACTTACGAATTGACTCCTTACCATGCTCAGGTGGATGACTCTTCTATCAGAGGTGGTTTAGGTTTTGGTACTACTCAGGAAATGGTTGACTTGTTCTTTACAGACAAAGGTCTCCGTATCGTAGAAGATCCGGACTATGTGGAATACACAGGTGTTCCTTCTGCTGAACACTATGGTTTGGCCGAAGACTATAACAACCCTCGCAATCCTTCCACTACTTTCATGAAAGCTAATTCAAATCTGACCTTGAAGCAATGGGCTAATCGCGAACCTCGTTTCTATGTGTGTATAACATTCAACGGTTCTACATGGGTGAACGATGCAACCGGTTATGGTAAGATTACAACCGAACTTCATTACAATGGTAACTCAGGTGCAGCCAAAGCAAGCTGGGATGCTCCGTATGAAGGCTATGGTGTGCGTAAGATGGCTCCACAAAATAGAACAGAAGGAAAGCACTCTGTAAACTTGCTCCGTTTGGCAGACATGTATTTGGGTTATGCCGAAGCTTTGAGTGCTTGCGGACAATATGGTGAAGCTATGAACTATGTCAATGCGGTTCGTGCGCGTGCCGGTATTCCGGGTTATGGAAACAATGGCGGTACAGACGTAAACGGCTTTGATTACATCACTTATCCGGAAAATCGTACAGATGTAGACAAGCGTATCCGTCGTGAACGTTTGATTGAATTGGCTTACGAATGGAACCGTTACTTCGACGTTCGTCGTTGGAAGGTTGCCGACATGTCTATTGGTGATGACTGGATTTATCCTTCTTACCACATGGGCGGTGAAGGTGGCGATATTCACGGTATGAACTATAAGAAGGATGTTCCTGAATTCTTTGAAAAGGTGGTATCTGAAACTCGCGTGTTCAACAAGCGTCATTACTTGTTCCCAATTCCGGATGAAGACATCCGTCGTAACCCGGGAATGGTTCAGAATTACGGTTGGTCAGCAGAATAAGGTTTATGTATAGGGTAGTGAGTGCCTTTATATAGATGGTAAAGGCACTCACGTAGTAAACGTATTAAATGATAATGGACATGAAGCGAATTGGATTTTATGACATCAGACATACTGTCGTCTTGTTGTGGATAGCCCTTTCCGGTATGTGTATGGTTGGTTGTTCTTCAGGCGATGATGAAGGTGGAGATTCGGGATCGGATACTACCTCTCCTTATTGGCCGTTGGGAACAGACAATACCAATATGCCTTCCAGTGGAACGGTAATTGCACAATATTCGGATGCTCCGGTAGGTTCGGACATTGGAAAGTTGGTAGACGGTGATGTGTCGACAAAATACTTGACTTATCATAATGTGTTTGAAATTACCTGGAACGGTAATAGCAATGTGGCTGTCAAGTCATATTCTTTGACTTCTGCCCCAGATAGTCCGGAAATGGATCCTAAGTCATGGAAGCTTTCCGGTTCATTGGATGGAAAGTCCTGGAAGGTAATAGACGAACAGAGTAATCAAGTCTTCTCACAGCGGAAAGAAACGAAAACCTATTCGATAGACAATACCGTAACTTATCGCTACTATAAGTTGTCTGTATTAGACAATCAGGGCAATAAGGCTACTCAGATTGCAGAATGGGTACTCTCAGCGGATACCTTTACAGGTAATATTGATGACTTGATGGCGTATGCAACAGGCTATACACAATCGGGAAAGACACCGATGGGTACTCAGCATGAGAATGGAGCTACTGCTTCGGAAGAAGATTTGCAATGGTTGAAGGATGCTTCAAAGGAACCGAATAACTTCGGTAACTTGACATGGTCGTACTTCTCTGTCAGCTCTCTCTATCCATTTGGTATTCCTAAACCGGCCGATGTAAACCAGCACTTGATTGGCGACTGCTGTGCTTGTGCTGTGATGTCTTCGATGGCTTACCTCTATCCGGGATATATTAAGGATATGATTCGGGCTAACTCGGATAATACAGAGTTCGTTGTTACTTTGTATGATCCCAAAGGAAAGAAAGTAGAGGTTGGTGTAAGCAATTCGTTTGTTGCAGATGGTTCTAAGGTTGGAGCTGCTTCTGGTAAGAATGACCAAGTAACTTGGGCAACAGTACTTGAAAAGGCTGTGATGAAGTGGAAGCAGGTATATGCAGGTACTTCAGACATCGGTGGTATTGCAACGGAATATGTAGCAGCTATTTTTGTTGGTAATGGAAATAGCTTTGCTTTCAACCCGAATGTGTTGTCTGCCGAAGAATTGGAACGGGTAGTGTCTGTTTCACTGCAACAAGGCAAAATGGTCGTTGGAGGTTTTAAGGAATCGGATTTGCCGGTTAACAATACCTATAAGACGGTAAACTATCATGCGTATAGCTTCCATCTTTCAAACGATGCTTCTGTTTTGTTCACCATGCGTAACCCCTGGGGACTTCTTCCGTTGGTTAGCGGTGGATATAGCGATGGCAAAGAAGACGGTTTGTTACCAATTAAGAACGATGGCGTAATCCCTCCAAGTATTGACTTGCGTATCATGGAGGCCGGAGCTGCCGAAGGTTATGCTACTAAGGGTAAAGTGGAGGCATATAATCCGCCTTCATACACACCGGCTCCGATGCGTATTGCCTCTTCTGTCTTGAATGTTGGTAAATATACTACGAGTGAAACCTTAAACAAAAAGTAAGAATTAAAAGATTTTATCATGAAAAAGTTTATTTATATTGTATCGGTTTTCTGTTTGCTGTTGTCCAGCTGCGGCACAACAGATGTTTGGGAAGATTGGGCTAATGAAGGGGTTTTGAGTGAAAACCGTTTGAGACCTTCTGAATTGAAAGAAACATTGTTGGGTACTGATATTTGGAAGTTGAACTGTCAGGGTGTGAACTTCTATTATCAGTTTGATGACAGCAAGGTGGTTACTATTTCTGATGAAACCATCTTGAAAGACGAAGTTACATCAGATTATTATTTGGATTTTGACGGTGAAGATAAGGTACTTCTTGTGGTAAGAGGAGCCGGTGCTTTGTCGTACTTGCCGAATAGTACGGATGAAACCTTTGTTATTACAGCTTTTACCAGCCAGCAGATTACAGCTACCGGTTTGAATACTGGAGTTACCATGAATCTGGTTGCTTCTTCGGCTGCTGATTTGGCCGCTAATGCAGAAGCAAGACGTGTCGCAATCC
The DNA here is from genome assembly GCA_017467385.1 of Bacteroidaceae bacterium. Taxonomy (GTDB): domain Bacteria; phylum Bacteroidota; class Bacteroidia; order Bacteroidales; family Bacteroidaceae; genus Phocaeicola. The sequence goes on from JAFTSK010000161.1 coordinate 27,515, forward strand.
TTGAACGTAACAAAGCTTTGTTCATGGAACAAATCAAGACTGATTTGAGTAATGGAGTGATCCGAACTGCAAGTGGTGAGTTCCTGGCTCATTATGCAATTGATCGTGAAACGACCGAAAGTGTAAAAGTCAGCCTTATCGAAGACGGTGTGTTGACTCATACAACTTATCCGTTGACTATTACTGCCGATGATGAAAAGGCTATCTTGGATTTTGGTGAACTTGACTTGAATGGTAACGGATTAAGCAAGATTTATTATGCGTTCGCTAATGGTAAAATGACGCTTGATAACTCGGCTTTGACTGTAGATGACAATCAAGATGCTCGTGCTTATTTCTTAAATGGCTTTGGCACTCATATTATTAGTGCGACGAACAATAAGGGAGCAGCTTCTGCTCAAATTTGGAATGAATTAGGCTGGGAATCTTATGTAGGGGATTTGGAACTTTCCGATCGTGAAACCCGTCCTTTGGTTTTCTGTCCGGGTGCTTTGTGGTACACATTCTATGATTCAAACTGGACTTTGGGAGAAGAAGTAGACCGTATCTATTTTAGAAAAACGGATGTTTATTATCCTTTTGGCGGTGGAGGATACGGTGAAAACTTAGAAGCTAATATGCCTACTTTCTTTGCTTGCTATTTCAATGAAGAAGGCCATTATATGGTAGATGATTCTTATGATGGTAAGCATCGCATATATTTGCTGGAAGTAAATGGAGAAAATTGGTTAAGATTTGATAGATAAGCTGTGATTTTAGTTGTATTATTCCCGGCTGATGGCTGAATCGGCCGGGAATGTATAACACAAAAAATGTTGAAAGAAATGAAAAAACTCTCTCTCTTTATTATAACTCTTTTGGTTGGAGCCAATAACCTGTTCGCACAGAAAGAGCCGGTGGACTATGTAAACCCTTTAATGGGTACAGAATCCAAGATTTCTCTTTCCAACGGTAATACTTATCCGGCGATAGCTTTACCCTGGGGGATGAACTTCTGGATGCCGCAAACCGGAAGAATGGGCGACGGTTGGGCTTATACCTATGACTCTGATAAGATTCGGGGATTCAAGCAGACACACCAGCCAAGTCCCTGGATTAATGACTATGGACAGTTCTCCATCATGCCGATGACACGCCGACTGAAGATCAGACAAGACGATCGTGCTTCCTGGTTCTCGCACAAGGCAGAAAAGGCTACTCCTTACTATTATAGTGTTTATTTGTCGGAATATGATTTGACTACCGAAATAACCCCGACAGAACGTTGTGCTTATTTCCGTTTCACTTTCCCGGAAACCGACAAGGCTTATGTAGTGATTGATGCTTTCGACCGAGGCTCTTATGTGAAGATTGTTCCGGAAGAAAACAAGATTATTGGTTATACTACCCGTAATAGTGGAGGTGTACCTCAGAACTTCAAGAACTACTTTGTAATTGAGTTTGACAAGCCTTTTACCTTTAATAAGGTTTGGGCTGGCGGAGATTTGATTGATGACCAGTTGGAATTGAAAGCCAATCATGCCGGTGCAGCTATCGGATTTGCTACCAAGAAAGGTGAACAGGTACATGCTCGTGTATCTTCTTCGTTTATCAGTTGGGAACAAGCCGAACGCAATATGCAGGAAATTGGCAACAAGAACTTTGAACAAACCAAACAAGCCGGTCGTGCAGCTTGGAATGATGTACTCGGAAAGATTAAAGTAGAAGACAATGATGAAAATCGGATGCGTACTTTCTATTCTTGCTTCTACCGTTCAGTGCTTTTCCCACGTATGTTCTTTGAATTCGACGAAGCAGGCAAACCGGTACATTACAGCCCTTACAACGGAAAGGTGCTTCCTGGCTATATGTACACCGATACAGGTTTCTGGGATACATTCCGTTGCTTGTTCCCGTTTGTAAACCTTGTCTACCCGTCGGTGGCAGAAAAGATGCAAGAAGGTTTGCTCAATACTTATTTGGAAAGTGGATTCTTCCCGGAATGGGCAAGTCCCGGACATAGAGGTTGTATGGTTGGTAACAACTCAGCTTCAGTAGTGGCCGATGCTTTCTTGAAGAATATAACCAAAGCCGATGCGGAAAAGATGTATGAAGGCTTGTTGAAGGGAGCCAATAGTGTACATCCTCGTATTGCTTCTACCGGTCGTTGCGGTTATCAGTATTACAATGAATTGGGATACGTTCCTTACGATGTGAATATTAACGAAAACGTAGCTCGTACATTGGAATATGCTTACGATGACTGGTGCATCTACCAGATGGGTAAGAAGTTGGGACGTCCGACCGAAGAATTGGAACTGTACAAGAAACGCAGTCAGAATTTCCGTAATGTATTTGATCCGGAAACCAAGCTGATGCGTGGTAAGAACAAGGACGGTCGTTTCCAGGCTCCGTTTAATCCGTTCAAATGGGGGGATGCCTTTACTGAAGGAAACAGCTGGCATTATACTTGGTCGGTATTCCACGATGTACAAGGATTGGTTGACTTGATGGGTGGAAAGGATATGTTTGTCCAGATGCTTGACTCGGTATTTGCTTTGCCACCAATCTTTGATGACAGCTATTATGGTGGGGTTATTCATGAAATTCGTGAAATGGAAATCATGAATATGGGTAATTATGCTCATGGTAACCAACCTATTCAGCACATGATTTATCTTTATAATTATGCCGGACAACCCTGGAAGGCACAATATTGGTTGCGCGAAGTCATGAACCGCTTGTATATGCCGACTCCTGACGGATATTGCGGGGATGAAGACAACGGACAGACTTCTGCTTGGTATGTCTTTACAGCTTTGGGATTCTATCCGGTTTGTCCGGGAAGCAATCAGTATGTGTTGGGAACTCCTTATTTCCGTAAGGCAACCATTACATTGGAAAATGGCAAGAAGATAGAAATAGCTGCACCGAAGAATAGCGACGAAAATCGCTATATCCGCAAGTTAAGCTATAACGGTAAGAACTACACGAAAAACTACTTGAATCATTTTGATTTGTTGAAGGGTGCACGTTTGTTGTACGATATGGATAATCAGCCTGCTACAAGCAGAGGCGTGAACGACAGCGATTTCCCTTACTCTTTTTCTAACGAACATGAATAATAATTTTTGATAGGTATGAAAAAAATATATTTGTTTGCATTATCTGTAATTTTGGCTGTTTCCGGGTATGCACAAAAAACATTACATCAGTTACAGCAGGACTTTGTAGATTTGCGTTGCGGCATGTTTATCCATTTCAATATGCCGACTTACTTTAATGACGACTGGCCAGATCCGGATGCTTCTCCGGAATTGTTCAATCCGACAAAGATGGATTGTAAGCAATGGGCAAAAGCGGCCAAGTCTGCTAACATGACGTATGGTTGCTTGACTACCAAGCATCATAGTGGTTTCTGTATCTGGGATACGAAGACTACCGATTATAGCGTAATGAGCAGCCCGTTCAAACGAGATGTTGTAAAGGAATATGCCGATGCTTTCCGAGCAGAAGGTTTGAAGGTTATGCTTTACTATTCAATTTTGGACACACATGCTCGTTTACGTCCGAACCACATTACGCCTGACCATATCGAGATGATTAAGGAACAGCTTCGTGAATTGATGACCAATTACGGAGAAATTACTGCAGTCATTATCGACGGTTGGGATGCTCCCTGGAGTCGTATCTCGTATGACGATGTTCCTTTTGAAGATATTTACCGCTTGATTAAGTCCATTCAGCCGAACTGTTTGGTGATGGATTTGAATGCGGCTAAGTATCCGGCAGAAGCTTTGTTCTACACAGACATCAAGTCTTACGAACAAGGAGCCGGACAGCATATCTCAAAGGATAGTAACCGTTTGCCGGCCTTGTCTTGCTTGCCGTTGCAACAAAACTGGTTCTGGAAGGAAAGCTTCCCGACTACACCGGTTAAGTTGCCGGAAGATATGGTCAACAAGAACATCGTTCCTATGGGCAAGGCATATTGCAACTTCATCTTGAACGTAGCTCCTAATCGCGACGGTTTGTTTGATGCCAATGCTTTGAAGGCGTTGAAGGAAATCGGTAAGCTTTGGAAGAATGACGGCCATGTAGCCGACGTGCCTGAAGCAGAAGCACCTATCATCGCTTCTAACATTGCCAAGAACCAGTTGACAGAAGGAACTTGGAGTAACGACTATGCAATCTATGACTTTGCCAATGATGATGATTTCGGTACTTGTTGGAATTCTCATCCGGATGTGAAGACTCCCTGGTATTCTGTAACATTCAAGCGTGAACAGCCGTTCAATATGATTGTCATTACAGACCGTAACAACAATCGTTTGCAGGAATATCGTTTGGAATACAGAACCGCAGGTGCATGGAAGCCTCTCTATGAAGGCAAAGCTCCTACCGGACAACGCGTGAAGATTCATCGCTTTGATACGGTATGGGGAGATGCTGTACGCATGACTGTACTGGAATCCAACGGTACAACTTCCATTGCGGAATTTGGTGTATATTGTGAAAGAAAGTAATATGATTAAGAGACTCAAACTATTTACAGTAGTTGCGGCTTTGGCTGCAACTGCTGTAGCTCAAGTGGAACATGTCAATCCGATTATCGGTACGGATGGAATGGGACATACCTTTCCCGGAGCTTGCGTGCCGTTCGGCATTGTACAGCTAAGTCCGGATACGGATACCATTCCGCATAACATTGACGGGCGTTATCAGCCTAATGTGTATGCGTATTGTGCCGGTTATCAGTATCACGACAAGACCATTGTGGGATTCAGTCATACGCATTTCAGCGGTACGGGACATTCCGATTTGGGCGACATCTTGATTATGCCGACTACCGGTAAGCTGAAACTGAACCCGGGTACTTCGGACAATCCGGACAACGGCTACCGTTCTCGTTTTTCTCATGAAACGGAAAAGGCGGTTCCCGGATACTATGAAGTCGTGTTGGATGACTATGGCGTAAAGGCTCAGCTGACTGCCACCCAACGGGTAGGTGTGCATAAGTACACTTTCCCGAAGGATAAGGAAGGACGCATTGTGCTCGACTTGAATCATGGTATTTACAATTATGAAGGTAAGACCTTGTGGGCTACTTTGCGAGTGGAAAATGATACGTTGCTGACCGGCTATCGTATCACGAATGGTTGGGCGCGTACCAACTATACTTATTTTGCCATCTCGCTTTCCCAGCCTATCAAGAACTATGGTTATAAAGACCTTCAGAAGGTATTGTATAATGGTTGGTGGCGTAAGTTCCCTATTAATGAGAACTTCCCGGAAATGGCCGGCCGTAAATTGGTCTCGTTCTTTGAATTTGATACTCAAAACAATCCGGAATTAGTGGTAAAGGTGGCTCTTTCGGCTACCAGTACAGAGGGAGCTTTGCGGAATTTGAGGGCAGAAGCTGCTTCCAAAGACTTTGATGTGATTGTTGCCGAAGCCTCCAAAAGCTGGAACAAACAGTTGGCTTCTATTGAAGTGCAAGGTACAGACGACCAAAAAGCCATGTTCTATACCTCGTATTACCATACCATGATTAATCCGTCCGTTTACATGGACGTAGACGGCCAATATCGTGGATTGGATCATAACATTCATCAGGCAGACGGGTTTACCAACTATACCGTATTCTCTTTATGGGATACCTATCGTGCTGAACATCCGTTCTTGATGTTGATGAAGCCGGTGGAGGCCCGCAATATGGTCATGTCTATGATTCGTCACCAACAGCAGAGTGTACATGGCTTGTTGCCAATCTGGAGCCACATGGGAAATGACAACTGGTGTATGAGTGGTTATCACGCTACTTCTGTACTGGCAGATGCCATTGCCAAAGGCGCGGACATTGATGCAAAAGAAGCCCTGAAAGCGATGGTTACCACCTCTAACGTAGGCTATTTTGATGGAATAGGGGATTATGTAAAGTTGGGTTATGTTCCGTTGGACATCAGCGGTACAGCCGCCTCTACGACATTGGAATATTGTTACGATGACTGGACCATCTATCAGACCGCTTTGAAGACCGGAGATGCCGGATTGATCGAAACCTACAAGAAGCGTGCATTGAACTATCGGAACATTTTCGACAGCGAATTGGGTTTTGCTCGTCCTCGCTATCGGAACGGTGCCTTTAAGAGTGAATTTGACGTGCTTCAGACGCATGGCGAAGGATTCATCGAAGGTAATTCATGGAATTTCTCTTTCCATGTTCCTCACGATGTATTCGGAGTGATGCAACAGATGGGTGGAGAAGCCGAGTTCCTTCGCAAGTTGGATGAACTGTTCGGTATGCACCTGCCGGAGAAATACTACGAAGCCAACGAAGACATCACCGCTGATTGCTTGATTGGAGGCTACGTGCATGGAAACGAACCCAGTCATCACATCCCTTATCTGTACGCTTGGACTTCACAACCCTGGAAAACACAATATTGGGTGCGTGAAATCATGAACAAGATGTACAAGAACCATATTCGTGGATTGGGTGGAAATGACGACTGTGGTCAGATGTCGGCTTGGTATATCTTTACAGCGATGGGCTTTTATCCGGTATGTCCGGGTACAGACCAATACGTGTTGGGGGCGCCTTATCTGCCTTATCTCAAGCTGAACTTGCCTAATGGAAATACGTTGGAAATCAAGGCTTCCGGTGTCAGCGACAAGAAACGCTACGTGAAGGAAGTCCGTCTCAACGGAAAAGCCTACAGCAAGATGTACATTACCCACGAAGATTTGTTGAAGGGCGGTACGTTGGAATTTGTAATGAGTGCCTCTCCGAACAAGAAACGTGGATTGGATAGAAATGACAAACCCTATTCGTTGACAGATGGGGAATAATAATCATGAACTAATACAAGAAAAATGATGAAAAAGCAATATTTGATAGCAGCACTATGTTTGTGTGGAGGTTTGTTGGGATGTATGTCGAAAGCATCCAACACTTCTAAGGAACAAGGAGTAGCTGAACATACGGAAGATGTTTGGAAAGATTATTTTATCGGAAATATCCGCTTTGAGGACAAGGCGCCGGAAAGCGAAGGTTCCCAGATTTATCATAGTCTGATTCCAGATGCAGAGGGGTATATCACTGCTCAGGCGCATACCGTACTGAACACATTGTATGCATCGCCGGAAGACAGTATCCCAAAGGTATATACGTTGCATTATACATTGGAAGATACCGATGGTATCTCAGCAAAGGGCGGTTCTGCCGGAAATGTTTCCATCTTCTATAGCACCCGCCACATTGCCAAGTCTTTTGTCAATCAGGATACAGCCAAAGTTGATTTTGAAACTCGTGGCGTGTTGCTCCATGAATTGACACATGCTTATCAGTTGGAACCTCAAGGGGTAGGCTCGTATGGAACAAACAAAGTCTTCTGGGCTTTCATTGAAGGTATGGCAGATGCAGTACGTGTAGCCAACGGAGGTTTTCATGGGGAAGCCGACCGTCCTAAGGGTGGAAACTATATGGACGGCTATCGTTACGGAGGCTATTTCTTTGTATGGTTGCGCGACAATAAAGATCCGGAGTTCTTGCGTAAGTTCAATCGCAGTGCTTTGGAAGTGATACCCTGGTCGTTCGACGGTGCTATCAAGCATGTGCTGGGACAAGAATATAACATCGACGACTTGTGGAAAGAATATCAGATTGCGGTAGGCGATATTAAAGAATAAGGTGTATGAGAAAGTTGATATGTGCTTTATTTTGTGTCGTTGCTTTAGCTGCTCAGGCTCAACAGGAACGTTTGACTGAATACGTCAATCCTTTTGTGGGTACAGACGGCTATGGCAATATTTACCCGGGCGCACAGATTCCTTTCGGGGGAATCCAGATGAGTCCGGATACAGATGCCGACTTCTATGATGCCGCTTCCGGATACAAATATTCGCATCCTACTTTGTTGGGATTCAGCTTGACACACCTTAGTGGAACCGGTGTCCCTGATTTGGGCGACTTCCTTTTTATCCCGGGTACGGGGGAAATGAAGACTGTTCCAGGCACACATGAAAATCCGGACGAAGGTTATCGTTCGCGCTATTCTCATGATAAGGAATGGGCTTCCCCCGGATATTACGGGGTGGAGTTGGCCGATTATGGCGTAAAAGCGGAAATGACAGCTGCTTTGCGTAGCGGTATATTCCGTTTTACGTTCCCTAAATCAGATGAGGCGTTTATCATGATAGACATGAACCATACGTTGTGGCAGAAATGTCCCTGGGCCAACTTGCGCCAAATAAACGATTCGACTATCGTGGGCTATAAGTTGGTAAAAGGCTGGGGGCCTGAACGTCATGTGTATTTTGCCGCAACCTTCTCTTGTAAGTTGGATTCTTTCGGTATCTTCCAGGACGGAAAGCCGGTTATCTATAACACGAGCCGTTTCCGTAGCCATCTGGAAGCATGGGGAACTAACCTCATGGCTTACTTGCGCCTAAAGACATCGGAAGGAGAGAAAGTCTATGTCAAGACGGCCATTTCGGGCGTTAGTACAGAAGGGGCTCTTAAGAACATGGAAGAATTGAATGGGCTGACTTTCGACGATGTAAAAGCGCGTGCGGAAGAACTTTGGGAAAAGGAATTGGGCAGATATACGGTAAAGGGAGATTTGAAAACCAAACAAACTTTCTACACTAGTGTATATCATACGGCCATTCATCCGTTCATCTTCCAGGATGCTGACGGAAGTTTCCGCGAGTTGGACAAGAATATCGGAAAGGCAGAAGGGTTTACCAACTATACGGTACTTTCCTTGTGGGATACACATCGGGCTTTTCATCCGTTGCTCAACTTAGTGAATCAGCCTTTGCAAGCCGACATAGCCAACTCCATGCTGGCACACTACGATAAGAGTACGGAACACATGCTGCCTTTCTGGTCGTTCTATGGCAACGAAACCTGGTGCATGATTGGCTACCATGCCACTTGTGTGCTGGCCGACATGATGATGAAGGGTGTCAAAGGGTTCGATTACGAACGGGCGTATGAAGCCATGAAGACTACGGCCATGAATCCGCACTACGATTGTTTGCCGGAATATCGCCAGTTAGGATATGTGCCTTTCGACAAGGAAGCGGAGTCTGTTTCCAAAACATTGGAATATGCGTATGATGATTACTGCATTGCCCAGGCTGCCAAGTTGTTGGGTAAGCAGGAAGACTATGAGTATTTCATGAAGCGTTCAAAGAACTACAAAAACCTGATAGATCCGGAAACGAAGTATATGCGTGGAAAGGATTCCAAAGGAAACTGGCGCACTCCGTTCAGTCCGATTGCCTATCAAGGTCCCGGCTCCATTCATGGTTGGGGCGACATTACCGAAGGGTTTACGATGCAGTACACCTGGTCGGTTCCTCACGATTTTGAAGGCTATATGGAAGCGGCTGGTGCCGACTTGTTGCTGAAACGTTTGGATGAAATGTTTACTACGGAAATGGATGAAAACATTCCGGGCGCACACGACATTCAAGGACGTATCGGAGCCTATTGGCATGGCAACGAGCCTTGTCATCACATTACCTATTTCTATAACTGGTTAGGACAACCCTGGAAGTGTCAGAAGTGGGTACGCACGATTACAGACCGTTTCTATGGCAATGAACCGGGTTCTTTGAGTGGTAATGATGATTGCGGTCAGATGTCGGCTTGGTATCTTTTCAACTGCATGGGCTTCTATCCGGTCAAGCCGGCAACGAACGAATATAGCATTGGCTCTCCTTGTGTAGAAGCCATGACCGTTCGCCTCAGCAACGGAAAATACTTGGAGATGACAACAAAGAATTGGTCGCCCAAGAACGTTTACGTCAAGGAGGTTTATCTGAACGGCAAGCGACATAAGTTGTCTACTCTTCGTTATGAAGACATTGCCAACGGAGCCAAGTTGCATTTTGTGATGAGTAGCAAGCCTAACTATCGTTCACCGCTTGTGATGGAATAATGTTTTAATATTCTCTCTTGACCAAGAGGATGTATTAGAAAGGGCAATAACAAGGCCTTTCAATACATCCTCTAATTCTATAATAACACCTCTAAAAACTCTTTGGAGAACGACCAAACGTTCTTTGGAGGAAAGGACAGTTCTCCAAAGAGTTTTTATTCCCTTTCCTAATCGCTTCATAGAACGTGGTTTTTACAATTTTGAATAATTGGTTGCATTCCTGCAATTTGTTGTATAAGTGGTTGAAAGATAAGAAGAAACACTTGCAGGAACCTTTAAGTCTGCATCCATTCCTGCAAGAATACTCTTGCGGCTTCGTAAGCCTGTGAGACTAAGTCCGCAGACGTGTGAGACTACAAGCGTATGGCGATGAAGCCGTTTATGGCAGGAATGACAGGAAAATGTAAACTCCTGCCATTATAAAATGGTTAGAATCAATGCTTTATTTGCGTTCTTGCAGGAGTGTAAGGACTTTTGTGAAATTTCTTGTAATAGAGTGCAAACCCCGTTCCAACATAATTGTATATCATTTTAAATAGCAAAAGGAAGAATTTCGTTCTTTGATTTGTACCTTTACATAGATTTTTATATGTTTGTACAGAAACACTCATATTACTAAAACACTAACTCAATAAACCATGAAAAACATATACATCAGTCTGTTGTTCATTATTTTTAGCTTTACGATGCAGGCTCAGACGCTTCCCGTTGATAGTCTCTTTAGCCGCATGGAACAACAGGCTTTGTTGTATCCGTCTGAAAGGCTGTACCTACATACGGATAGAAGCTCTTATATTGCCGGTGAAAAGGTCTGGATAAAAGCATACGTGGTCGATGGAATTACGAATATACCCAACAAAAAGAGCCGGTATGTCTTTGTAACTTTACAGAATCCGTTTAAAGAAATTCTTGTAAAGGTACGTTTACGTGCCGATGAGGACGGCTTTATTCATGGAAATCTCTTGTTGTCCGAAG
>JAFTSK010000162.1 GCA_017467385.1 Bacteroidaceae bacterium
TGAAACTTTATTCCCTTTAAATACGTTATTCCCTAAAAAAGCTGTATCTTTGTACGATTGAAAGTTTTAGAAATATATGTTGACAAAAGTAATATCACAAGCAGATATAGACCATGTAGAGAAATGGTTTGAACGTGCCGAGAAAATTGTAATTGTTAGCCATGTATCTCCGGATGGAGATGCAATCGGTTCCTCGTTGGGGCTTTATCATTTCCTGAATACCCAAGAAAAGACGGTCAATGTGATTGTGCCAAATGCTTTCCCCGATTTCTTGCGTTGGATGCCAGGAGCCAAAGATGTGATTGTTTATAACCGTTATAAAGAGTTTGCCGATAAGTTGTTGAATGAAGCGGATGTAATTTGTTGCTTGGATTTCAATGTCTTGTCGAGGATTGACGAAATGGAAGAAGCCGTAAAGAACTCTCCGGCTCGGAAGATGATGATAGACCACCATCTTTATCCGGGAGACTTCTGTCAGATTGTGATTTCACATCCGGAAATCTCTTCCACCTCCGAATTGATATTCCGTCTTATTTGTCAGTTAGGTAACTTTAGCGACATCAGCAAAGAAGGTGCAGAATGTATCTATACCGGTATGATGACGGATACCGGTGGGTTTACCTATAATTCCAATGACCGCGAGATTTATTTCATCATCAGTGAGTTGCTTTCTAAGGGGATTGATAAGGATGATATTTATCGTCGTGTGTTCAATACTTATTCCGAGGGCCGCTTGCGCTTGATGGGATACGTGCTTTACGATAAAATGGAGATTTATCCAGACTTTAATGCGGCGCTTATCTGGTTGACTCGGGGTGAACAAAAGCGCTTCCAATATTCAAAGGGAGACACAGAAGGTTTTGTGAATATTCCTTTGTCGGTTAAGAATGTTTGTTTTTCGGCTTTCTTGCGAGAAGATACGGAAAAGGATATGATTAAGGTTTCTTTACGTTCGGTGGGTTCGTTTCCTTGTAATAAAGTTGCATCGGAATTCTTCAATGGCGGTGGACATCTAAATGCTTCGGGAGGCGAGTTCTATGGAACGATGGACGAAGCCATTGAACGTTTCAAGCAAGCATTGAAGGCATATCAAGACCTTTTATTAGCAAAAAAATAGTTAATACACCCAAACAATGAGAATATTTGCGGACGATTTATTACTTTTGCCTGCAAAACAAAAGAAAATGATGAAGAAGTTTAGTATATTTTTGATGTTCGTATTGGGGATACTCTGTTTCCCATCTTGTGATAATTCCAAAACATACGCGGAATTGAAAGAAGAAGAACGCGATGCTATTCAGCGTTTTATTGAAGTAAATGGTATTAAAGTAATCAGCGAAGATGTATTTGAAGAACAGGATTCTGTAACGAACTTGGCAGAAAACGAATATGTTTTGTACGAAGAAAGCGGCGTTTACATGCAGATTCTTGAACGCGGTGGCGGTAAGGTGTTGGAAGACGGTCGTCATGAAATCTTAGCCCGTTATGTAGAAGAGCAGATTAATGAAGACGGTTCTGTGGATACACTTTCTCTCAATACAATCGCAAATTTATATCCGCATCCCGATGAATTTGTTTTGACGAAAAGCGGCAATTCCTATTCAGCTTCGTTCGGTAATGGCGCAGCTATGGTAAATATGCATGGTTCAAACTCAGTTCCTACGGGTTGGATTTTGCCTTTCAACTGTTTGAAGGTAGGTCGTAAGATTTCTGAACGTTCGGTAATTCGTTTGATTGTTCCACACAGTCAGGGAACTTATACCGCTTCTTCTTCTGTTGTCCCTTGTTTTTATGAAATAACCTATCAATTATCACGATGACACTTATAAAATCTATTTCCGGTATTCGCGGAACAATCGGAGGCCATGCTGGTGAAGGCCTGAATCCGCTTGATATTGTAAAGTTTACATCAGCTTACGCAACGCTGATTCGTAAGACAACCACTGTAAAAAGCAATAAAATTGTTGTTGGCCGCGATGCTCGTATCTCGGGCGAAATGGTAAAGAACGTAGTTTGCGGTACTTTGATGGGAATGGGCTTCGATGTGGTAAACATCGGTTTGGCTTCTACTCCAACTACCGAATTGGCTGTAACAATGGAAGGTGCTTGTGGAGGTATCATCTTAACAGCAAGCCACAACCCTCGTCAATGGAATGCGTTGAAATTGTTGAATGAACATGGAGAATTCTTGAATGCTGCCGAAGGTAACGAAGTTCTTCGTATTGCTGCCGCAGAAGAATTTGACTATGCAGATATTGATAACCTCGGAAGCTATCGTGAAGACAATACATACGATGACAAGCACATTGATAGTGTGTTGGCTTTGAAGTTGGTCGATGTAGAAGCAATTCGTAATGCCAAGTTTAAGGTAGCTATTGACTGTGTAAATTCAGTCGGTGGTGTCATTCTTCCGAAATTGTTGGAACGTTTGGGCGTAGAAAAGGTAGAAAAGTTGTATTGCGATCCAACCGGCGACTTCCAACACAATCCGGAACCACTTGAAAAGAACCTCGGCGACATTATGGGCTTGATGGCAAAGGGTGGTTATGATGTAGCCTTTGTGGTCGATCCTGACGTAGACCGTTTGGCCATGATTTGTGAAGACGGAAAGATGTATGGTGAAGAATATACATTGGTAACAGTAGCCGACTATGTATTGAAGCATACTCCGGGTAATACTGTGTCCAACTTAAGTTCTACTCGTGCTTTGCGTGATGTAACTCGCAAGTATGGTTGTGAGTACAATGCTTCTGCTGTAGGTGAAGTAAATGTAGTAGCCAAGATTCGTGCGACCAATGCTGTAATCGGTGGTGAAGGTAACGGTGGAGTAATTTATCCGGAAAGCCACTGCGGTCGTGATGCTCTCGTAGGTATCGCTTTGTTCTTGAGCCATTTGGCACACGAAGGAAAGACGGTAAGCGAGCTTCGTGCAACTTATCCTCCTTACTTCATCGCTAAGAACCGTATTGACTTGACTCCTGAAACCGATGTGGATGCAATCTTGGCAAAGGTAAAGGAAATGTATAAGGACGAAGAAGTGAACGACATCGACGGTGTAAAGATTGACTTCCCAGACAAGTGGGTTCACTTGCGCAAGAGTAATACAGAACCGATTATTCGTGTTTATTCTGAAGCTTCAACAATGGAAGCAGCCGATGAAATCGGTCAGAAGATTATGGATGTGGTTTATAGTTTGGCTAAGTAATCAGTCATGATATAAGGAAGTGGATGTACCGGAAAGTGCATCCACTTTTTTATACCCATAACAAATCACTCATGATTCCATCGGAAATAAAGATGCCTTTTCGAGTGAGACGTAGGGTGTTTTCTTTTATCTCCAACATGGCTTGTTTGATGTGAGGCTTTGCCATGCGGAGACAATAATGGTAGAGTTTTTCTCCGTATTCAGAACGGAGGTGGGAGAGGGGCATTCCCCAACAAGTACGGATGCGGGTAATCACGAAGTCATTGTATCGGGTGTATAGGTCTAATTCCTCTATCTCGTAGTTGGGTTTGTCGGTGTTGATGCGGGTTATGTATTTCTCTAAGGAAGCTACATTCCATTGGCGGGAGATGCCGTTATAGGAGTGAGCAGAAGGTCCGCAACCCAAGTATTTCTTCTCTGTCCAATAGCTGGAGTTATGTCGGGAATGTAATCCCGGCTGACAGAAATTGGAAATCTCGTAGTGCTGATAGCCGGCTTCGGTCAGTCTGTCTATCAGTGTGCTGAAAAATGAGACGCTGAGTTCTTCGTCGGCTTCCTTTACTTGGTGCTGTTCTCTTAATTTCCAAAGGGGAGTGCCTTCCTCGTATATCAAATGATACGCAGAGATATGTTCAGGACGAAGGTCGATAGCTTGCCGAAGGTCTTGCTCCCAACTCTCTAAGGTCTCTCCGGGAAGGCCATACATCAAGTCGATGCTGACGTTCTTGAACCCTGCTTCTCTGCATTGGTGGAAGGCTTGGATGGCTTGCGTTGCGGTATGGCGACGATGCAACATGCGCAAAGTCTCCTCTTGGAACGTTTGTATTCCCATGCTGATGCGGTTTATAGGCAATCGACGTAGCATAGAAATGTAAGCCGGGGTTAAGTCATCCGGATTGGCTTCGAGGGTAATCTCTGCATCCGGTTGGATGGTATATACCTTATATATATGTGCAAAGAGGGTTTCTAACTCCTGTTGGGAGAGTTGCGAAGGGGTGCCACCGCCCAAATAGACGGTTTCTATGTCTTCGCCTTGAAGATACTCCTTACGACTTTCCAGTTCCTTGCAAAGCGCTTGTATGTACGAAGTTTTTTTCTCGCTTTGAGTGGTAGAGAAAAAATCACAATAAATACATCTTCGTTTGCAGAAAGGAATGTGGATATAGATGCCTGCCATACTTATTTCTCGGGTTCGTTTTGACTGAATGTGTCGATGCATTCAATGATTTCGTCCGTAGAGTCGGAAAGGGTTAATAACAGATTCTTGTATTTTCCCGTTTTCATTAAATGCTGCATCAAAGGATAAACAGGCATTTCGTTTGTCCAATAATGGATTCCCATAAAAATCATGGGGCTGGCATAGCCGAAACTTAAATAATGATTCTGTACGGCTTCCTGGAAAATCTCTTGCATGGTACCTGCGCTTCCTGGGGAGTAGATAATGCCTCCTTTGGCAAATGTCAAGATTCCGTCCTCGCGAATACTATTGTCAAAGTATTTGGCGATGTGGGTAGCAAAAGGCGTGGCAGGTTCATGTCCATACAGCCAAGTCGGAACACCTAAGCTCTTGTATTGCGTCTGAGGGTATTTCTTCATCACTTGAAAAGCCGTCTCCAGCCACATCGGACTTGTAAAAGAAGGAGCTTCCTGGAGCATGGCCAAAGCATCGTTGGTCTCGTCCTCGCTTCTCCCAGCCAACCAAGCTCCTAAGTGAGTCGCTTCCATTGCACCCGGCCCGCCTCCGCTTATCATTAAATAATGATTCTCGGTCAGACGTTTGCTGATATGGACGATTTGGCGGTAGGCCGCTTCTGTGCGTAGCAAGCCATGTCCTCCCATGATTCCTATCACTTTTCTTTCATTGACAGTCTTCAGGAAGTCGTACAACGCATTGCTCATGGAATGGTCGTGAAGAGTACGCGCCAATGTCTCTTTGATACGGGTGGCCACTTTCCCGGCTTTCAGATAATGCTGATAAACCTTGCTGTCATAGCTGTCTGTATAGGATTCCGGCTCTCCCAAACGATAGCCGGCATAAAGGTCTTCGGCATTGTACAGTTGGCTCCGGAAGATGTTGTAAGGAACCTCTACGGTAGGTTGCTTGATAAGGTCTTTCAAAGCGTCTATCGCTTCGCCGTCCACCTCTTGCCCCTTTTTAAGCGGCTTTTTCTTCTTGACAACTTTCCCCATAGCGGCTTTTCGCGCCAAATAACTCTCGTATTGTTTCTCTAAATAATTGTCTGCCATACTCTTTTGGTTATTTGTGGGCGAAGATATAAAAAAAGAAGGAAAGAGAAACATTTTGATGCTCTTTCCTTTCCTTCTTGGGCTGATAAATTATGAAGATGAATGTTAGAATGTTGGCTGTTCATTGTTGGCCGGTCTGTTTTCCGGCTGAGGAGGGCGTTGGCTCTTGCTCATGCGGTTGCCTTCCCATTCTTGCCATTGGGTGTATTGTTCACCCTTCAAGATTTTTTTCATTTTCTTTGCCAGCTTCTTGGAAGCTTTTTCCTGCTTCTTGGCTTGTTCCTTTTGTCTTTCTTCCATCTGAGCCTTCATCTGTTCGGGGGCATTGCCTTTCCTGTCGGGGCGGAAATCTCCCTGCGGAGGCATACCACCACCCATGTTTGGACGGCCACCCATACCCGGACCGCCAGGTCTTCTCATGCCTTCTCTTTGGGGCATTCCTCCTTGACCGAACTGTTCGGGCATCAAACTTTGTTCTTGCGCCAAGTAAAGTTCATATACCTTGTCGTATGCTTCGCTTGTCAGTTGGAAGATTTGCTTGAATTCGCGAAGAATGCGACCGGCGTTTCTTTCGGGAGAAGGAAGCTCACGTTTTCTTCTGTTCTCTGATTGGTTTCCCGGCTGTTGTGCCAATGCTGGCATTGCTATACCTATTAATAAAAATAAGGCAAGCCATTTCATCCATTGCTTTTTCATGATGTTTTTCTGTTTTTATTCGTTGCAATATTACGGTTCGTTTGCTTTAGTTGCAAATAAAATCTACGAACGGCAACATTTCAAGGACGGACTCTTTATGTTCTTTCTTTTGAGAACCCATCCTCTCAAACAATCATCCGGATACGTTTCTTAGGCATTGTTCGGTTTTCCACCGGAGTGGTCAAGCTTAACCACTCTGGTGGTCAGGGTTGCTCACTCCAGTGGTTAACTTTGACCACTCCGGTGGAAAGGTGAATTTGACAGCTCTGAGAGGGCTGTTTACTCCGGCACGTAGATGATTTCTCCGTTTTCCAGTTCGTAAGCAATGCCCACCTTCTTGCCTTTCTTCCCGCTTTGGTTGCTCTGGTCTTCCGAGGGGGTATAGCGATTTATCTTCTCGCCTTCCTTCGTGATGATTTCCATGTTCTCCTTTCCGGGGTTCTTTACGATGGTAAAGTCTTCTTTGCTGAACATCTCCGTCATGTCGTATCGGGTAACGAGAGCCACCATGAGGGCAACGGCAAATACCATCGCCACA
>JAFTSK010000163.1 GCA_017467385.1 Bacteroidaceae bacterium
TCAGGAATGTCTGCGGCCATCTGCAATGGGCTGTACATCGTTACATAAAGTGCCAACTGGCGAACCAATGTGGAACGTACTCTTGAATTGTTGTTTGGATTCATCTTGCTACAATCCGTTTCAAAGATACCCGGAGTGTAGTCCATCGGTCCGCCCATCAAACGAGTGAACGGTAAGATGGTGGTATGGTCTACATGGTTTCCTCCAAACGATTCATATTCTGTACCGCGAGCCGATTCGTTACCAATCAAATTAGGATAAGTGCGGCAAATACCGGTTGGGCGTACAGCTTCGTGCGCATTGACCATAATCTTATAGTCGGCAGCCTTTTGTATTGCATACAAATAGTGATTGTTCAGCCATTGACCATAATGATGCTCTCCGCGTGGAATCATATCGCCTACATAACCACTCTTCAGCGAGTTGTAACCATTGTCTACCATGAATTGGTAAGCTTTATCCATGTGGCGTTCATAGTTGCGAACGGAAGAGGATGTTTCATGGTGCATCATCAACTTGACACCTTTAGAAGCGGCGTATGCGTTCAGCTCTTTTACATCAAAGTCCGGATATGGAGTAACGAAATCGAACACATAATCCTTACTCTTACCGAACCAGTCTTCCCAACCTTCGTTCCATCCTTCTACCAATACTTGGTCGAATCCATGTGCTGCGGCAAAATCAATGTAACGCTTTACGTTAGCTGTGTTGGCAGAATGCTTGCCGTTTGGCTTGGTCTTGGTGTAATCTGTTTCACCGAGTTTTACGCTGGCTACTTCATCGGTATAAGCCCATGTACCTTTATTGGTAATCATATCCCACCAAACACCTACATACTTAACCGGCTTGATCCAAGAGGTGTCTTCAATCTTACAAGGTTCATTCAAATTCAATGTCATGCGGGATGCCAACATGTTGCGTGCATCATCACTGGCCACGATGGTACGCCAGGGTGAGTGGCAAGGGGTTTGCATGTAACCCTTGTCGCCTTTTGCGTCAGGAGTTAGCCAACTTTCAAACACCATGTTCTTGTCATCCAAATTAAGGTGCATACAAGAGTAGTCAATCAAAGCTGCTTCGTGAAGATTGATATACAAACCGTCTGCGGTCTTCATCAATAGAGAAGTCTGCACACCTGTCAAAGAGAATGGAGTTTGCGATGAATTCGGCGTAATTGCTTGCTTCATCAGTCCTCTGATTTCTGACAAATGAGAAGTGGTGTAGTCGTATTCTTGTGTATCATAGTCTCCCGGAATCCAATAAGCAGTATGGTCGCCAGTCATGGCAAACTGCGAATGTTCTTCTTTAATCACAAAATAGTTGAGATTCGGCTGTTGCGGGAATTCGTAGCGGAATCCAAGACCGTCATTAAACAGACGGAAACGTATGATGATATACCTATTGTTTACGGGTTGGTTCAGAGTTACGGCCAACTCATTGTAATGATTGCGGATTTCTTTTTCTTCTCCCCAAACCGGAGTCCAAGTTTCATCGAAAGAGTTTGTCTGAGTTCCTTTAATTTCAAAACCGTTTAAAAGGTTGGTTTTTGCATCCAATTGGTCTAAATCCTTTCGGTCTGTCCATTCAAAGTCTGTCTTTTTATTGGCATCTTCTTTCTTCAATTCCAATCCCAATGTACTTGGCTTAATAATTACCTTATTCTTATAAGACAACTCATAGACGGGGGCTCCATTGGAATTAAGAGAAAATTGCATCTCGAAATTGCCGTCCGGAGAGCTTAGCTTATGTTGAGCATTGACTGCTAAAGCGCAAACGAACAATGCCGCCATCGAAAATATTCTTTTCATATTCATGGTATGTGATATTAAATTATTCCTATTTAAAAGAAATGTAACATCTGTTTTCTCGGTATTACAAAATTAGTGGTGCTTCCGTTTGACTATTTTAATCAGAATGAAAATATAAATCGAAAAGCCTCTTTAAATTTGTTATACCGTTGATTATTAGTTTGATATAATTATGCTTGATTTCTAAAAATATAAATGGAATTAAATAATTTTAGAACTCTAAGACGAGTATTTCACGTTCTCCTAAAGTCAGTTGATTGTCTAAGGCAACCACCTTGCCGCTAAGCATGTCTTTGGCTTGTTTCTTAGGAAGAACTTCAGCGTATGGCTTTAAAGGAATGTCTTGTTTCCTATCATTGCCGTTCATGATGACCACGACAGACTTTCCGTTATATTTACGTTCGTAGACATATACTCCCTGGTTGATAGAGAAATGTTTTAAGGTTCCTTTGCCAATCACTTCATTGCCTTTACGCCAATTTAAAACTTTCTTGATAAACTCAAATGCTTCCTGTTCCTGTGCAGTACGTCCGCTGGCTTCAAAACAATTACGAGAATCTCCCGCCCAACCGCCAGGGAAATCTTTACGAAGCATACCATCGCCTTCACTCTTGTCTCCGGTCATCAGAATTTCTGTTCCGTAGTAGATTTGAGGAATACCTCTGGTTGTCAGCAAGAAAGTGATGGCTTGTTTGAAACGATTGAGATTTTTCGCCTTTTCATCGTTGGTGGTAAAGCGAGAAGTGTCATGATTGTCGAGGAAAGTCAAGAGATTCATCGGATCGGCATAAACCAAGTCTTGTGTCAAATAGTCGTACAAACGATAAAGACCTCCTGACCAATCGGATGTTTCTTCATCAAAAGCTTTGTTCATGTGTTCCATCAATGGGAAGTCCATAACGGTCTTCAAATTGGAGTTGCGAGGAGCAGCCAACTTGCTGTCTTTCTGCCAGAAAGAAACCAAAACGTTGCTGTTCAACCAGGTTTCACCCACAATGTTGAAGTTGGGATATTCATCGTTTACTTCTTTACACCAGCGAGCCATGAAATCATAGTCGGCATACGGATGAGTGTCTTGGCGGATGCCGTTGATGCCTGCATATTCAATCCACCAGATGCTACTCTGAATCAAGAACTTTGCCACATGGCGGTTGCGTTGATTCAAGTCCGGCATGGCTTGAGTAAACCAACCATCTACGGCAATCTTGTATTCATATTCAGAAGCGTGTACATCCTGTACGCTGGCTGTTTTGTAGGAAGTTCCTACGTATTCTGATTTGAAGTTGAACCAGTCTTTGGAAGGCTTGTCCTTAAACAAGAAATTATGACTTCCACAATGGTTGAAAATCATATCCATCACGACCTTCAAACCCTTTTCGTGAGCTTTGTTTACCATGCGGAGGAAATCTTCATTGCTTCCATAACGGCGGTCAATCTGGAAATAGTCTGTGATGGCATAGCCATGATAAGAACCTTCCGGCATGTCGTTTTCTTGTGTCGGATTCAACCAGATGGCCGTTACGCCCAAATCTGCCAAATAATCAAGATGATCTTCAATGCCTTTCAAGTCGCCACCATGCCGGCCATATTGTTCGTTGCGGTCTACTTTGTTTTCCAACATGCCTGGCACAATGTCATTGTCCGGATTGCCGTTGGCAAAACGGTCTGGCATGATTAAATAAAGCACATCGCTTGCGTCAAACCCCTTTACTTTGGAGGAGTCTGGACGGCGTTGCTTGAGTTCGTAAGGGATATTGGTGGCCTTCTTGCCTTTCTTTAATGTAATGTTGAATGTCTGCGGAGCTGCTTCCGACAAGTCTACATATAATATAAGGTAGTTCGGATTGTCTTGTTTCACGACATCGCGGAGTTCTACCCCCTGTGCTGAGATAGAAACATCATGTGAAGCAATGTTGTCTCCATACAATAAAATCTGAAGCTCCGGATTGTCCATACCTGCCCACCAAAAAGTCGGGGTTACTTTCTTAATGACGGTTGCTGCCGATTGATGCAGACCGAAAAATGCAAATAGTGCCATAAAGACAAATAGTTTTTTCATGATATAGAGATTTAATTATTAAATGCGGATTCTTCTTGAACAAATTTAGACGGATAAAAAGTTCTTTGCTCTTGTTAGAATGAAAATATAACTGTTTTAGAAGTCTAATTAGTTGATAAATAAACTCTTTGATTCTTCGATATAGCATAAAAATATAAATGCCAATTAAAAAATATTCCATTCTTTTTCTTGTCTTTTTCATAACTTTACTATATTTGCAGAAACCATTAAATTATACTGTGAAAACTAAAATCTTATACTTGCTGTTGGCTTGGTCTTTTTTGCCGCTTTGTTTAATGGCAAAAGAGAGAGATTCCGTCAAATTGGTTTTGGAGGAATTGGATGCTGTGATTGCTGATAAAGAGCTTTATCATACAGCCAAAGAAAACGAAATCTCAGAGTTGAAGTCTCGTTTGAAAAAGGCTACCGATAATCGGGTTAAGTTCGACCTCTATGGAGAGTTGTTCAATGAATATCTTCATTATCAGGCAGATTCTTCGCTTTTCTATATCAATGAACGAATCAAACTGCTCTCGTTGATGGAGCAACCGGAGTTGAACGCCGAGATTCTGATAAATAGGGCAGAGGTTATGGGGGTGATGGGGATGTACACTGAGGCATTGGAACAGATGTGGAGAATTGATCCTCGTGAACTGGATTTGGACGACTTGAACTATTATTATCGGGTATATTGTGCTTGCTACGGTTGGCTGGCCGACTATACGGCGAATAAGAAGGTCAAGGAAAAATACAGACAACAGGCGAATGCTTATCGGGATTCCATCTTGTCGGTTGTCATTCATAATTTGGACAAGGACATTGTGCAAGCCGAGAAATATCTGATGCAAGGAGAGGTAAATAAGTCTATCTCCATGTTGAACGATTTGTTGAAAAATTATCCCGACCGTCGGCAGAATGCGTATATCCATTACATCCTTTCCGATGCGTATGCAAAGGCAGGACAATCGGATTTGCAAATCTATTATTTAGCGAAAACGGCCATCATTGACTTGAAGTCTGCCATTCGAGAGTATGCTTCCTTGCAAAAGTTGGCGCAACAAGTCTATAAGACGGGCGACATAGACCGAGCTTACCAATATTTGAATTGTTCGATGGAAGATGCGGTGGCTTGCAATGCGAGCTTGCGTTATATTGAGGTGGCTCAGTTCTTTCCTATTATAGATAAGGCATACAAGTTGAAAGAGCAGAAGAGCAAGTCTGTTTTGAATGGCTTGTTGGTTTGTGTCAGCATTTTGTCTCTCTTCTTGATTGCCGGCGTGTTCTGGCTCTATCGTTGGAACAAGAAGCTTACGGCCATGCGTGTCAATTTGAGTGTGGCATACGAACAGCTTCAATCGGTGAACAATGAGTTAGCCCAGACGGGAAAAATCAAGGAAGTGTACATTGCCCACTATCTTGACCGATGTGTGGCCTATTTGGATAAGTTGGAAGCCTATCGCCGTTCATTGGCCAAGTTGGCGATGTCCTCCCGCATTGACGATTTGTTTAAGGCGATTAAGTCAGAGCAGTTTATTCGGGATGAACGGAAGCAGTTTTATCATGAGTTCGACAAGTCGTTTTTGGATTTGTTCCCCAACTTTATTGATTCGTTCAATGAGTTGTTGTTGGAAGACGGGCGGGTTTACCCCAAGTCGAATGAATTGTTGACCACCGAACTCCGCATTTTTGCCCTGATTCGGCTCGGAGTTACTGACAGTAACTCAATAGCCCACTTCTTGGGCTATTCGTTGGCTACTATCTATAATTATAGGAGCAAGCTCCGTAATCGGGCGAA
>JAFTSK010000164.1 GCA_017467385.1 Bacteroidaceae bacterium
CACAAGGGTTCCACCTCTTCCCATTCCGAACAGAGAAGTTAAGCCTTGTCACGCCGATGGTACTGCGTTTGTGGGAGAGTAGGTAGCTGCCGTTTTTAGAGAGTCCTTCGATACAGAAATGTGTCGGAGGATTTTTTGTTTGTATTAAATTCCTTTTTTTATGCTTCTTTGTAGATAAATTCTTATTTTTCTTGCTTATCTATCGCTTTTATTTTGTATTTTTGGACTTTCTTTTTTCTATTGAGAAATAAAGTACAAATTATAATAAATCTTCTAAGATTATGGAAAATAAAATTCAGGAGCTTACCGATAAAATCTATCGTGAGGGCGTAGAAAAAGGCAATGAAGAAGCACAACGCCTGGTAAGCAATGCGCGCGAAGAAGCGGCAAAGCTTCTTGAAGAAGCTCGTAAAGAAGCTGAAGCTATTGTAGCTACTGCTCGTAAGTCTGCGGCAGAAATTGCAGAAAATACTCAGTCGGAACTTAAATTGTTTGCAGGTCAGGCTGTGAATGCTTTGAAAACAGAAGTTGCTTCTTTGTTGACGAATCAGGTTGTCTCAAATGCGGTAAAGAATTTTGTTGCCGATAAGGATTACTTGAACAAATTTATCGTTTCATTAGCTACTCAATGGGTTGCGAATGAATCAATCGTAATTTCTACTGCCGATGCTGAAGGCTTGAAGAAATATTTTGCAACAAATGCCAAAGCTCTTTTGGATAAGGGGGTAAAGATAGAACAGGTAAATGGTAATAAAACATTGTTCTCTATTTCTCCAGCAGATGGTTCGTATAAAGTGAATTTTGGTGAAGAAGAATTTGAAAATTATTTCAAAGACTTCCTGCGTCCACAATTAGTAGAAATGTTGTTTTAATATAGCTTATGACAAACTATTATTGTCTGGTAACTGGTTTACCTGAACTTTCATTGGAAGATGGTAAACTAAGCTATACAGTAGCCAACTTTAAGACAGAAATTTATCCGCAGTTGTCAAAGGCAGATAGAAAATTAGTTGATTTGTTCTATTTGCAGTTTGACAATCGTAATCTGTTGACACTTCTGAAGGATAAGGAAGCGTCAGTAGATACTTCGTTGGGTAATTATTCTGCAGATGAATTACTGAGTGTAATATCATCTTTGAAAGAAGAAACAGCTCCGGACAAGAAATTCCCTCCTTATTTTTATAAGTTTGCTGAACTTTATCTGAATACTCCCGATGAAGAACGTTGGGTGTTGGAGGATAAATTGCATGGCTTTTATTATAGCTATGCCATGAAGTGCGGTAATAAGTTTGTGTCTGCTTGGTTTGAATTAAATTTGAATGTCAACAATATCTTGGCGGCAATGACTGCTCGCAAATATAAGATGGATGTTGCAAAGGTTCCTGTAGGAGATAATTTCGTAGCAGAAACTTTAAGAACCTCCAATGCCAGAGATTTTGGTTTGGCAGATGATTTAGAATACCTTGAACAGCTGATTCGAATCAATGATACCGTTGACTTGGTAGACAGGGAAAAGAAAATCGACTTGTTGAAATGGAATTGGTTGGAAGACAATACATTCTTCAACTATTTCACGATTGAAAAGATTTTTGTGTTCCTCATGAAATTGGAAATGATTGAACGTTGGGTTTCTTTGGATAAGGAAAAGGGTAATGAATTGTTCCGACAGTTGATTGACCAACTGAAAGATGAGGTACAGATTCCCCAAGAATTCAGAAAATAAATAAACGAATAATATATGGCAACAAAAGGAACTGTTAGTGGCGTAATTGCCAACATGGTTACACTTGCTGTAGACGGTCCGGTGGCTCAGAATGAAATCTGCTACATCCTTACTGGGGGCGATCGTTTGATGGCGGAAGTAATCAAGGTGGTAGGTAGCAACGTATATGTTCAGGTGTTTGAAAGTACACGTGGATTGAAGGTAGGTGCCGAAGCCGAATTTACAGGACACATGCTCGAAGTGACTTTGGGTCCGGGTATGTTGTCGAAGAACTACGATGGTTTGCAAAATGACCTCGACAAGATGGACGGCGTGTTCTTGAAGCGTGGTCAGTACACTTATCCATTGGATAAGGAAAGCAAGTGGCATTTTGAACCATTGGTAAAGGTAGGTGATGAAGTTGGTCCTTCTGCATGGTTAGGTCAGGTAGACGAAAATCATCAACCGTTGAAAATTATGGTACCTTTCCAATTGCAGGGTACTTATAAGGTGAAGTCTATCGTGGCTGCCGGTGAATATACCATTGAAGATACAGTAGTGGTATTGACTGACAAGGAAGGTAACGATATTCCGGTGAACATGATTCAGAAGTGGCCGGTAAAGAAGGCGATGACCAACTACAAGGAAAAACCACGTCCATTCAAGTTGTTGGAAACGGGTGTTCGTGTAATCGATACGGTAAATCCGATTGTAGAAGGTGGTACAGGGTTTATTCCTGGTCCGTTCGGTACCGGTAAGACGGTGCTTCAACATGCTATTTCCAAGCAGGCCGAAGCAGATATTGTAATTATTGCGGCTTGTGGTGAACGTGCCAACGAAGTTGTGGAAATTTTTACCGAATTCCCTGAATTGGTAGACCCACATACTGGTCGTAAGTTGATTGAACGTACTATCATTATTGCCAATACTTCAAACATGCCGGTGGCTGCTCGTGAAGCATCTGTATATACCGCCATGACCATTGCAGAATATTATCGTGCAATGGGTTTGAGAGTCTTGTTGATGGCCGACTCTACTTCTCGTTGGGCGCAGGCATTGCGTGAAATGTCTAACCGTATGGAAGAATTGCCTGGTCCAGATGCGTTCCCGATGGATATTTCGGCTATCATTTCCAACTTCTACGGACGTGCAGGTTATGTATATTTGAATAACGGTCAGGCAGGATCTATTACTTTCATCGGTACTGTATCTCCGGCCGGTGGTAACTTGAAGGAACCGGTAACAGAAAATACCAAGAAGGTAGCTCGTTGTTTCTATGCGTTGGAACAGGAACGTGCCGATAAGAAGCGTTATCCGGCTGTGAATCCGATTGACTCTTACTCTAAATATTTGGAATATCCAGAATTTGAAGATTACATTGCTAAGCGCATCAATGGCGAATGGATTGGTAAGGTCAATGAAATCAAGACTCGTTTGTTGAGAGGTAAGGAAATTGCTGAACAGATTAACATCTTGGGAGATGATGGTGTACCAGTTGAATATCATGTAACTTTCTGGAAGTCAGAATTGATTGACTATGTAATTTTACAACAAGATGCTTTTGACGACATTGACTCCGTTACTCCGATGGAACGTCAAGAAGATATTCTGAATACGGTCATTGATATTTGTCATACAGAATTTGAGTTTGAAACTTTCCTTGATGTCATGGATTATTTCAAGAAGATGATCAATATCTGTAAACAGATGAACTACTCCGAATATAAGTCTGAAAAGTATGAAGGCTTTGTAAAGCAGTTGCAGGAACTGATTGCTGAAAGAAGCGTGAAATAATATGTGTAAACAGCTAAAAGAAAAAGAATAATGGCAACAAAAGCTTTTCAAAAGATATATACCAAGATTAGCCAAATTACCAAAGCTACTTGTTCGTTGAAGGCAACGGGGGTAGGTTATGATGAATTGGCTACTGTTAATGGTAAGTTAGCCCAGGTAGTAAAGATCATGGGCGACGAAGTTACCTTGCAGGTATTTCAGGGTACAGAAGGTATCCCAACCAATGCCGAAGTGGTTTTCTTGGGCAAGTCTCCAAGCTTGAAGGTAAGCGAACAGTTGGCTGGTCGTTTCTTCAATGCGTTCGGTGATCCAATTGACGGTGGACCGGAAATTGAAGGTAAGGAAATCGAAATCGGTGGCCCATCTGTAAATCCGGTTCGTCGTAAGCAACCGTCTGAACTGATTGCAACCGGTATCGCTGGTATCGACTTGAACAATACATTGGTATCCGGTCAGAAGATTCCGTTCTTTGCTGATCCTGATCAACCGTTCAACCAGGTAATGGCAAATGTGGCTCTTCGTGCAGAAACCGACAAGATTATCTTGGGGGGTATGGGTATGACCAATGATGACTACCTTTATTTTAAGAATGTGTTCTCGAATGCAGGTGCACTTGACCGTATCATCAGTTTCGTGAATACAACCGAGAATCCTCCGGTAGAACGTCTGTTGATTCCAGATATGGCATTGACTGCTGCTGAATATTTTGCGGTAGAACATAACCAGAAGGTATTGGTGTTGTTGACCGACATGACCAGCTATGCCGATGCGTTGGCAATCGTGTCTAACCGTATGGACCAGATTCCTTCTAAAGACTCTATGCCGGGTTCACTTTATTCAGACTTGGCTAAGATTTACGAAAAGGCGGTTCAGTTCCCGGCTGGTGGTTCCATTACTATTATTGCGGTAACTACTTTGAGTGGTGGCGATATTACCCACGCCGTACCTGATAATACCGGTTACATCACCGAAGGTCAGTTGTTCCTTCGTCGTGATAGCGATATTGGTAAGGTAATCGTAGATCCATTCCGTTCATTGTCTCGTTTGAAGCAGTTGGTTAGCGGTAAGAAGACTCGTAAGGACCACCCACAGGTGATGAATGCGGCTGTCCGTTTGTATGCCGATGCTGCCAACGCCAAGACCAAGATGGAAAACGGTTTCGACTTGACCAACTACGACGAACGTACTTTGGCATTTGCCAAAGACTACGCAAACCAGTTGTTGGCTATTGATGTAAACTTGGATACGACTGAAATGCTGGATGTTACATGGGGATTGTTCAGCAAATACTTTAAGCCGGAAGAAGTGAACATCAAGAAAGAATTGGTGGAAGAACACTGGGGAAAATAAGAAAACTTAGAGAACAATGGCTATTAAGTTTCAATATAACAAAACCTCGTTGCAACAACTCGAAAAGCAGCTAAAGGTTCGCGTGCGTACCCTCCCAATCATCAAGAACAAAGAGAGTGCATTACGCATGGAAGTGAAGCGTTGCAAGGAAGAAGCTGCGGGGTTGGAAGATAAGCTTGAACAGGAAATTCAGGCATACGAAGCCATGTTCGCACTTTGGAATGAGTTCGACTCATCATTGGTGAAAGTGAAAGACGTTCATTTGGGTGTAAAGAAGATTGCAGGGGTACGGGTTCCTATCTTGGAAAACGTAGACTTTGACATTCGTCCTTTCAGTCTGTTTGCAAGTCCGAAATGGTATTCCGACGGAATCCATCTGCTCAAGATACTTGCTCAGACAGCCATTGAACGAGAATTCATGCTTGCCAAGTTGAACTTATTGGAACATGCGCGTAAGAAGACCACTCAAAAAGTGAATCTTTTTGAGAAGGTACAGATACCTGGATATCAGGACGCACTTAGAAAAATCAAGCGTTTTATGGAAGACGAAGAAAATCTGTCCAAGTCTTCACAGAAAATCCTGAAGTCCATACAAGAAAAAAGAAAGGAGGCTGAGGTATGATTTCAAAGATGAATAAACTTTCGTTCCTGATTTATCATAAGGAATATGAAATGTTTTTGGAAAAGCTTCGTGAACTTGGTGTGGTACACATCGAGAAGCGTCAGGGAGCAGAAATGGATGCCAACTTACAAGCATTCATGCAGAAACGTACAGCCTACCAATCATTACTGAAGAGTATGAAACTGGCTGCGGCCTCTGGAGATGCTTCAGTAACGTCCCAACCAAGTATGGCTACTATCGAAGAGGTGGTAGACAGCTACGAATCCCAACAGGAACATATTCAAGCTTTGAATATGCAACTTCCGGTGCTTGACAAGGAAATTGATGCGATGGAAGTGTGGGGAGAATTCGATTGGAATGTTATCGAACGTTTGAAGGCCAACGGTTGGCAGATGCAGTTCTTCTGTTGTCCGGAGAGGGCTTTTGAGGATACCTGGACGGATGAATACAATGCTACGGTTATCAATCGGAAAGGTGGACAAAGCTATTTCGTTACAGTCAATCCGATGCCGGTAGAATTGGAAGCGGAAACCGTTCGTCTACCTAAACGGTGTTTGTCGGAATTGGTTCGGGAGCAGGAAGAACTCAAAAAGGCCATTCAGACAGCTAATGACGAGCTCGACCGTTATTGTATCAACCATATTCCGGTAGTGGAAAAGGCACTTGAAGCATTGGAAAGTGATATCAACCTCATGGAAGTAGAACAATTGGGCGGCGAACGTATGGCCGATGGTGCTATCGTCATGATGGAAGGTTGGGTTCCGGTAGAAAATGATGCAGAGGTTCGTAAACTTCTCGATGAAAGCGGAGTTTATTATGAAATTCGTGCAGCAGAGAAGGAAGACAATGCACCTATCAAACTGAAGAACGGCAAAATCAGTCGTTTGTTTGAAATGCTGACCAAGATGTATGGTATGCCGGACTATGGTGAGTTTGATCCGACTCCGTTGTTTGCACCGTTCTATGCGCTCTTCTTTGGTATGTGTGTGGGCGATGCCGGTTATGGTTTGCTACTCATTGCTTTGGGATTCTATCTCAAGAAGAAGCTGAGTAAGTCGATGGCAGGACTGATGAATCTATTGATTACGTTAGGTGCTGCAACGACCATTGTGGGGGCTTTGTTCAACACTTTCTTCGGAGCTGCATTAACTGATTTTGGCTTGCCGGAATGGATGCGGTCACTGGTTATCACCGGCAAGTGGGACGGATTGGACTATGACAAGACAATGGTATTGGCATTGTTGGTAGGTATGTTCCATATTTGCTTTGCCATGACGGTAAAGTCTATCTGTTCTACAGTACGCTACGGATTTATGAACGCACTTTCCGATTGGGGTTGGTGGCTCTTGATATGCGGTTCGGTAGTAACAGGTACGTTGAACTATTTAGGAGTTATCGATATGGATATGTCGAAGATGGCATTGATCGGTATTGGAGGAGTGTCTGCGATAGGTATTTATTTGCTGAACAACATTCGTCGCAATATCTTTGTCAACATCGGAGCAGGTCTTTGGGATACTTACAACATGGCTACGGGTTTGATGGGCGACCTCTTGTCCTATCTTCGTTTGTATGCTCTTGGCTTGGCCGGTGGTATGCTGGGTGGGGTGTTCAATACCCTCGGTATGCAACTTCGTGATTCGATGGGCGACTTCCTTTTCGGTGTTCCAGGATGGATTTGCTTCGGACTAATATTTGTGGCCGGTCATGGTTTGAACATTGCCCTCTCTTGTTTGAGTGGTTATGTACACTCCATTCGTTTGACTTTTGTAGAGTATTTCAAGAATTCCGGTTACGATGGCAGGGGAGTGGAATACAAGCCTTTTGCCAACAATAAGAAAAACAACGATTAAATAAAAAGAAATTAGTAACAATTAAAATTTATAACATTATGGATTTGAATCTTTTATTAGGTTATCTGGGTGTAGGTTTGATGCTCGCCCTTTCAGGTATCGGTAGTAGCTATGGTACAACAATCGCTGCCAATGCAGCCGAAGGTGCTTTGAAGAAGGATACTACTAAGTCGGCCGGTTACATGATTTTGTCGGCAATGCCTGCTTCTCAGGGTCTTTACGGTTTCGTGGCTTTCATGACTTTCGGTGGTGATGTTACTGCTGAAAACGGTTTGTTGAAGTTTGCGATGGGTATCAGTGTAGGTTTGGTACTTTTGTTGTCGGCTATCCGTCAAGGACAACTTTGTGCGAATGGTATTCAAGGTATGGCTCAAGGTCATGATGTACAGACAAACACCATGATTTATGCTGCACTTCCTGAATTCTACGCCATCCTTGCGTTGGTTGCTACATTCTTGGTATAATTAGCGTGAAGAATCATTAGATTAAGACAATCTTGTCTGCCCGCCATTGGTAAACTAAACTCCAATGGCGGGTTTCTTTTTATTCCCACGAGTAGTAGAAGAACTCTCGCACCACTCATGAGAAAGGAAGTGCAGATACATTTGGAGATTAATCGGGTATGAAGTGTTTGTTTTTTAACTCTTACAAGACGATATATAGCTTGTTTGAATAGGTTTGTTGTCTGTGAAATTAGCTTTTTTGCTTTTAGTAATTCTGTAAATAACTTTGTTCGCTTTCGATTTTCTGTAAATAACAAAATGTAAGTAATAAAATGTTAGAACGCGATAAAATGCGTAATCTTTTACAACTTTCTTTGCAATAGACCGCTAAAAAATTTTATTATGTCATTGAAATTGTGTAACTTTGCACTCGTAATAAAGATTAGGTATTTAATTCATGGCGAAAGAATTGTTAACCCCCGATTATATCTTTGAATCGAGTTGGGAAGTATGTAATAAAGTAGGGGGGATATATACTGTATTGTCCACCCGGGCAAAAATATTGCATGACGTTTACAAGGATAAGCTTATCTTTATCGGCCCGGACTTTTGGGTAGGAAAAGAAAATCCTTTGTTTATTGAGAGTGATAATTTGTGTGTTGCATGGCGTGAACATGCACTAAAGCATGACGGCTTGAAAATTCGTGTCGGCCGTTGGAATATTCCTGGAGAACCTATCGTGTTTTTGGTTGACTTTTTCCCTTTCTTTGCTCATAAGAATGAAATCTATGGTAAGATGTGGGAGGATTTTCGTGTAGATTCTCTTCATGCTTACGGAGATTACGATGAAGCATCTATGTTCTCGTATGCTGCAGGTAAAGTTGTAGAAAGTTTTTACCGTTTTAACCTGACTGAAAATGATAAAGTAATTTATCAGGCTCACGAGTGGATGACGGGTATGGGTGCTCTCTACCTGCAAAAGGCGGTTCCACAAATTGCAACAATATTTACAACTCACGCTACTTCGATCGGTCGTTCCATTGCTGGTAATAACAAGCCTCTTTACGATTATCTTTTTGCTTACAACGGCGACCAGATGGCTCGTGAATTGAACATGGAAGCAAAACATTCCATTGAAAAGCAGACTGCACACCATGTGGATTGCTTCACAACAGTAAGCGAGATTACTAATAATGAATGTCGTGAACTTCTCGACAAGCCTGCCGATGTGGTTCTGATGAATGGTTTTGAAGACGATTTCGTTCCTCAAGGTCGTGCATTTGCTCCGAAACGTAAAAAGGCTCGTGCGGCTTTGTTGAACTTGGCTAATAAGTTGTTGGGTACTAACTTAGGCGATGATACCTTGATTATTGCTACTAGTGGCCGTTATGAGTTTAAGAACAAGGGTGTCAATGTTTACTTGGAAGCCTTGAACCGTCTGACTCGCGACAAGAACTTGAAGAAGGAAGTGTTGGCATTCATTAAAGTGCCAAGTTGGGTAGGCGAACCTCGCCAGGATTTGCTGGAACGTATGAACAGCAAGGAAGAATTTACAACTCCGTTGCATTGTCCGTTCATTACTCACTGGTTGCACAATATGAGCCACGACCAAGTATTGGATATGTTGAAATATATGAATATGTCCAATGACAAGGATTCTAAGGTTAAGGTTATCTTTATACCTTGTTATATGGATGGTAATGACGGTATCATGAACATTACTTATTACGATTTGGTATTGGGTAATGACTTGACCGTTTATCCTTCTTACTATGAACCCTGGGGATATACTCCGCTGGAAAGTGTGGCTTTCCACGTTCCTGCTATCACTACAGACTTGGCCGGTTTCGGTTTGTGGGTAAATTCATTGAAGGGCGGTTATTCAGAACTGAAAGACGGTGTGAAGGTTATTCATCGTACAGACTACAACTATTCAGAAGTGGCCGATGCCATCAAGGATACGGTATCTGAGTTCTCGGCGTTGAAAGATACAGAAATAAAGAAAATCCGTAAGAATGCGGCAGACATTGCGGAAAAGGCATTGTGGAAGCATTTTATCAAATACTATTACGAAGCCTACGATATAGCTCTTCGTAATGCACAAAAGAGATTATTAAACAGATAAGAATCAATTATTAATTATAATTTAGAGACATGAAAATCAAAATTAGTAATGCAAACGTTCCTGCTTGGAAGGACGTTACAGTGAAGTCGCGCATTCCGGCAGAATTGAAGAAGTTGGAAGAAATGGCTCGTAACATCTGGTGGGCTTGGAACAACGAAGCAACTGACTTGTTTAAGGACCTTGATCCAGAATTGTGGAAAGAAGCAGGACAGAACCCAGTAGTTCTGTTGGAACGCTTGAGCTATGAAAAGCTGGAAGCTTTGGCAGCAGACAAGACTATTCTGAAGCGTATGAACGATGTTTACGCAAAGTTCCGCGCTTATATGGATGTGAAGCCGGATGCTAACCGTCCGTCGGTAGCTTATTTCTGTATGGAATACGGTTTGACACATGTTTTGAAAATCTATTCTGGTGGTTTGGGTATCTTGGCCGGCGACTACATGAAGGAAGCATCAGACAGCAATGTAGATATGTGTGGTGTAGGTTTCTTGTATCGTTACGGTTACTTTGCTCAGAGCTTGTCTATGGACGGCCAGCAGATTGCCAACTATGATGCACAGAACTTTGGTAGCTTGCCAATCGACCGCGTAATGGACGAAAATGGTCAGCCGATGGTTGTGGATGTACCTTACTTGAACTATTATGTACACGCATACGTATGGAGAGTAAATGTAGGTCGTGTGCCTTTGTATTTGCTCGATACTGACAATGAAATGAACAGCGAATTCGACCGTCCTATCACTCACCAACTTTATGGTGGTGACTGGGAAAACCGCTTGAAGCAGGAAATCCTCCTCGGTATCGGTGGTATGTTGATGTTGAAGAAGCTTGGTATCAAGAAGGATATCTACCACTGCAACGAAGGTCATGCTGCATTGTGTAACGTACAGCGTTTGTGCGACTATGTAGAAAGCGGTTTGACTTTCAACGAAGCAATGGAAGTCGTTCGTTCTTCTTCTCTTTATACTGTTCATACTCCGGTTCCTGCTGGTCATGACTACTTCGACGAAGGTTTGTTCGGCAAGTACATGGGCGGTTATCCACAACGTATGGGTATCACTTGGAACGAATTGATGGACATGGGACGTATTAACCCGGGTGATTCTGGTGAACGTTTCTGTATGTCTACTTTCGCTTGCAACACTTGCCAGGAAGTTAACGGTGTGAGCTGGTTGCATGGTGAAGTATCTAAGAGTATGTTCTCAGGTATCTGGAAGGGTTACTTCCCGGAAGAAAGCCACGTAGGTTATGTAACTAATGGTGTTCACTTCCCGACATGGGCTGCCAGTGAATGGAAGGGTGTTTACAACAAGCACTTCGACAAGAACTTCATGGGTGACCAGTCTAACCAGAAGATCTGGGAAGAAATCTACAACGTATCTGATGAAGAAGTATGGAAAACTCGCTTGGCATTGAAGAACAAGTTGATTGACTATATCCGTAAGGAATTCAGCAAGACATGGTTGAAGAACCAGGGTGATCCTTCTCGTATCGTTTCATTGCTCGACAAGATCAATCCGAACGCTTTGTTGATCGGTTTTGCTCGTCGTTTCGCTACTTACAAGCGTGCACACTTGTTGTTCACTGACTTGGAACGTTTGTCTAAGATCGTTAACAATCCTAACTATCCGGTACAATTCTTGTTCGCTGGTAAGGCTCACCCACACGATGGAGCTGGTCAGGGCTTGATCAAGAAGATTGTAGAAATCTCTCGTCGTCCGGAATTCTTGGGTAAGATTATCTTCTTGGAAAACTACGATATGAAGTTGGCTCGTCGTTTGGTATCAGGTGTTGATATTTGGATGAACACTCCGACTCGTCCGTTGGAAGCATCAGGTACATCTGGTGAAAAGGCGTTGATGAACGGTGTTGTAAACTTCTCTGTACTTGATGGTTGGTGGTTGGAAGGTTACCGCGAAGGTGCAGGTTGGGCATTGACTGAAAAGCGTACATTCCAGAATCAGGAGCACCAAGACCAGTTGGATGCTGCTACTATCTACGGTATCCTTGAAAACGAAATCTTGCCGTTGTACTATGCTCGCAACGTGAAGGGTTATTCAGAAGGTTGGGTAAAGACTATTAAGAACTCTATTGCACAGATTGCTCCTCACTACACCATGAAGCGTCAGTTGGATGATTACTATACTAAGTTCTACAACAAGGAAGCGAAACGTCATGCAGAACTTGTGGCCGACAACTATGCTAAGGCTAAGGAAATTGCCGCTTGGAAAGAACAAGTTGCAGCTGTTTGGGATTCTATTGAAATCGTATCTTCTGAAAAGAACGAAGATGTCATCAACGGTAACATTGAAAGCGGTAAGGAATACACTATCACTCACGTGGTAGACCAGAAGGGCTTGGACAATGCAATCGGTATCGAAGTGGTTACTTTGTGCAAGGATGCAGAAGGTAAGGAACACGTTTATTCTGTAGAACCGATGGAAGTGGTTAAGCGTGAAGGTAACTTGTATACTTACAGCGTGAAGTTCAGCTTGTCTAACGCAGGTAGCTTCAAGGTAGCTTATCGTATGTTCCCAGAAAATGTAGACCTGCCACATCGTCAGGATTTCTGCTACGTTCGTTGGTTCAACTAATTAAGAACAATACCTTAATAAATAAAAAGAGAATCACTCTAACGGGTGGTTCTCTTTTGTTATCTATTTATAACCAAAAAGAAAGCCGCACTTTAAAATGCGGCTTTCTTAAATATTTGGATATTGATTATTTCAGCAACTCACCCAACTTTTCCTTGATAGCTTCACCACGCAAGTTACGTTCGATGATGGTACCTTCTTGGTCTACCAAAACGGTGGCAGGGATAGAGTTTACACCGTAGAGAGCAGCACCTTCACATTGCCAACCTTTCAAGTTAGACATTTGCGGCCATGTCATACCGAGGTCTTTGATAGCGGCTTTCCACTTTTCAGCATCGTTGTCTAATGATACACCTACGATACCGAATCCTTTCTTGCTGTATGCCTTGTATGCATCTACTACGTTTGGCATTTCACGACGGCAAGGACCACACCAGCTTGCCCAGAAGTCAATCAAAGTGTACTTATTTTTGGCAATGAAGTCAGAAAGCTTAACCGGGTTTCCTTCGGTGTCTGCCATTGTGAAGTCTGTAAACTTCTGGCCAACAGCAGTCTTGGTCAAGATGTCGATACGCTTCAATAAATTAGCAATATTTGCATTGCTTTGGTATTCGGCAGGAACCTTTGCTGCTAAAGTTTGCAACTGTGCCAATTCCATGCTGTAAGAATTTTGAGGCCAAAGGTAGATACCTACCGGATTAGTGATGTTGGCATCAATGGTTTGGAAAGTCAAATCGTTCAACTTATTGTTCAATTCTTCGAACTGCTTTTCAATTTCGGCCTTTTGCTCTTCGGATAAACCTTCTTCACTGAACTTTTTGTACAAATTACTCATTTCTTTTCTTAAAACACCGACTTCATTCTTATAGGCTTGGTAGATGTCGTTGTTCGGAGTACCTGCTACGGTACTTTCTTCACCCAATGTTACTGTAATGTTGCCGTTTTCCAAAAAGAAATCCACGTGAGGACCACGTCCTTCCTTTGGAGTGTAAGTGATGTAGCGGTTTACCACTGAGTCTTGACGACCGTTGAAAGTGAAAGCACCATTGGTTACTGCGGCAGAATCCAACTTGATAAGTTCTCTACCTTTTACTTCCTGCAAATAGACAAATTCGCCATCGGTAACGTTTTCGATAGTACCCGAAATCTTGTAGGAAGGTTCGCTGGTACATGCAGTCAAAGCCATTGTTCCGGCTGCAAACAAATAAACAATTTTTTTCATATCAAATGTTTTATAAAGTTTTTGCAAATATAATGATTATTTTTTTATCTTTGCGCCTTACAATTATAGGAATATGCAACAATCTACTTATATCATTGAAGTTCAGAATGTTTCCAAGTATTTTGGCGAGAAGGTCGCTTTGGATAACATTAATTTGAATGTGAAGAAAGGTGAGTTTGTAACTATTCTCGGTCCGTCGGGATGTGGAAAAACGACACTTTTGCGTCTGATTGCCGGTTTTCAAACCGCATCGGAAGGTGAAATCCGGATTGCTGGAAATGAGATAACGCAAACTCCACCTCATTTGCGTCCTGTGAATACTGTGTTCCAGAAGTACGCTTTGTTTCCTCATTTGAATGTGTTTGATAATATTGCATTCGGGTTGAAGTTGAAGAAAACGCCTAAGCAGGTCATCGAGAAGAAGGTGAAGTCGGCGCTTAAAATGGTAGGTATGACGGACTATGAAGACCGTAATGTGGATTCCTTGTCGGGAGGCCAGCAACAACGTGTGGCCATTGCCCGAGCCATTGTAAACGAACCGGAAGTGCTATTGTTGGACGAACCGTTGGCAGCACTTGACTTGAAGATGCGAAAGGACATGCAGATGGAATTGAAGGAAATGCACCAGAAGTTGGGTATTACCTTTGTGTATGTAACTCATGACCAGGAGGAAGCATTGACTTTAAGTGATACCATTGTGGTAATGAGTGAAGGAAAAATCCAGCAGATTGGTACACCGATGGATATTTATAACGAACCCATCAATTCGTTTGTGGCCGACTTCATTGGAGAAAGTAATATTCTGAATGGTACGATGATAAAAGATGAGGTCGTGCGTTTTGCCGGACATGAGTTTGAATGTGTGGATAAAGGCTTTGGCGAAAACGCACCGGTTGACGTGGTGATTCGTCCGGAAGATATTTATATTTTCGATCCGTCGGATGCAGCTCAACTGACCGGTACGGTAAGCAGTTGTATTTTCAAAGGAGTGCATTTTGAAATGTTGGTGCAGACCAAAGAAGGTTATGAGCTGATGGTGCAGGATTATCATGCGTTTGAGGCCGGTCGGGAAGTCGGCTTGTTAGTGAAACCGTTTGATATTCATGTTATGAAGAAAGAACGTACCTGCAATACCTTTGAAGGCAAGATGATAGACGAACAGCATGTAGAGTTCCTCGGTTGTGAGTTTGAATGTTTGCCGCAAACCCAGTTCTCTGCCGGCGATAAGGTAGAAGTACAGATAGACTTCCAGAACGTCATCTTGGAAGACAATGAAGAAGACGGTCGACTGACAGGGGAAGTGAAGTTTATATTATATAAAGGTAATCACTATCACTTGACGGTGTTTACTGATTGGGATGAAGATATATATGTAGATACCAACGATGTATGGGACGATGGCGACCGTGTGGGTATTACCATTGCTCCGGAACACATCCGTTTAAACAAGTTGTGAGAAAGATGATTCATAAATTGTCCCGTTTCTTTATGCGACGTAGAAACTGGTCGTTACCATACGCCTTGTTTCTGTTGGTATTTGTAGTAATACCGTTGCTATTGATTGTACTTTATGCGTTTACCGATGAAGAGGGTGCGTTTACCATGAGTAACTTCCGTAAGTTCCTGATGCACCCGGAAGCGATGAATACCTTTATCTATTCTATCGGTATTGCAATCATTACTACCATTGTTTGTTTGCTTTTAGGATATCCGGCGGCGTATATCCTCAGTCAGAAGCATTACAATACCTCCAAGACGATGGTTGTACTCTTTATCTTACCGATGTGGGTAAATATTCTTATCCGAACATTGGCCACAGTTGCTTTATTTGACTTCCTTCAACTGCCGTTGGGAGAGGGGGCTTTGGTGTTCGGGATGGTATATAACTTCCTTCCATTCATGATTTACCCTATCTACAACACGTTGCAGAAGATGGACCAGAGCTTGATTGAAGCGGCTCAAGACTTGGGGGCAAATCCGCTGAAAGTATTTAGCAAAGTTATTCTTCCATTATCGTCTCCCGGTGTCATAAGTGGTATTGTGATGGTGTTTATGCCGACGGTATCTACTTTTGCGATTGCCGAATTGCTTACCATGAACAATATTAAGCTGTTTGGTACAACGGTACAAGAGAACATTTATAATGGTATGTGGAACTATGGGGCGGCCTTGTCGCTTATCATGTTGTTGCTCATAGGTATTATGAGTCTTTTCACTAACGATGAAGACAACGCCCAAAATGAAAGCGGAGGTGTGATATGATGAAAAAGATACTTGCCAAAGGATATTTGTGGCTGTTGTTAGCCTTGCTTTATTCGCCTATCCTGATCATCATGATTTTCTCTTTTACGGAAGCCAAAGTCTTAGGAAACTGGACAGGTTTCTCAACCAAACTTTACAGTTCGTTGTTTTCGGGAGGGATGCACCATTCGCTGATGAATGCTATCTGGAATACGTTTGTTATTGCGTTGTTGGCTGCCACAATCTCTACCGCGTTGGGTAGTATTGCGGCGATTGGCATCTTTAATTTGCGTAGCAAGGCCAGGGCTGTAATGAACTTCACGAACAACATTCCTATCATGAATCCGGATATTATTACCGGGGTTTCCTTGTTCTTGTTGTTTGTGAGCTTTGGTATCTCTCAAGGATTTACTACTGTTGTATTGGCTCATATTGCTTTCTGTACGCCTTATGTGGTGTTGAGTGTGATGCCACGTTTGCGAAAGATGAATCCGAACATTTACGAGGCAGCTCTTGATTTGGGAGCCACTCCGTTTCAGGCTTTGCGAAAAGTAATCTTGCCGGAAATCCTTCCGGGGATGATTAGTGGTTTTATCTTGGCTTTTACGCTGTCTATTGATGATTTTGCAGTAACCATCTTTACCATAGGTAACGAGGGGTTGGAAACCTTGTCGACTTATATTTATGCTGATGCACGCAAGGGTGGTTTGACTCCGGAACTTCGTCCATTGTCAACCATTATCTTCGTAACGGTGTTGGTATTGTTGATTGTGATTAACAAGCGTGCAGAAAAGCAACAGAAGGAATAAGAAACCTTGTCATTCTTCATCGCTAAATCGACAAATTAGAGAAATACGAATCAAAAGGAAAAATGAAAAAACTGAAGTACATATTTTTAGTAGTAGCTTTCTTTGCATTAGGAGCTTGCCAACGTTCACAAGAGGAACGTAGCCGTATCTTGAAGGTGTACAACTGGGCCGACTATATTGATGAAGAGGTGTTGGCCGAGTTCCCGGAATGGTACAAGGAACAGACTGGCGAGGACATTGAAGTGATTTATCAGGTGTTCGATATCAATGAGGTAATGCTTACAAAGATTGAACGCGGACACGAAGACTTCGATGTGGTATGCCCATCGGAATACATTATCGAACGTATGATGCGTAAAGATATGTTGCTTCCTATCAATCGTGATTTTGGGAACACCCCGGATTACATCCCGAACCTGGCTCCTTATATCCAGAACGAGTTGAACAAAATGAGTCAGGGAGACAAGAAAGTTACCGATTATGCGGTGGCTTATATGTGGGGTACGGCCGGAGTGCTTTATAATACCAGCTTGGCTACCGAAGAAGAAGCTTTGACTTGGGAGAGCCTTTGGAATCCTAAATTCAATAATAAAATTCTGATGAAGGATAGTTACCGAGACTGTTACGGTACAGCCATCATCTATGCCAATACCGAACGGTTGAAAAACGGTGAAGTCACCGTCGAACAACTGATGAACGACAATTCTCGTGAAGCCATTGCTACGGCAGAAGAATATCTAAAGCAGATGAAGCCGAACATCGCCGGATGGGAAGCCGACTTTGGTAAGGAAATGATGACGAAGGGAAAGGCTTGGTTGAACTTCACTTGGAGTGGCGATGCGGTTTGGGCTATTGAAGAAGCAGCCGAAGTAGGAGTGGAGTTGGACTATGTAGTGCCGGTAGAAGGAAGTAATGTATGGTTCGATGGTTGGGTAATTCCTAAGTATGCTCGTAACGTCAAGGCGGCCAGCTATTTCATCAATTATCTTTGTCGACCGGATATTGCGTTGCGCAACATGGATGCTATCGGCTATGTCAGCGCGGTTGCTACTCCGGAAATCTTGGAAGCGAAGATTGATACGACTTTAGAAGATTATACAGACTTGAGTTATTTCTTCGGTCCTGAAGCAGACAGTGTACAAGTGGATGCAGTACAATATCCTGACCGTTCAGTGATAGAACGCTGTGCGGTGATTCGAGATTTCAGCAGTAAAGCCGATTTGGAAAAAGTGCTTGAAATGTGGAGTCGTGTAAAAGGGGATAACTTGAATAGTGGTATTGTTTTATTGATTTTTGCTGTATTTGGCGGTTTGTTTGTCTGGTTGGTGATCAGCAAAGTAAACAAATATCGTCGCAAGTTGCACCGCAAGCGTCGCCGTCGAAGAAAATAAGAGAATACGTCAAAGAGAAAAGAACAGTTCTCTTTGGAGAACGAACCATCGCGTCAAAGAGAAATTAAAATACCCTTTGACGCGATTTCTTTTAATCAGTCTTCATACCTTCACCTCTTTCACTTTCTATTGATATACAATATGTTAGAGTGCCGTTCCTGGTTAAAAAGGAGTGAAAGAAAACGCTTGTAGTCTCATGTGGCAACGAGACTGCAAACGATAGCAAACGGAGCCGCAAGCATGACAGGATGAGACTGCATCCGTTGGCTGATGAAGCAAGTTCACTTTCAGCACTCATTTGTAATAATACTGGCACTCTAAGTGTTTGTATATCAGGAGAGAGTGAAGAAAGTGAAAGTGTTTTTGAAGATGATTTCAACTTTGTAAAATTCGTGTTTTTGTTTAGATAGAAGAAAGAATGAATCAAATAGAACGAATCGGTCGAATGGAGCAGTTGTTTGATTTTGTATCAACTGCTATAAGAGAACTCCCTAAAACTCCAGAAAAGTATGAAGAAATAGAGAGTGCTATTGCTGTCTTGTCAGAATATTATAGTAATGATTGGAAACAAGATTACTTAGACGATGAGTCCGGTTTCCTTCCAAAAGA
>JAFTSK010000165.1 GCA_017467385.1 Bacteroidaceae bacterium
GTTTACCCAACTTGCCTTTATATTGTGCATACCCACCGGTGTAAGCCTGATTCATACGGGTATGATTTTGCAAAGTACCTAAGTAAGTGTTGTTCGTATAACTCTGGGTGTGACTGATACCTGTTGTCAGCTTTCCTCCGTTCTTGAAACCCTTCTCATAAATACCTTCCGCAATGAGCGAATACTTCTTCCCCTTCACGGCAGAAGAATAATCCACGATGTTTTCATTGTTCAGGAACTCCTGATAGCTACTCCGGTTGTAGGTGTTGATATAGGTTCCCACCGCATTGAAGGCAATGAACTGCTTGTTCTTCAAGTTCTTTTGAAAGTAGACATCCATGTAAGGAGTCGTATTTCGGTTATGCGACCAATTACGGCGATTAGTTACTATATTCGAATATTCCTCGGTCAAGAGTTTTCCCTCTTCCAGTTTGTTCGGAGAATTCAGGTTACGGAAACCGGCACTGATATTGAGCATATACTTGTTACCATCCTGCAAGTTGTAAGTAATTCGTCCATTATGATGAATGTTCTTTTCTCCATGAGGGTCAGTTGTCACCGAACGATGGTAGGTGCGTCCGTCCTCAAAAGCGAACACTTCGTTCCTTTCCGACCACATTTCTTCCGAAATGACATGTTCTGTATTGTAGTAGAAACTGAATTCAGACTTGCCGAAATTCAATTTCCCATTGGCATTTTGTCTTCCGAAAAGAGTCTTGAGGCTTTGTGTGCCATTGAAACCAAACGAACCACCCATGTCGTAACGACGCAATACGTAGTTCACCATGATGTCTGCATCGTCATAACGTGCTCCCGGGTCTTCCACCACTTCCACACGGATAATCTCGGATGGTTGCAGAGCTGTCACTTCGTTTTGGCTTGCCTTGCGTCCGTTGATGCAAAGTACGATGCTTCCGCCATCATTCGTGCCGATGGTATTGCCGATAGGATTCACTTGTATGCGGGGAATCATCAAATTACGCAACAAATCTACGCCATTGTTGGAAGCATTTACTTGTTTCTTGTTGGGGAATACCATTCTCTTGTCTGCCGTACTGATCATGTTGCTGGCAGTAACAGTCACTT
This sequence comes from Bacteroidaceae bacterium, assembly GCA_017467385.1. GTDB lineage: Bacteria > Bacteroidota > Bacteroidia > Bacteroidales > Bacteroidaceae > Phocaeicola. The sequence continues at coordinate 1,087 of JAFTSK010000165.1, forward strand.
CGTCCAGTTTCTGCGAAGCTTCTTCTACGGTCAGCGTACCCAGATTGGCAGAACGGCTGAAGCCCTGCAAGTCTACATACATGGTCTGATAACCGAGGCTGGAAATGACCAGACGATAATCACCTGCCGACACCTTCGAGAAGCGAAAACTGCCCTTTTCATCGGAAGTTTGGCCATTTACAAAGGTAGAATCGGCTTGCTGAAGAACAATGTTGGCATACGCCAACGGCTCATTCTTTTCGTCCACCAATTTACCACTAATGCTCTGTGCATTCATCGATGCCGCCATCCCTATCAAGCAAAGCATCATTACTAGATGTCTTTTCATCATTTGATGGTTGTTTTTTCGGTTGCTCTTTGATTGATTTACATACGTGCCTTCTGGCTTGAACCGGCTCCTGTTCCCTTATACTTGCTCTTGGTAGTATTGAACTTATAGCGAATGTTCAGCGTATAGGAATATTGCGAGTTGTTGAAGTCCTGATGGACGGTCTGCATCTTCCCGAAATGAGCAATAAACGAATTGTTCTGATATGTCTGGAAAGGATTGTTAGCA
>JAFTSK010000166.1 GCA_017467385.1 Bacteroidaceae bacterium
CAAGACACACTAAGATGCCATCGCCGTATGCTTCTTGATAAGGGAAACGGAAAGTCAGCAAAGAATCCGAGAACATGATCCGTTTGCTTTCTATATGGGTGTCGATGCTATATACATCATAAAACAAACAAACATCCGATTTACTACTTCCGAAGTAAATGCTTACCGGTTTGTCCGCATCAAAGGTATCTTCGGGGGGATAGCTCCACAGAGCTACCGGATACGGCAACTTTCGATCGGCCGAAGAGAAAAGAACGATCGGATATTCCAACGAAGTCTCTTTACCATTCATGCCTTTCGCCGTAACTTTCAACACATACTTACCCGAAGGCAAAGCGTAAAGTTCTGCCGGAACAAAGCTTGTATTGGAGGGAGCCTCGGCTGTTAACACACATTCCTTGTTTTCGTCTTTCAAATTGCGGAATACCTGATAAGTTACCTTCGTATTTACCGGACTACCCAACGAATTGGATACTTTGAAACACAAAGGTTGCTTGTCTTCTTTAAGCATGGTTTTATCTATCCAACGTTGCCAGTCTTCCCCTTCTATCGAAAGGTTAATGCCCGAATAGTCCACCGGAATGGTCGTTGCTCCATGCTGAGTTTCTCCGGACAACGAGGTTACATCAGCTGTTATTTCATACAAAAGGTTCCGGTCCTGCCAACGATTGTCAGCCTGCAAATGTACCGGAATCACAAAGCGTCCTTCAGAATCGGTAGTCGTTTCTCCGGAGGCTGTATGCACTGTAACGGCATTCATGCGCCAGTAGAGATTGGTTAAGCCCTCAATGTTATACTTTACCTTAGCTTGTTGTACGGGAACACCCGAATAAGTACGAGCCACACCGGTAAGCTCGATTGAATCTCCCAACTGATATACTTGTTTCAGCGAATCAAACTGCACCTCGAAAGTAGGCCGCTTGTATTCCTCTACCCGAACAAAGGTACTTTGCTTGTTTACTTGCAGTTCATAATGCCCCGGCATAGCAGAAGAAGCAAAAAGGAATTCACCGGTAAAGGTTCCAAAAATATCGGTCTTTACTTCTTGTTCACCAATCACTTTCCGATGGGCGTTCAATAGTTTTACCGTAAAGCGTTTGTTTTCTACGACACGTGTTGAATCGCCTTGCTGGTTATACACAATGCCCGAGTAATAAAGTCGTTGCCCCGGACGATAGATTCCCCTATCGGTAAACAAACGTATTTGTTCATCTTCAGCCGCATCTTCCGAAAGTCGGTAATCACTACCTCCTACCCACATCCGGCTAATCGCCATAGCCTCATCACCTTTCGCTATTGCCCGACAGAACAACTCTTTTTGTCTGCCAACGGGGATTCGGAGAGTTCCTTGTTCATTGGTGGTATGTACTTCTTTTTGCGCATAACTTCCTTTTGTCAAGGTATAGAAAACGACCTGAGCATTTGGAACCGGATGTCCGGTTCGTTTGTCTACCACCACGATTTCACATTGTTTGTTCCAAGTGTGTAGAATCAGTTGCAAGCCGGTCAAATGCAACAGCGTACCACTATACGTTTCTTTGTGATTCGATGGTTTTGTTATCACATAATAAATCCCCGCCGAAGGTGTTTTCAGAGAAATTTCTTTTTTAGTTCGTTCCAAAGTCGGTACTAACGCATAATCTTCTCGTTTGACCAATGTACCGTATCGGGTTACATTATCCACATTTATTTTATTCAACAATGGAGAATCCACCGATAAATTCACTTTATACAGCTCAACCACCACGTGAGTCAGATTACGATATTGCACCTCTATCTTCATGGAATCATGGGGATAAACATGCTTCATACTCATCTCTAATTGAGGAAGAAGGAAATCTTTCTCCCGATTCTTCAACGCATTGATTCGTTCGTACTTCGGATAACGGGCGATGGCTTCACGCAATACGGTCAAAGCTTCGGCCGGTTGGTCTCGATACAACCTATCGGCTAAACGTAAACACACCTCAGCACACACTTCCACCTCTCCGTATTGTTTTATCCATTCCTTCAGTTGGTCATTGTCGGCATTCGGATAAGCATCAAGGGCAGTAAGCAACCAAGCCGAACGATTCTCTTTTTTTGCATAAAGAGACAATAAGGACTGATAGACTTGATTGATTTGCGCATAGACCTCGTTCTGTACAGCCGGTCTGTACTGTCGTTTCCACAAACGAATGGCTCGTCTGGCCAACAACTCGTACAAATTATCATCGAAATAGCGACGACTGGTTTCCCCCACCGTTACAAGAGGAACAAACTTGCCTGCATCATATTCTATCAAGGCCAGACTGTCTTTCAAAGAATGTTTCAAGCAAGAATCGCCTTTGGCAAAATCTTTGGAGATGATCCGTTCGCCCAAGATGGAATAAAGTACGGCCTTGTCTTGCATCGGGGTGGTCGATGCAGAAGCCCATTCTTCCAATTTCCGGATATCTACCTGCAAACTATCAGGGGAGATGGCTTCCCGATAAGCAGACATCGTCAGGAAAGCTTTCATCATCTGTGGAGTGTTTTTCTCTTTCTCGGCCTTGACATAAATGGTTCGAGCAACATCGACCACCGATTTCGGCAAATCAGCCTTCTCGTATTGCTCCACTTGCGACCAGAGCTGTTTATAACTTTGGGCTTGTAACCCGAAGGATATACCTATTAAATATAGGCCAATTAAAACAAGTCTTCGTACATTCATTCCTTTACCACTTTAAGTTTTAAGAATAAGATAAAAACACTCCAAAGATTCAAAAGGTTAGTAAATTTGTTTTGAAATGCATGCTCCCCCTCTTGAGAGGGGGAAGGGGGTGTGTAAGAAGCACCCATGTGAAAATTGTTGCCTTTCTATATGTGTATCACACACCCCTTATTCCCCTCTCAAGAGGGGAAATGGTAAATCCAAACAACTTTCAAGAAAGAAAAACGCTTGCAGTCTCATGTGCCAACAAGACAGCAAGCGTGAGTAGATGAGACTGCATCCGCAAGGCAACGAGACTGCTTTCGTTGGGCGATGAAACTGCAAGCGCATCAAAACGTGATTTCTTCCATTGATTTGCGAGGGCTTTCCTTCTGTTCGTCGGCCGGATAACCCAATGGCACCAAGACAGCCGGCTCCCATTGTTCCGGCAAAGCCAAAAGTTCCTTGCATTGAGCCGCATTGAAATTGCATACCCAACAAGTGCCTAACCCTTGTTCGGTGGCTGCCAAACAGATGTGTTCAACGGCAATGGCTATATCAATATCTGCATGGTCTTTGTTGTCAGCCCGACGATGCCAAGACTCTTCATGATTTGTACAAGCCACAATGATGCAAGGAGCCGTAGCCAACCATTCGCGTTTATAGCATTTGCACAAAGCCTCTAACGTCGGCTTGTCTGTGATAATCCGGAAATGCCAGGGTTGCAGATTTACCGCCGATGGAGCCAAACGCGCACATTCCATAATGTAATCCAATTTTTCTTTCTCCACTTCCTGTGAAGTATAATTCCGCGCTGAATAACGCGCCTTAACCAATTCTAAAAAGTTCATATGCTTTATCTTTATTTATGGACAAAAATAGCCATTCTTTTTCAAAGAAGCAATTTTCAAGAGAACATTCAGGCAGATTCCTATAAACTTATATATTGCATAATAACCCTTCACCCTATTCACCTTACCTGATAAAGTGAATGATTTACCCCCCATTCCATCGGGGCGGTGAAGGGGGTGAAGGGTTTGGAACGAGTATTGTATGTATAGAGAAGGATGCATAATGCATCTTGACGCACTTGAAGTGCTGTATTGACACATTTTCCGATGCCCTTTGTGTATTATAGCTTTATCAAGAGCTTTTCAAAAAAGCTCTTCATCTTTTACATAATGCGTCAAAGGAAAATAAAAATCTTCTTTGAAAGAAAAGTGTTAACGACAAAGAGAATTTGTTCGTTCTCCAAAGAGAATTTAGAGTCTTTCATTGTTACCCCTCTTGAGAGGGGGAAGGGTGTGTGAAATACATTAACGATGAATGTATCCCCACCTGTATGTATCTCACACACCTCTTAATCCCCTCTCAAGAGGGGAAGGGTAAATTCTTTTATTTTCTTTATGCAGATTAATGCTTTTTTCCTCATCTACAAAGAATAAAGAGTTTTCAATTACAGAAAAAGCTGTAACTTTGTCGAAACAAATCATCCAAGCATGAAGAAACTTATCATTTTTGATTTAGACGGAACACTCCTCAATACGATTGCAGATTTGGCAATGGCTACGAACCATGCTTTGCAACAATTAGGTTATCCTACCCACGATACGGACACTTATCGCTTTTTTGTGGGAAATGGAATCAACAAACTATTGGAACGTTCGCTTCCGGAAGCGGAAAAGAATGAGGCCAATGTGATGCGCCTTCGTTCGCATTTTCTTCCTTTCTACGATAAGCACAATGCCGATTTAAGCACCCCTTACCCGGGTATTCCAGAGCTATTGCAAACGCTTCAACTAAAAGGAATGAAGATTGCGGTGGCTTCCAATAAATATCAATCGGCCACCGTCAAACTGATTCTGCACTATTTCCCAAACATCCAGTTTGTTGAGGTTCTCGGCCAACGAGAAGGAATCGCTGTAAAGCCCGATCCAAGCATTGTGTTCGACATCCTCAGAAAAGCCGAAGTCGACAAGGAAGAAGTGCTTTATGTAGGAGACTCTAATGTAGACATGCAGACGGCTCTCAATGCCGGAGTGGATGCCGTTGGTGTATCTTGGGGCTTCCGTCCTCGAACCGAGTTAGAAGCCTTTCATCCGTTGGCGGTGATAGACAAGGCCGACGAACTATTGAACTACCTTAGTTGATTCTTTTAAGGAAAGCCCGAATGTCTTCCGCCAATTTCTTATAAATAGGCGAAGTCTTATAACCCGTATGCTTGCGAAGCACCACATCAATGCCCAACATGCGGCGTTCATAGCTTGTCAGCTCGTTGCGGAACTGGGTATGATGTTCGGCCAAGCTTTTGATTTCTTCTTCCCGTTCACGACGAAGCGCATTACACACCGGAGTCAACACCTTCATCGCCACACTCTCCATCACATGATGCCCTTGAATAAACATATAGGTGTTCTCCGGCGTAACTCCCAAATAGGTAAATTCGGCTTTCATGGCTTCTATCTCTTCCAAAACATTGGCATGTTTTCTTTCCAATTCATGCAATTTCCGATTTACCCGCTTTTCCATTGCCAATAAGCATTGTTCCGGATTACGCACACTGACATGATCCAATCGAACATACGAACAAAAGTCGAACAACGAGAATTCGTTCAGATTGCGCTTCCGATAGAACCAAACCGACCAAATAAACAACGGATAGGCTATCTGTGAATACATCGTCATGAAGCCCACAAAGTCTATCAGTTGGTGGTCGTTCATCGTAGCCAGCACACAGGCTTCGTGCAAACTTTCGGCGTAACATTGATAGTTCTCGATGGCATAGGCATACGTCTGGAACACAAACCGACTATTGTTGATTTGACGCGAAGTAGAGGTAACTCCTTGTAACAAATAATCGTAATCGCTATCCACACAAGCCACCATGTTTTGCCCTAAGCGAGAACCAAGCTGATTCATCAAAACGGACTTTTTTCCTTTTGCCAAGGTCTTGTTGGAAGGAAGCATTACCTCAAAATAATGGTTCTCGTCCTCAAAGTCGGCAAAGACCGAACGCCAGAACGAAACATCGTCGTAGCTTTCTACATAGGCGATGATGCGCCGTTTGGCCTTCTTGGGTTTCAAACGGTTGGCCGCACCTATATATAAAGATGAAAGATTTTCAGATAACCGCTTTCCCATAACTTTATTCCGTTATATCGCTAACTTCCGTAACTGCATCCAACCAACCGTCCATAATCATGGCCGGAGAGTGGGTGGTAAGAATGATTTGTACATTGGGATTCAGTTCGCGAATCAAGCTGATGAGCCGTTGTTGCCATTCCACATGCAGGGAGATTTCGGGTTCGTCCATGAAAAGCACTCCATTGCGGTTGTCTTGTACAAGAACAGTCAGCAAGATAACCAACATCTGTTTCTCTCCGGAAGAGAGCTGATAAGGATACAATGTATCTCCATCTTGTTCAAAGAGAATCTCGTTGCTTTTACGGATGATGGTTTTCTTCGTTTCGCCGAACAATTCATCCACCAAGTCCTGGAATTTTGTTTTGGGATACGAGATGGAAGCAGCCTTCAACTGGTCTTCCGGATTCCCCGATGTCAAACATTCGATGATTCGATTGCCGATGTTCACCTGATAATCAAGATAGCGTCGCTGAAGCTGGTAGAGCTGCCAATCGAGTTCGGATTTCACGTTCTTGTCGGCCAACTTTTCCAACAAGTCTCCATGAATCAACGGGCGGTCGAAGCTACGAATCACGTCGTAATGAATACAGGTAGCATCTTCCGGCGAAAACACAAACCGCACCCCGGGTGCATCGCCATTGGAAAGTGAACCTCCGGCCAATGTGTCAAGTGTATTGACCGACTTGTTCAAAATGGTGCTTTTGCCACCACCGTTCACTCCACTCAAAATGTTGACATCCTGTTTCAAATCCCATGAGATATTCTTTCGCCCCCAAAGGCCTTTTATCTCGATACGTTTAATATAATCTGCCTGCTTCATCATGATGTTGACTTTACGTTGAAACAAAGATAGAAAATAAAAAGGGAATGACAACTATCATCATTCCCTTTTTATTGGTTATTTTTTCGCACCAATCTTTAGTTTTTTAGTCAGCCACTTGCGAACCGGTTCGTCGTACAACTTCAAAGCGGTGTAGGCCAACGTTACGTTCACCACAATCACGAGGATAACGACCTGCCATGTTTCGGCCAACGTATAGAGTTTGTTTTCTATCAGCCAAGCATAGAACAGATACATTACCGGATAGTGAACAATGTAAAGTGGGAAAGAAATATCGCCCAAGAACTTGCACACTCCCGTTGAGGTCTTGTCGGTTGTCAGGCCGGACGCACCCAACCAAACCAATATAGGGAAAGCTACCATGATACAGAACATTTCGTAAATGCCGTTCACACAAAGTCCGTCTACACTCGGGAAGAAAGGCACAGAGAACAAAACGAACAACGCAGCAATGGCTATCCAGAAAATACCACGCACCTTGACCGGTTTGAAATTACGCGCCAACAACATACCCAAAGAGAAGGGGAACATCATACGCAGGAAGCCTCCGCAGAAGTTCATGGTGTCTAAAGCCCAACCTACACCAATCATCTCGTAGCCGGATACGTTGGTGATAGTAAACCAAGCCCAAACAATCCCCGTCAAGCCTACCCACACAGCCAAAGCCTTGTTGGGAAGACGACGAATGAAAAGAGCATAACAGATATTGCCTATGTATTCAAAGAAAAGAGACCAGGAAGGTCCGTTAAGTGGAAACATTTCGCCATTGCCACGCACTTCGTGTCCGGCATCTGCCCAGGCAGGAATAAAGCAACAAGTGAGCAACAAAGCAACAAGCACCCCTTCCATTGGAGTTTGCGTACCATCCCAACGCATACAACCACCTATCAAGAAAGTAATGGTTCCAATAATGGCTCCCATTACCACCATCGGATGCAAACGCACCAAACGACGCTTGAAGAAATCGCCCAACGACATCCGGTTCCAACGGTCATCGTATGCATAACTAATCACAAAACCCGAAAGGATAAAGAAAAAGTCGACCGCCAAATATCCATGATTGAATACATCAATAAGACCGCCTCCCTCAACGCCGTTTACTCCTTCGGCAAAGGCAAATCCTTCAAAAACATGATACCATACCACCATTAAGGCAGCGGCTCCGCGAAGACCATCCAAGATATTATAATGCGGCTTAGTATCGGCGAATGCCGCCGATGAGAATTTAGTGTTTGACATACAATAAGATTTATTTGTTTAAATTGCCGCAAAAGTACAACAAAACAGCTGATATTTCTTTGTTGTAGAGCAAAAAAGAAGATTTTATTATACCTTTGTAGCGACCAAACAAGTAAAGAAGTGAACAAAACCTCCCTACATACCTCGTCCGTCATCGCCCAGTTGCAACGCCAGGAGTTGTTGCTCCGCATGGAGTATGAATATGAAAAAGAGACCTTCAAGCAACAAACCGAAGCAATGGGCATCGGTCGGAAAATCAAACGGGGCATGTGTTGGTATCCGCTTTCGGTGGGCAGAAGCTATTACAACTCCCTGAACCAATTAGTGGTCGAGGTGGAACGGCGAGAAGACAAAGACATTGAGCATGTATTTGAATTTGGTCGGCCGGTGTGTTTCTTTACGCAAGACGCTTCCGAACGGTTGCATTATTTTAACTTCACAGCAACGGTCAACTATGTAGACGAAGACCGCATGGTAGTTATTCTTCCGGGAACCAATGCGCTGATGGATATTCAGAACGCCGACCGTTTGGGTGTACAACTTTATTTCGACGAGACCAGCTACCGACTGATGTTTGAAGCACTTAGCCAAGTTATCAAGGCAAAAGGGAACCGGTTGGCTGAACTCCGCGACATCTTTCATGGCACTCAAAAGACTTCCACTTATAGTTTCGGATTTACCCGTTTCCCCTGGCTGAACCCGACACAAGAAGAAGCGGTCAACAAGGTAATGCATGCCAAAGACGTGGCCATCGTTCATGGGCCTCCGGGAACCGGAAAGACCACCACATTGGTTGAAGCCATTTACGAAACCTTACATCGGGAGAATCAGGTGCTGGTTTGCGCCCAAAGTAACATGGCCGTAGACTGGATTAGCGAGAAGTTGGTCGACCGAGGTGTGCCTGTTCTCCGTATCGGGAACCCTACCCGAGTGAACGATAAAATGCTTTCCTTCACTTACGAACGCCGCTTCGAGAGCCATCCGGACTATCCCCAACTTTGGAGTATCCGAAAGGCAATCCGAGAATTGTACGGAAAAAGTAGAAAAGGAGCCGAACGGGAAAACATCCGCCAAAAGATAAATTCATTGAAAGACCGGGCTACGGAACTTGAAATCCGCATCAACGAAGCCTTATTCAGCGAAGCACGAGTCATTGCTTGTACGTTGGTTAGCTCGGCCAACCGTGTATTGATGGGCATGAAGTTCGGTACCTTATTTATAGATGAAGCCGCCCAAGCATTGGAAGCTGCTTGTTGGATAGCTATCCGCAAGGCCGACCGAGTGGTTTTGGCCGGCGACCATTGCCAACTACCGCCTACGATTAAATGTATCGAAGCCATGCGAGGGGGATTGGACGAAACCTTGATGCAGAAGATTGTTCACAATAAGCCCGAAGCCGTTTCGCTTCTTAAGATTCAATATCGTATGAACGATGAAATCATGCGTTTCTCATCGGATTGGTTTTATCATGGCGAACTGAGGTCTGCACCGGAAGTGAAATATCGAAGTATTCTCGACTTTGACACGCCTATGGTGTGGGTTAATACGGAAGGGTTGGAATGTAACGAGGAGTTTGTGGGCGAGAGTTTCGGACGTATCAACAAACAGGAAGCGACTCTCTGTATAGAGGAGTTAAAGAACTACATCAACAAGATTGGAAAAGAACGGTTGCTGGAAGAACGTATTGACTTCGGAGTCATTTCTCCCTACAAGGCTCAGGTACAATACCTCCGTCAACTCATCAAGAAGGATGCTTTCTTCAAACCTTTCCGCCACTTAATGACTATCAACACAGTCGATGGTTTTCAAGGCCAGGAACGGGATGTCATTCTCATCAGTTTGGTGCGTGCTAATGAAGATGGCCAAATCGGTTTTTTGAATGATTTACGGCGCATGAATGTAGCGATTACACGTGCCAGAATGAAGCTAATCATCTTGGGGGATGCTTCGACCTTGACGAAACATCCGTTTTATAAAAAGTTGTTTGAGTTTATAAAAGGGATTTGAGGTTTCTTTTTTTACTAAAGGCTTCTTACTTTTTTCTTTCTGACAGCAGAAAGAAAAAAGATAACAAAAAAGAAAGACTGCCGTCTGCACTTTTTGGACTACTCCGGCAGTTGTTTCCGCTAAACAAAAAGAACTCACTTCGTTCAAACAGCTTTTTGTTTTTAACGCTACAACAACGACCTCCGCTTCACGTCCAAAAAGTGAGGCCGGATTTTCGCAACATTGCTTTGCTCGTTGCTGTGGATGTTTTCTCTATGAATCAGATGTTTTCAAACAGCGAAGCGCATCATAACGGAATAATTATTTCGTAGAAGTATATAGCAAACATAAACAACAAGGACAACAACAAACAACGAACCATCCGCCCTCAAACAGCGAAGCGCATTTAAGTTCCCCGCTGGGGAACCGGCCTTTAGTGGAGAAGCGTGAAGAAATTTTTGCTCTTTCCCGTTAAGAAGAAAAAGCTGTTTGAGCAAAGCGAGTTCTTTTTCTTTAGAGAAAGAGTGAAAATTTTAGCTTCGCAACGGGAGCCGCGAATTTTCTTTTTGTTTCGTTTTTCTTTTGTTCGAGCAAAAGAAAAATGAAAACCCATTACAACTTACTCATAAACCGTTACCGGTCAACGATATACCGCACATGCACCGCTTCACCAATCACCCCTTTGCTGTCTTCCGCTTTGATAGAGAAGGTAAGCTTACGCCCCTCTATTTCAGTCAGAACCGCTGTTGTCTTAATAGTATCTCCAACCGGAGAAGGCTTGATGTGCGAAG
>JAFTSK010000167.1 GCA_017467385.1 Bacteroidaceae bacterium
CCGACTTCTTGTATGATGTGTCGGATGTCCTCAGCTGTAATTTTCTTGTAATCCTCTTCCCGAGGGGTAACAATGATGCCTGCCATGTCGAGAGCTCCCGGACTGATAAGTAATTGGTCTTTCTCGTCAGCATAGTAACAAGCTGGTCGATGCTTGCTTCTGGGGATAATTACAAGGATTGTCTTACCTTCTTTTTGCCAAGCTACCAAGTTTAGTTTCGGTTCCCATTCGTTCTCAGTTCTGGGGAAACAATTCAAGAGTTGGCTGAAATCCCATTTGAAAGTCTCTTCACTAAGCTCTATGGCAAAAAGCGGACAAGTATAATCTGCTATATAATAAATGGATTCGTTGGTAGCTACACGAGTCTTTTCCCATTGTTCATATTGAGCAACTAATGGAATATGGCATTGGGGAGCTCCCTGATAATGCAAATGGTCTGGAGCCGATGCACCGCTGGATGCTCCGTTGTAGAACACTGCATATCCTTCGGGAAGCTTCTTGAACAACTGTTTTAAGTCTTGAAGGAAGCCGGCAGGAAGTTCCTGACGGATGTGGTCACAACAAGGAATCGTTACGTGTTCCGGAAGAATCGGGTAAGGATTTACACACAAGTGATAATGGGGTGCCACCTTGAGTGCCTGTTGTTCGATAGGTTGATTTTCTCTGCAAAGGAAACAAGGGCGTTCCTGGATACTTTTAGCATCCAATTTGGCTCCCGTAGAACGAATCCTGGCCGGATTGAACTGTACGGTAAATGTCGTTTCTCCTACAGACAAGAATCGAGTTTGTACATCCGCAAGGGCTTGATGATTCTTGCGGGCCAACTCCCAAGTGTTCAGTTGATCGTGGATAAAGGCTTGTGTATCATTGGCAAGTTGCGAACGGAGCAACATTTCCCGAGTGCGGAGACTATCCTTATAATGATTGTTCCGGTTTACTTTCTCAATGCTCAAAGCCGCATCTGAGTTCCCTTCCCAACGGCGGCAAAGGTATAATTCTTCATAAATGCGTCCAATCTTATAGTTGCGCGAAAACGCTAACCCCAGAGCATAGTCTTCTCCGTAGCTTACATTAGGTATGCCGATTTCTCTAAGCAGAGGAGTAAAGAAAGCACGTGGAGCTCCTAAACCATTGATGCGCAAAGCATTGTTATGCCCGTTCTCGTCCGTCCATTCTTTGTGGTCGATGAGGCCGGGAGGCAATGTGTTCAGGTGGAAGTCGGTAATTCGATACGAACCGACCAACATGGCGCATTGTTGCTCGTAGAAGGCATTTCTAATCTTTTGGAGAGTGTGCGGACTACTATAAATGTCATCGCTATCCAACTGGACGGCGAAGCGTCCGCATTGTGGATGGTTTACAGCCAGGTTCCAACACCCCCCTATGCCCAAATCGTTTCTATCCGGACGGATGTGGATGATTTGAGGATGTTCTTGATAGCTTTCAATGGCTTCTGTAGTTCCGTCTGTTGAATGATTGTCTACAATCAGCAAGTTGAACGGGAAGTCAGTTTTTTGACTTAATACGGAATCAATGGCATCTTTGATGGTCCTTACTCGGTTTCTAACCGGAATAATAACGGACGCTTCTATATCGAAATGTACCTCCTTTAAGTTGGGATTCTTGTAACGAGGAGATAAGTAGCAACCGCTATCTTTCAGGTATTGTGTAAATGCCTTCTCCATTTCAATTTGTACTTCCCGATTACGGGGATTGACATAATCGAACTGCTTTTCGCCGGATAAACGAAGGTCTTCTTCAATCTCGGTGTACAAATATTCGTTAATGTGGCGGATACTTCCTTGACGAGAAACAAACAATCGGATGGCATAAAGTCCTGCATAGCGATAGGACTCTTGCTTATCCAATGCATTTATCGCATCCTTGAGATGCGCTGTGTCGAATAGCAAAAGAGAACCAAAATCAAAATCATCCCGCACGCTGCCTAATTGATAGTCAATAACCGGATGAGGTTTCAGCTCATTTTCTTTCCATTCGTAATAATCCGAATATACCATCGTTGTTTCCCCTTTGATGAGATAATCGGTCATTCGTTCCAATCCTCTGTAACCCAGTTCTAATGGAGAGGACTTTATATATATTAATGTATAATCAGCATCTGCAAACTTGGCCATCTGTTGGAAAGTCGTTGAACTTTGGTAGGTGTCTACCGGAAGGATGGTACAACCATCTACATCCTCTTCTCTTGAAACGGTAGATAGTAGGTAGATATTATTTACCAACGGACATTGTTTCAAAGAAGCGATTGTTTTTCTCACAGATGTCTCATTTTCGTATGGTATGAAGCAATTAATCGCTTTTTTCATAATCTTAATTTTTGTAATTATGCGTGCAAATATAGGTATTATATCTTTATTTTATGTACCTTTGTACGTTTAAATGCAGAAAATAAGAACATGGAAACTCCTAAAATACCTTTGTTGGGAAAAACTCTCTATGAGATTCAACAGATAACCGCAAATTTGGGAATGCCTAAGTTTGCCGCCAAACAGATTACTTCTTGGTTGTACGATAAGAAGGTTACTTCTATAGACGAAATGACCAATCTGTCTTTGAAATATCGCCAGTTGTTGAACGAAGGTTTTGAAGTAGGGGCTTCGGGGCCGGTAGAAGCCATGCGTTCAGTAGATGGAACGGTAAAATATCTTTTCCGTACACCCACCAATGATTTTGTAGAGGCGGTTTACATCCCGGACAATGACCGGGCTACCTTGTGCGTGTCTTCTCAGGTAGGTTGTAAGATGAATTGCAAGTTTTGTATGACAGGCAAGCAAGGCTTTACGGCAAACCTTACCGCCAATCAAATCTTGAATCAGATATTTTCTGTTCCGGAAAGAAACTCTTTGACGAATTTGGTGTTTATGGGGATGGGAGAGCCTTTTGACAACTTGGATGAAGTATTGAAAGTGCTTGAAATCCTGACATCGGATTATGGATACAAGTGGAGTCCCAAACGTATCACCGTTTCTTCAGTAGGCTTGAAGAAAGGATTGGAACGTTTCTTGAACGAAAGCGATTGCCACTTGGCCATCAGTATGCATAGCCCATTCCCTGCACAACGTCGTGAATTGATGCCGGCAGAAAAGGCTTTCTCGATTGCTGATATTGTGGAAGTGCTGAGCCGATATGATTTTAGCAAGCAACGCCGCTTGTCTTTTGAATACATTATGTTTAAGGGAGTCAATGATTCGTTGGTGTATGCGAAAGAGATTGTCCGACTGCTTCGGGGCATTGAATGTCGCATGAACTTGATTCGTTTTCATGCCATTCCAAATGTAGATTTAGATGGAACGAACATGGAACATATCATTGCTTTCCGCGATTATTTGACACAACATGGTGTGTTTGCCACCATCAGAGCCTCCCGAGGGGAAGACATCTTTGCGGCTTGTGGCATGTTGTCAACGGCCAAGCAGCAAGAAGAGAAAAAGAAAAATGATCAAGAAAAATAAAGAGAAATGAAAAAGCAAGTAGTAAACATGTTGAGTATGGCGCTGATGGCGTTGATGCTCTTTTCCTGTAAAGATAATGGCGGCAAGTCTGTATTTGCTCCCGTATCCAGTGGAAGACCGTATGAAATGTTGGTCGTGATTGACAAGGGTTTTTGGGAACGTCCTGCAGGTCGCGCTTTGTTTGATGTATTGGATTCGGATGTGCCGGGGCTTCCTCAACCGGAACGTTCTTTCCGAATCTCGAACATTGCACCGGAAAACTTCTCACGGGGAATGAAAATTTTCCGTAATATCATTGATGTAGACATTCAGCCTATTTACACTCAACCTAAGCTGAAGTATGCACGTGATAGCTATGCTTCGCCACAGATGATTATGACGATTCAGGCTCCGGATGAGGCTTCTTTTGAAGAATTTGTAACTAAGAATCGTCAGGTGATTCTTGATTTCTTCACAAAGGTGGAAATGAATCGCCAGATTGCTTTGTTGAAGAAAGATCATAGCAACCTTGTTTCTACTAAGGTGGGAAGCATGTTTGGATGTGATGTTTGGGTGCCTGCGGATATGGAACGTTACAAAGTTGGAAAGGATTTTCTCTGGGCATCCAATGACAAGCCGACTTCGGATGTCAGCACAAACTTTGTGATTTATTCGTATCCTTATACAGACAAGAATACATTTACCAAAGATTTCTTTATACAGAAGCGTGATTCTGTGATGAAGATTAACATTCCGGGTTCGTTGGAAAATCAATACATGGCTACGGCTGCAGATTATGTGGATGTAAAGGAGATAAATGTGAAAGGAGAATATGCGTTTGAGGCTCGTGGCTTATGGGAAATGGAAAACGACATGATGGGTGGACCGTTTGTGTCTCATGCTCGTGTAGACCGTCCGAATGGTCGGGTGGTGGTCGTTGAAGCCTTTATCTATGCTCCGGAAAAGAAAAAGCGTGATTTAATGCGTCAGATGGAGGCCGCACTTTATACGTTGAACTTGCCTCAAGAACAGCAGATAGATGAAATAGTCATAGGAGTGAACGGCGTGGAAGAAGAAAAGCCGGACACAACTGCAATCAATAAATAAAGAAACATTGGTTATTCATGGAAGATAACAGAAGAATAAAAGTGGGTATAACTCACGGAGACATCAATGGAGTGGGATATGAAGTGATTTTGAAAGCATTTTCCGATCCTACCATGTTTGAATTGTGTACGCCGATTGTTTATGGTTCGCCAAAGGTGGCCGCTTATCATCGGAAAGCAATGGATATTCAGACAGCTTTCAGCATCATCAACTCGACAGAGGAAGTGCAAGATGGCCGGCTGAATATTTTGAGTTGTACGGAAGATGAGTTGAAGGTGGAATTGACCAAACCTACGGCTGAAGCCGGGAAAGCGGCTTTGGATGCGTTGGAAAGGGCGTTGGCGGATTATCGGGAAGGTTTGATTGATGTGCTGGTTACAGCGCCAATCAACAAACACACCATCCAGTCGGAAACATTCCAATTCCCCGGACACACTGAGTATATCGAAGAACGGGTAGGGGATGGAAGCAAAGCATTGATGATTCTGGTGAAAGATGATTTTCGTGTGGCTCTTGTAACCGGCCATATTCCTGTTAGAGAAATCGCTTCCACGATAACCAAAGAACTGATTATGGAGAAAATGGAGATATTCCACCGTTCGTTGAAAACGGATTTTGGAATCGACAATCCGCGTATTGCTGTTTTCTCCTTGAATCCTCATGCGGGCGACAATGGCTTGATTGGAAGTGAAGAAGCAGAAGTAATTATTCCTGCCATGAAAGAAATGATGGCAAAGGGTGTGTTGTGCTTTGGCCCTTATCCGGCAGATGGCTTCATGGGCTCAGGCAATTTCTGCCATTTTGATGGAATCTTGGCTATGTATCACGACCAGGGATTGGCTCCTTTCAAAGCGTTGGCTATGGATGAAGGAGTAAACTTCACCGCCGGCCTGCCCATTGTACGGACTTCGCCAGCTCATGGAACGGCCTATGATATTGCCGGACAAGGTGTTGCCAGTGAAAACTCATTCCGACAAGCCATTTACATGGCCATAGATGTACATCGCAATCGAATCTTTGAAAAAGAAATCCATGCCCGTCCTTTGCGAAAGCAATATTATGAAAAGCGAGACGACAGCGATACGCTGAAGTTGGATTAATGGAATAAAGAGCTTTTTGATAAACCTCATCAGGTTTTTTGAAAAGCTCTTCTGCTTTTATAAAAAGTCTTTGAACTTTTGTATGGATTGTGAATGAATGCAAATAGTGTCCTCGAAGTCAAAAAAAATGTTCTTTTTGTTGTTCGTTCTTTTCGGATGATATACTTTTTTGTAATTTTGCCCAGCTTTAGCAAAATGTAATGATTAGAACAATGGTGAAAAGACTATTTCTGGTTTTCTTTCTTTCGATTTTATGCTTGAATCAGATATTTGCCCAAATAAAAGGTGTCGTGACGGATGCTGAGACGGGCGAACCTATTCCGTATTTGAATGTCTTTTATGAAGGAAAGGGGGTAGGTACAATTACCGATATGGATGGTCGGTTTGAAGTGCAGAAGATGGTGGCATGGAAGGAATTGACTTTCTCTTCCGTAGGTTATGAAACCAAAATTGTGCCTATCACTTACAACACCAATACGCTGGAAGTGAAAATGAAACTTCTGGACCACACGCTGGACGAAGTGGTGGTTAAGCCGAAAAGGGAAAAGTATTCTCGAAAGAACAATCCGGCGGTTGAGTTGATGAAGAAGGTGGTAGCTCATAAGGCGGTAGACGACCTGAAGCAGAAGGATTATTATAGCTATAACACCTATCAGAAATTGACGTTTGCGGTCAACAATATTACGGCCGACTCGCTTCGTGAATCCAAGATATTCGTCAAATTCCCTTTCTTCAAGGATCAGGTGGAATATTGCAAAGAAATCGACAAGCATATCTTGCCGGTGTCCGTCGATGAAACGGTTACTCAGAATGTGTATAGAAAAAATCCGGAAAGCGAAAAAAGCATTGTTCGAGGAATCAACTCGACCGGGGTGAATGAGTTGTTTAATACAGGAGATATTCTGACCACCGTATTAAAGGATGTCTTCCAGAATGTGAACGTGTACGAAGATCGTGTACGTTTGCTTCAATATCCGTTTGATAGCCCTATTTCGGACAATGGGATTTCGTTCTATCGCTATTACATCATGGACACCTTGTATGTAGAGCAAGACAAATGTTTCCATTTGACATTTGTGCCTAACAACTCCCAAGACTTTGGCTTTACAGGGCATCTTTACATCATGGCCGACTCTACCTTCCGTTTGAAGGAATGTATTTTGAACTTGCCGAAGAAAACAGATGTAAATTTCGTAGAGAATATGCAGATTACCCAGTTGTTTGGCGCTTTGCCAACCGGCGAATGGGTGCAAACAACGGATGATATGCTCTGTGAGTTGAATATGTTTGGAGGACGATTCATGATTCGCCGAGTTACTCGAAATTCGGATTATGCATTTGAAGAAGTGCCCGCCAAGA